>QHUR01000041.1 GCA_003221995.1 Gemmatimonadota bacterium | reverse complement strand
CCCAGCTGGGCTTGGTCCACGCGAACCCCTGGCTCAGATCCACGATCACGCCGCGGCCCACGCTGCCGCCCGCCATGCCGCTCCCACCGCCCCGGGCCACGAGAGGCGTGCCCGTCTCCGCCGCCCAGCGAACCAGCTGCTGCAGGTCCTCGACTCCGCGTGGGATCGCGACGCCGGTGGGGACGATGCGGTAGATCCCCGCCCCTTCGGAGTAGGCGGCGCGGATGCGCTCGTCGGTCCAAAGGCCCGGGAAGGGGGAGCGGGGAAGGGGCGTCGACACGCTGCCGGAAGTTACCACGCGCCAGGGACCACGCACTACGTGCCGGTCAGCTTGACACCCTGAGGGCCCCGGGTGATGCTTGACCGTTCCCATGGCGATCGACGCACCGCGCGCCCAACTCATTCATATCGAGACCGACCGCCGGCTCGGTCACGAGTGGGACGAATGGGACGGCGGCCCGCTCCCCAACGGCGGCGACTTCTCCGCGCCCCCAGGCCTGTTCTTCCGCTATGCCGCACTCACCCTGGTCGTGCTGTGCGCCGCGGCGGCGGGCGTCTTGTTTCTGCTCTCGCCCCGGCTCGCCGCGGTGGCACCTGCGCTGCCCCGCGCCGTGGGCTGGGCCGTCGCGGGGGCGTTCAGCCTCGCGAGCCTGTGGCTCGCCGCCCTCGCCGTTTCGTTCTATGGAGGCGTGGCCCTGCTTCCCGAGCGCCTGCTCGAGCGCGGGCCGTTCCTCCGGCTCATGAACCTCACGTCGCAAGTCGCGCGGCTGGTGGGGCGGCGCGATTGGGTGGAGCACGCGGCGATCGACGTGTACAACGCTCTGGCGGAGCAGCGTGGGCGGAAGGTGGGGAAGGGCGAGTTGCTGGTGCTCATCCCGCGGTGCCTCTCGAAGCAGGCGCTGGACGGCGTGCTGGCGATCGCCGGGCGTTACGAGGTGCCGGTGTTCGTGGCGACGCGCGGCCAGCTGGCGCGGCGCGTGATCCGCGAGCGGCGGCCGCGGGCCGTCGTCGCCGTCGCCTGCGAGCGCGACATGATGACGGGCCTGCGCGACGTCGCGGGCAAGCTCCCGGTGCTCGGCCTCACGATGCGGCTCGCCAACGGCCCCTGCCGCGACGCGATGATCGATCTGGACGTGATGGAGAGCTGGGTGCGAGGGCTCGTCGGCGCCTGAGCGTCCGCCCGACACGCTACCGCGCGATCGCGCCCAGCCTGTCCTTCAATTTCCCCAGCAGTCGCTCCGCGATCTTGTACCCTTCGTGCTCCTTGGGCACCACGACCTCGAGGTCGCGCTCGGTGCGGGAGGGATCGTAGCGTGGCCGGTACACGGCCTCCAGCGTGACCGTGCTCTCGCCCGGTACGTACGGGTCGGCCCAGCAGCGGATCTTCACCGTGGTCGCGAGGTTCGGGACGTCGCCCCGGGTCGCATGCGACGTCTTCGCCGCCGTGTCGTACCAGGCCGTCTCGAGGTAGCCGTCCCGTTGACTCGCCACCGTCACCCGCAGGCTCTCGGCTGCGACCAGGCTGTCGAGCGCCGCGATCACGCGGGCCGGGCGCGCGTTGATGACCAGCGCAGGTGTCGCCGGGTAGGGCATGAACGGCGGGCGCGTGGTCGCCGGGGTGCAGGCGGCGATGAAAACTAGAATGCGGAACCGCACTTGCATTAATGCCTGTGCGGCGGCGTCGCGGGGGCGTGCTCGTGCTCCGCCGCACGGTTCATCATCTCAGCCTGCATCGTCGTGCGGGGAATCCCTGCCGCGTGCTCGAACACGAGCTTCCCACCGAGCACGGCCGTCCAGATGATGCCCACGAGCCCCGCGAGGCTCACCACCCGCAATCCCAGCTCCTCCGCGCCGCTGAGCCGCGCGCGCCGGAACAGCTTCCACGCGAGCACGGCGGTGAAGATACCCATCGTGGTGAGCGCGAGCGTCTCGTGCATCTCCATCAGATCGTGGATCGCTTCGCCGTGCTCGATGACGTCCTGCGCCCGCAGCCCGGCGAGCACGGCGACCCACCCCCCGACGACGCCCGCCCACAGCGTCCAGAGCGCCGCGGCTTGCAGCGACGCGCGCTTCGTCAGGCCGGCGGCGACGTCGAAGAGCACGGTCGTGAACAGCAGGGCCGCGGGCAGATCGTTCACCGCCGCGTGAAAGCGAGGCCAGTCATAGCCGAACATGCGGACGTCCTTTAGGCAGGGGTGGGTGGAGCAGCGTCAGATGCCGAGGTCCACGACCCGGGGCGGGTCGGCGGAGTAGTCGTAAAACCCCTTGCCGCTCTTCCGTCCCATCAGCCCCGCGGTGACCATGCGCTTGAGCAGCGGTGGCGGCGCGTATTTCTGCTCCCGATACTCGGTGAACATGATCTCGGCGATCCGGTAGGTCGTATCGAGGCCGACGAAGTCGAGCAGCGTGAGCGGCCCCATCGGGTAGCCACACCCGAGCTGCATCGCCTTGTCGATGTCCGGCACAGTGCCCACGCCGTGCTCCACGGCGCGGATCGCGTCGAGCAGGTAGGGGACGAGCAGCAGGTTCACGATGAACCCGGAATTGTCCTTCGCGGCCACCGCCTCCTTGCCGAGGGAACGGGCGAACGCGAAGGCGCGCCGGAACGTCTCTTCCGACGTGGTCACCGCGCGCACGACCTCGACGAGCTGCATCAGCGGCACGGGGTTGAAGAAATGCAGACCCACGAAGCGATCGGCGCGCTTGGTGGCGGCGGCCATGGCCGCGATGGTCAGGCTCGAGGTATTGGAAGCGAAGATGGTGTGCGGTGGGCAGAGCGCGTCCAGCTCCTTCCACAGCGCGTTCTTGAGCTCGAGGTCCTCCGTGATCGCCTCGACGACGATGTCGCAGCCCTTCAGGTCGCCGGTGGCGGTCGTGAAGGTGAGCCGCTTGAGCGCGGCGTCCCGGTCGGCCGCCGCGAGCTTCCCCTTCTCCACGAACTTGGCGAGCGACTTCTCGATGCCGCCGCGTGCGCGGTCCCAGATCTGCTGCGACACGTCGCGCACGATCGTCTCGTGGCCGGCGGCGGCGGCCACCTGCGCGATGCCGCTTCCCATCAGGCCACACCCCAGCACCCCCACACGTCGTATCTCGGTCATGCCTCTCCCGGCAATGGCTTGGGTCGGCTAACCCCGGCGCGGCGCCCCGGGGTTGAGAAACGCGCTCCGCAATTCCTCGGCGATCCGCACGAACGCGCTCGGGTGGGAGCCGGGGAGGGCATGCTCGGCGCGGATTTCCCCGCGCTCGAGCCGGTCGAGCACCTGCTCGAGCCCCACCTGAACACGCTCGTTCTGCGCGCGGTGACGCCGGGCTACGAACAAGGCGGCGGCGCCGAGCAGCGCCGCCTTGGCAAAGAGAATCGGGGAGATGATGGCGAGCGGCACCGCGGTGGCGAGCGCCGCGACCGCGATCGCCAAGGCGGCGAGCGCCACAGCGCCGCTCAGCCGTGCCTTGCGCTGGTTTTGGACGCTGGCCACGAGCTGAACGTGGCAGAACCCCGGCTCGAGCTGGGCCACCTGTCCCGCTACCTCGGCGGCGCGCGCCAGCGCGTAACTCTTGCCGCCCGTGCCGAGGGCCCGCTGGATCGAGGCGAAGGCACCGACCTTGGGCTCCCAGGTCGTGCGATCCGGGTAGCGGCGCTTCAGCTGGAGCAGCTCCTCCTCCTGCATCCACCGGGCGAGCGCCCGCTCCACGGTCCCCCTCTCGCCCGGCACGACGCGCGCGGCGCTGAGCCGGGCGGGTCCCGCGAGCCAGCCCCACGGCCCGGATCGCTCCGCCACGGTGGTGCGGGTGCGCTCCTCGAGCAGGGCCTGATGCAGGTAGCGCGGCGGGATGCCGACGTCCTTGCCCAGGGCGAGGACCTCGGGCTCGGTCAGCCCGTCGCCGATCTCCTGGGCGCCCGCCTGGAGCTCGGCGGCGCGGCGGATGATGCGCTCGAGCGCCTCACGGCTGATGAGCTCGCCCGCCATCGCTAGACTTTGGCCTTCTGCTCGCTGCGCGCCGCCGGCAGCGCGTCGCCCGACGTCTTTTCGGGCAGTGCGGGAGTACCGGCGCGGACCCGCGTGCCCGCGGCCTCGAGGAAGGCCCTGAAGAGGTCCAACGGGATGGGGAAGATGGTCGTCGAGTTGTTCTCCGAGGCGATCTCGGTCACCGTCTGCAGGTAACGCAGCTGGATGGCCGCGGGCTCCGCGCCGATGATGTGCGCCGCCTGGGCCAGCTTCTCCGACGCCTGCAGCTCGCCCTCGGCATTGATGACCTTGGCGCGCCGCTCCCGCTCCGCCTCCGCCTGACGTGCGATGGCGCGCTTCATCTCGGGCGGCAGGTCCACGTCCTTCACCTCGACGGCCGAGACCTCGACGCCCCAGTCCTCGGTACGCTTGTCGATGATGGTCTTGAGGATCGCGTTGATCTTCTCCCGGTTCATGAGCAGCTCGTCGAGCTCGGTCTCGCCCAGCACGGACCGGAGCGTCGTTTGCGCGAGCTGACTCGTGGCATAGAGGTAGTTCTCGACCTCGTTCACGGCCCTCACGGCGTCCCGCACCTTCATGTAGAGGACGGCGTTCACCTTGATCGAGATGTTGTCACGCGTGATCACGTCCTGCGGGGGGATGTCCATCGCCACGACCCGCAGGGACACCTTCTGCATGCGGGCGAACAAGGGCGGCAGGAAGATGAGTCCCGGCCCCTTCGCGCCCCACAGGCGGCCGAGGAAGAAGTAGACGCCGCGCTCGTACTCACGCAGCACGCGGAGGCCGCCGAGCAGGTAGGCGACGACGATCCCCAATCCGACGTAGACGGTTTCCATGGGTGTCCCTAACGCCCTCAGGCCGGGTACGCTTCCACGATCACCGCCGCTCCCTGGCCACCGCCGATGCAGGCGGAGCCGAGCCCGAAGCGCTTGCGCTGCTGGCGCAGGGCGTGCAGCAGGTGGATCGTGATGCGCGTGCCGCTCGCCGCGAGCGGGTGCCCGATGGCGATCGCGCCGCCGTGCACGTTGGTCCTGACACGGTCGAGCCCCAACTCCCGCTCGACGGCGAGGTATTGCGGCGCGAACGCCTCGTTCACCTCGACGAGATCCATCTGCTCCAGTTTCATCCCCGCCTTCTGGAGCGCCTTGCGCGCGGCGGGCGCGGGACCGATCCCCATGTACCTGGGCTCGACACCTGCCACCGCCCAGGCGACGAGTCGGCCCAGTGGCTTCAGGCCGCGCGCCTTCGCGAAGGCCTCGCTCGCGACGACCGTGGCCGCCGCCCCGTCCGCGATCCCCGACGCGTTACCCGCGGTCACCAAGCCGTCCTTCTTGAAATAGGGCTTGAGGGCGAGCAGGACCTCGAGCGTCGTCTCCGGTCGCATGTGCTCGTCGGCGCGGAACTCGGCCGGCTGGCCCTTCTTGCTCTTGACCGGGACCGCGATCACCTCATCCTGGAACACGCAGTCGTCCCACGCCTTCTTGGCGCGCTGCTGGGAGCCGAGCGCGACCTCGTCCACGTCCCGACGTGTGAGCTTGTACCGCTCCGCCAGGTTCTCCGCCGTCTCGGCCATCGAGAGGCCGCACTGCGGATCCTTGAGGGCTTCCCACAGCAGATCCTCGAGCGGCGCCGGGCCGAGCCGCAGGCCCCAACGGGCGCCCCGCACCACGTGCGGCGCCTGGCTCATCGACTCCGCCCCCCCCGCGAGCACGGCGCTCGCTTCGCCGAGCAGGATCAACTGTGCCGCCTGAGCGATCGCCTCGAACCCGGAGCCGCACAGCCGGTTCACAGTGACGGCCGGCACTTCGATCGGGAGCCCGGCGTTGAGGCCGACGTGGCGGGCGAGGTAGATCGCGTCGGCGGAGGTCTGGAGCGCGTTGCCGAACACCGTATGGCCGATCTCCCCCGCGGGGACGCCTGAGCGCTCGAGGGCGGTGCGGGCCGCCACAGCGCCGAGCTCGGTGGCGGAGAGGTCCTTCAACGAGCCGCCGAAGGCGCCGAATCCGGTCCGCACCCCTGACAGGAAGACGACGTCCTGATTGGCACCCTGTGTTTTCATGGAGGAGCTCCGCGTGAGACGAGGGGAATATCGGGGGTCTGGCGGGGGGGCGGTAGGGCGCTCGCCTGACTTCACGGCGTCGAGACTCGCGTTCCACCCATGAGCCTACAGCGCGGCTGAGATCGCCTCGGCCACCTCCCGCGTGGTGGACTTCCCGCCCAGGTCGGGCGTCCGGACTCCCGCCGCGATCGTCTGCTGCACGGCCCGCTCGAGGTCCCGTGCCGCCTGCGCATGCCCCAGCTGCTCGAACATCAGGGCGCCCGTGAGCACGGCGGCCATGGGGTTCGCGACCCCCTTGCCCGCGAGCGGTGGTGCCGAGCCGTGGACGGGCTCGAACAGCCCGGCGCGCCCCGGATGCAGGTTCGCGCTCGCGGCCAGGCCGAGTCCGCCCACGAGACCCGCGCCCAGGTCCGACAGAATGTCCCCGTACAGGTTGTTGGTCACGACGACCTGGAACCGCTCCGGCTCGCGCACTAGCTCCAGCGCCAGCGCGTCCACGTAGCGGTGCTCGGGGGTGATCGCCGGATACTCCTGCGAGATCGCCTTGAACTTCTGCTGCCACACGAGGTGCGCGGGCACCGCGTTCGACTTGTCGCTCATGGTCACGCGGGTCCTGCCGTGCGCCCGGGCCCACTCGAAGGCCGCTCGGATGATCCGTTCGACGCCTTTCGCGGTGTTCACTTCCTCCGCCACGTACTCGTCGCCCGTGATGCGCCCCCGGCCCAGGTAGACGCCTTCGGCGTTCTCGCGGAAGATCACGAAGTCGATGGTTCGCCTGTCCGCCCGTAATGGAGTCAGATCGGGATGCAGCAGCCGGACGGGGCGGAAGTTGATGTAGAGGTCGAGCCGGAATCGCAGGCCCAACAGGATGTCGCGTGCGTGCTCGTTCCCCGGAACGCGGGGATCGCCGAGCGCGCCCAGGAAGATGGCGTCCACGTCGTCGCGCAAATGGCGGAACGCCGCCTCCGGGAGCGTCTCCCGCGTCTTGAGATAGTGAGTGGCGGAGTACGGCAGCCGTTCGAGGTCCAAGCCGAAGCCGTGCTTGGCGGCCGCGCCATCCAGCACCGGGATCGCCGCCTCGATGACCTCGGGTCCGATGCCGTCCCCCGCGATGATAGCGACTGCGTGGCGCCTCACTCGAAGCCCGTCGCGCGCCCGCAGCTCACGCAATACGCCCAGCCGACGTCCACCTCGCTCCCACAGGCGGGGCACTTGAGCTCCCCGGAAGGCGGCTGCCCGCAGTGCGGACAGAAATTCACCTTGTGGTGCGTGGGCAGCACGCCGCCGCAGTAGGGGCACTGTCGGGTGGGGGCCGCGTCCGCCTGCACCTCGAGGGCGAAGTGGGACGAGGAGATCTCCCGGCGCGCGGGCTCGCCCGCCGGCTCCTCGTCGTCCTCCGAGTCCTCCACGCGGAGCGGCGGCGGTGGCGGCGGCGCGTACGCCTTGTCGCCGCGCAGGAAGCGCTCGGCGGCGAGGCGGTTGAGGCTCAGCTGTGCGTCCGGGAACTGGCGGAACAGCGCGGTGTCGGGGTTCGGCTCGCCCATCTCCCGCCGCAGCGCGTCCCCCACGTCGGCCGGGTCGAGCTGAGCGTACCCGCGCTCGCCCGCGAGCAGGCGCAGCACGGTCATCTCGTAATCCTGATGGGTCGCGACGTTGAGGCGCGAGCGGTTGGAGCGATACGGCACCAGTCGCTCGTACACCTCCGCCGCCGGGAACGGGATGGCGAGCCGTCCCGGCGTCTCCTGGGCCAGCACCTGCACGAGCCGCTCGAACAGCCGGTCTAGCTCGTCCACACCCTTCCCCCTTCCCCCCGACCGTGAGGGAGTCCTTTAGGGTTCCCTGTTCCCTTCACCTGACGATCACCACACCCGTCATGAATGGATGTGGGGTGCAGTGGTAGGTGTAGCTCCCGGGCCGGTCGAAGCGATGCGCCCAGGTGCCGTTGGGGGAGATCAGCGGCGAGCCCGGCTCGGCCCCGTCGAAGGTGATCGTGTGCTCCACGAAATCCGCGTTGACCCAGCGGACCGTCTGCCCCGCCGCGATCACGACCGAGTCGGCGGTGAACCGGTACCCGCCGACCCGCACCTCGGCCGCGACGGGGCCGGTGGCCGAAGGGGCGGCGTTGCCGACCACGGCCGGCTTCGGGTTGCCGTGGAACCACGGCGCGAACCGCTTCAAGTGCAGCGGGATCGTGAACTCGAACCCGTACAGCATCCTGCTGAAGCCGACCGAATTCCCCTGGATCGTGCTGGTCGTCGCGTTGCTCGCCTGGAGGGAGAATGTGTGCGGCGAGCCGGGAATGACGAGATCGAGCCCGACGCTCCAAGCCGCGCGCACGTCCGGCTTGACGAACGAGCCCACGTCGGCGCTAACCGCAATGTAGTTCGTGAGTCGCGCGACGACGCCACCGGCGAACGCGGCGCGGGCCGTGTCGATGCCGAAGGCCTTCGTCATCCCACGCGCGGCACCCGACAGGGTGAACCGACCAGAGGTGTAGTCAACGCTGATCTCACCGTCCGCCGAGCGGGCCGCAACGTTGTACGCCGGGGTGACGGAGACGGCTAACCCATCCCTTCCTTCCACGCCGACCGCCCGCCAACGGGCGTACAGTTCGGTCTCGTTCGGCCGGTACGGCGTTTGCACGACGAGCGAATTCGTGCCGTAGTGCGTCCCCACAGCGATCTGGCGGCCCAGACCAAGCGCGAGCGTGAACGTCGGGAAGTTCGTGACCTTGTGGCTGCCGGCGGACGATGCGACGTAGAAGCGGTGCACGAAGTTGAATTGCACCAGGCCGCGATCCGGCACCCAGGTGCTGCCCAGGTTCGGCGGGCGGTACATGAGGGACTGCGCCCCGAGCGGGGCGACGAAACCGAGCGACAGCAGAGCGACACGGACGAAGCGTGGGCACATGGCTGACCTCCGGCGAGGGGAGGGTCCGAATATGACCGGTGGCCTTCAATTCCGCATTCCGCACTCCGCATTCCGCACTTGACCTAGCGCCACTCGCGCGCCCAGCGGTCGTAGAGCACGGGGACGACGCCACCCTGCGCGAGCACCTCGATCCCCGAGGGATCGCGGTAGGCCTTGCGGTAGAAGACGTGGGTGACCCCGGAGTTGATGATCAGCTTGGCGCACATCACGCAGGGCGACGCCGTCAGGAACACCACCTTGTCCCGCACGCTGCCGGGAGCCTTGACCAAGGCGTTCATCTCCGAGTGGATACAACCGCAATTGCCCGGCACGGCGGAGTCGCAGCGGTTGGGCAGGCCGCGCGCGTTGCCGTTGTACCCGATGGCGAGCACGTTTTCGAGCGTCTGGTCCGTGACCACGGTGCCGACCTGCAGCCGGGCGCAGGTGGAGCGCTTGGCCAGGTCCTCGGCCATCCGCATGTACACCTCGTACAGGGGAACGCGCTCGGGGCGCTCCGGGGCAGGGGCGCCGTCGGGGAGGACGTTCAGGCGGTGCGTGTTGGCGGGGACGCCGTCCCTAAAGCCGCTCACGCACGTCCCGGTCGGGGTCGTAGTCGGTGTACCGGCCCGCCGCGCGGTGGCGCGCGAGCCAGGCGTCGAAGCCCGACGCGAGCAGGCCATCCGAGCGCTCCTGGCGCTCCGCCGCCCGGGTCGCGAGGTAGTTGGCGTATTCGTTCTTCGCGTGGCCCGCGTGGCCTTCGACCCAGTGCCAGACCACCTCGTGCGCCGCCGCCGCTTGCACCAGCTTCTGCCACAGCTCCGGGTTCTCGAGCGCGCCGCTCTTGCGCTTCCAGCCGCGTGTCTCCCAGCCCTTCACCCATTCCGTCATTCCCTTGATCAGGTATGCTGAGTCCGACACGTACAGCACGCGGGCGTGTCGCCACTGCCGGCGGATCCACTCGAGCGCCGCGATGGCGCCGGCCAGCGCCATCTTGTTGTTGGTCGTGTCGGGCGAGCACTCGTAGAAGTCCCACCGGGCGACGCTGTCGCCCGCTGGCGCCTCGATCAAGGCGGCGTTGCCGCCGGGGTTGGGCGGCTCCGTGCCGTTCCCGAGGCAGCTCTCGTCGGCGTGCACCAGCACGCTGGTCGGCTCCGCTCGCGCCATCTCAGGGTTGGATCACCACCGGGATGTCGGTGTGGCGCAGGATCTCCTCCGCGTGGGACACCACGACGCCGCTGGGCCGGCCCTCGCGGATCTCCATGTGGGCTCCGGCGAACAGCGCGTCGCAGCGGATCCGCTTGATGACCTGGGCGACGACCGCACCCGGCTTCCCCGGCTCGACGTGCGTCACAAACGCGACGCGCTGCATCGACAGCGCCGCCTCGGCGCTCCCCACCACCTGCAGTCCGGCTGTGCGGTCGTCGTTGGCATGGATCACGTGCACCGTGCTCTCGACGATGCTCGCGAAGCGGACGGCGAGGTCCAGGGCGCGCCGGCTCGTGTCTCCGCCGTCGAACGCCACCGCGCACGAGCGCATGGGCGAGGGTTGCCCGCCGCACACGATCACGCACCGCTCCGCGATGCGGATGAGCGATGCGACCGTGGGGCCCAGGGCGTCGCCCTTCGTGGTGGCCCCCCGCCGGCCCACCAGGACGGCGTCCGCCCCCGACGCGAGCCGCGCCAGCAGGACGTCGGGCTCACCCTGCTCCGCGACGGTCTCGGGCGTCAGGCCCGCCGCGAGCAGGCGCTCGCGCGCGCGCTCCAGCATCCCCCGCTCGTCGGCGCGGCCCGGCTCGCGCACATACGCGACGACCACCGTGCTGCCGAAGCGCTGCCCCAGAAGCACGGCCTGCTCGAAGGCCGAATCCGCCCGCGGGCTTCCGTCCAGGCCCACCAGCAGGCGCGTGAACACGGCTACGGCAACACCGCGAAGGTCTCGAGGTCGCGCAACCGGAAGCCCAGCAGCTCGCCCGTCATCGGCAACCGCCCTTGGAGCAGCTCGTCGCGCCCGCTCGTATCGAGGCGTTCGGCCACAACGACATATTCGGTCCCCCGCCGCCGCAGCGCCACCCGGCGGCGCTCCCTCACGGCGCGCTCCAGAGCGTCGAACGCGTCCGGGGTGAGCGAGCGAAACTCTCGAATCGGCGTCACGCCACGGTCAGGCCACGCTGATCCGTCCCGCCGGCCCGGGCACCACGCGGCCGATCACGGCCGCCGCGGGTGTGTGCTCGCGCACCAGAGCGGCTACGAGCGCGTCGCGCCGATCGGCCGGCACGGCGATCAGCAGGCCGCCCGAGGTCTGCGCGTCCCCGAGCAGCACGCGGGTCACCGCGTCCACGCCCGGGTCGAAGCCGACCGCCGCGGCTAGGCTCTCGAGGTTCCGTGTCGTGCCGCCCGGAATCGCACCGCGCTCCGCCATCTCGCGCGCCCGGGGCAGGAAGGGAACGGCCCGGGCCGCGACCTCCGCCGCCACGCCGCTCGCCGCGAGGAGAGTGTGCAGGTGGCCCAGCAGGCCGAACCCGGTCACGTCGGTGGCCGCGTGCACGCCCGCGCCGGCCATGGCGTGCGCGGCACCGGCGTTGAGGGTCGTCATCACGGCGACGGCCTCGCCCAGCTCCGCCTCGGACAGGAGATCGCGCTTCAGCGCGGTCGTGAGGACGCCCGTGCCGATCGGCTTCGTCAGCACCAGGACGTCGCCCGCCCGGGCACCCGCGTTGGTGACGATCCGGTCGGGGTGGACCT
>QHUR01000040.1 GCA_003221995.1 Gemmatimonadota bacterium | reverse complement strand
GAGCAACTACCGCCTTCTACCGCCCCTTACCGCCTGTTACCGCCGCCTTTAGTTCGTGCCCACGGTGAAGCTGAGCGCATAATGATGGCGGCGCAGGCGGAAAAGGCGGTCGCGGAATGGCCGCGGGATGGGGCGAAGCTCGTGGTCGTGAGGCCAGTCGCTGAGCGGGAGGCGACGTTCGCGGTCGAGGAGCTGGAGAGGTATCTTCGGGCCGGGTACGATGCTACCCAGCGAGCATTGGCGTCCATATAAGACGCCTAGGCGATCGGGTAGACGCCGAGGCGCCGAGACGCTGAGTGGATATGAGGGATGAGGGTCGAGTTAAGGTTGCCTTAGTGACATCTCACGCCTCACATCCACTTAGCGTCTCGGCATCTCAGCGTCTACCTCGGCGTCTGCGCGTCTAACCCCTGTGAGGTCAGGTTGCGAGCATCGGACGTCATGATCCCCGATCCCTATGTCGCCGCTGCCGGCGCCACCAGCGCCGAGGTAGCCGCGCTGATGCGCATGAAGGACATCTCGGTCGTGCCCGTGGTGGACAATCCGAAAGACCGCCGCTATCTGGGCACGATCTCGGATCGCGACATCGTGACCCGCTGCGTCGCCGCGGGGCACGACCCCAAGGAATGCTCCGCCGAGGACCACGTGCGCACCGATACGGCGGTCGTGACACCGGACACGGAGCTCGACGGGTTCCGGATCGAGAGGCTCGACGAGCGTGATTCGCATATACGCTCCACGATCGTCGTAGTGGACCACACCCGTCGCGTCGTAGGATTTATTCCACATCCAGAGCAGGTTGAGGGGATCAAGGTTGGATAGACGTTGGGGGAGACGCCGAGATGCCGAGACGCTGAGTGGACCCTAAGTCGACCCTCGCACCTCACATCCACTCAGCGTCTTACATCTCAGCGTCTACCTCGTCCTCTCGGCGTCTTATGCCTAGATTTGGGCGTGCCCCGGAAGTATTTCTCACTCACCGAAGCCAACCGCACGCTGCCGCTCGTCAAGCGAGTGGTGGCCGACATTACCGCTCTCCACCCCAAGTGGCGTGACTTGGTCTACAAGTACGAGCTCGCCGCCGCGCAGGCGCGCCCCGACTGGGGCGAGTCGAAGGAGCAGCTCGACTTGCGCGCCAAAATCGAAGCCGTCGCGCGCCAGATCCAGGACTACCTGCTCGAGCTGGAGCAGATCGGATGCGTGTTCAAGGGGTTCGAGCAGGGGCTGGTCGATTTCTACGGCAAGCTGGATGGCAGGGAAATCTTCTGGTGCTGGAAGCAGGGAGAGGACAGGATAGATCATTGGCACGACCTTGAGTCTGGCTATGCGGGTCGCCAGCCTGTTCCGGAGGTTGTGAGGGGGTAGACGATTAGGGAGACGCCCAGATGCCGAGACGCTGAGTGGATGTGAGGCCTGAGTTGCTAGGAACTACTCACAGCTCACTCCTCACATCCACTCAGCGTCTCGGCGCCCCGGCGTCTACCTCAACGTCTGAGGCGTCTAACACCCGGGGGTTTGCATGCGTGGTTTGTGGCTCTTTATCCACGTCATCGGTTTTACTCTGTGGCTGGGCGGTGGCATTGCAACCATGATCGCCGGCGTGTCGGCGAAGTCGTTCGAGCCCGGCCCCCGTCTCGCCGCTTACAAGCTGATCGGCAACATCCAGCGGGTGCTCGTGGGCCCGGGCGCGATCGCGGTCGTCCTTTCGGGGATCGTCCTCGCGATGCCGTACATGCGCTCGGGCGCGATGCCCGGCTGGCTCAACCTGATGATGGGAGCGGGGCTGTTGGGCGCGCTCGCGGCGGTGGGAATCAGCGTGCCGACGGCCGCACGTCTGGCACGGTTGGAGTTGGAGGCGAGGGGTGAGATGCCGGAGGCGTTTCAGGGGCTGAGAAAGAGGCAGATCCTCGCCGCGTCAATCGCTGGTGGATTGGGACTGGTCGCGATGGCGGCGGCGACGATTGTGAGGAGTTAACCCTCGTCCCTCATATCCACTCAGCGTCTCGGCATCTTGGCGTCTACCTAATCGTCTCAGCGTCTACCCTCCTGAGTGAGTCTCGTCAGTCTCCCCCTAATCTCCCGCACGATCGGTTGTAACTCGGAGTCCGCATTCCTCCACAGATCTATGAACCTTCCGTAATACTCTCGCGCCTTGTCGAGCTGTCCCCGCTCCTCGTACATCTCGCCGAGGCGCCGATAGGTCGGTCCCAGCGTGAGCTCCTCTTCGAACGCGCGCGTGTAGCCGGGCGTGGTCACCGCGCGCTCGTACACGGCGAGCGCCGAGTCGCGCTCGCCCGCCCGCTCGTAGGCACGGCCCAGGAGGAACAGCCCGCACACCGAACACCCGTCCTCGTCGTACCAGGTGCGGTAGCCCCGGATCGCATCCTGGATGCGACCCTCGGCGAAGGCGATCTGAGCTGCCGCGCCGTGACGGAACGGCTGGCCGCGCCGTACACCCTCGGGAACGGCGGCTTCGTACTCGGCGAGGAGCTGGCGGGCGCGGTCGGGCTGGCCGGCGTCCGCGTACAGCCACGCGAGGCCGAGGTACGGCCGGTCTTCAGCGGGAATGGCGGCCAGAGGGTGGCGCCGCAGGGCCTCCTCCACCTCGCGTCGGGCGGCGTCGGGTGCGTTGCGGTAGTGCACGTCCATCACCGCGAGCCCGATCGCGTCTTCGACGTATTTACCCGGGACGCCGCGCTGCTCGTCGAACGCCATCGCCCGGCGGAGGTGGGCCTCGGCCACGGTGAGCCTGCCACGCACCAGGTTGAGCGCCGCCAGGGTACCAGCCGCGCCCGACTGCCAGGTGGGGTCCCGCGCGGTTTGCGCCAGTGCCCGGGTCTCGACCTCCGCGCTGTCGTACTGACGCTGCGCCGTCGCGAGGAAGGCGCGCAGGAAGGGACGCAGCGGGTGTCCCGGCGCCCGCTGCGCGAGCGACGCCAGCGTCCGCGCCGCGTCGGCGTATTTGCCCTGCCCGATCTGCGCCTGCATCGCGTTGACGTACAGCGCCCACTGGGTGGGAGCGATGGCGAGCCCGCGCACCGCCAGCGATTCCGCCTCCGAGAATCTCCTCAGCCCGTTGAAGACCAGCGCCAGATTGTTGAGGGCCACGCCGTTCTCCGGCTGATGCTCGAGCGCCGCGCGGTACGCCGCCTCGGTCTTCGCCGGATCGTAGTCGACCCGAGTGTAGTAGTACGCCTCGGCCAGATCGCGCTCGAACGCAGTGAGCCGGTCGCGGTGGCGAAATGCCTGTGTAGCGGCCGCGGCGATGCGCGACTGCGCGCCGCCCGAGTTGCTCAACACGACGGCGAGCTTGCGGTGTGCCATCGCGAAGGTGGTGTCCAAGGCGATCGCCTCTTCCAAGAGCGTCACGGCCCGCACCATGTCGGCCGCGTCGCTCGCCCGGACGCCCTGCGAGTACTTCCGCAGCGCTTCGAGCGACCGCGTGGTGACCTGCTCGAGCGGGTCGCTCGAGCGGATCGTCTTGAGCGACTCGCCGATGCGCTCGCGCAGCCTGCCCGACAGCCGATCCACCGCCGCGATGATCGCGCCGTCGTCCTGGGCGGTCTCGCGCAGGGAAACCAGCGCGGCGCCATCCGCCGCGGACACGAGCTCGGCGGACACCACGTAGCCGCGGCCCAGCGGATCGATCTGGCCGTGCACCACCGCCTTCGCACCCTCGCGCTGGGCGAGCTCACGGGCCAGCGTCAGATCGAGCGACGCTCCCGGCGCCCGCCCCATTCGTCCGAGCGCCTGGCCGACCGTCGCCGCGTCGAGCAGCCGGATGACGCCCGATTGTGCGAGGTCGACCCGTAAGGCCTCCGTGAGGGAAGGTCCCAACGTCGAGTCCGCCGTGCGGTTCTCGAAGTCCGCGAGCACCAGCCGGTCGCGCTCGGCGAGCACGCCGCTCGCGACCAGGGTCCCCACGGGCCCGATGCCGACGAGCCGCATCGCCATGTAGACCCCGGTGCCCAGTCCCAGCAGCGTGAACCCCGCCGCACCGCCCAACAGCGCCCGGCGCCACGTGAACCAGCGGTGGACACCCGTCGGCACAGCCACCCGCCCTGTGCTCCCCGCGAGCGCCCGGCGCCGCTCGATCACGCCGGTCCACAGCGTGATGGGCAGGCCCGCGGCGGCGAGCCCCACAGCACCGGCGAACGCCCAATCCGGGAGCCCGAGCAGCCGCACCAGCAGGAACACGATCGCCAGCACCCCCACCGACGCGAGGCCGAACAGCCCGGCGACGCGCACCGGGTGGCCGCGGCGCAGCGCGGCCGTGGTGCCGGAGGAGATCGGCTCTCCGCCCGTGGGCGCGATCCCGCCGGTCGGGGTCGCCATCGCCTCGAGCTGGCCCAGCAGCTCCTCGGCGCTCTGCGGTCGGTCCGCCGGGTGCTTCGCGAGGCAGCGCATGATTACGCCTGCGAGCACGGGCGGGACGCTGTCGCGGTGCAGGGTCACGGGATCGGGCGTGGAGGTCACTTGCGCGGCGAGGAGGGCTTGCGGCGACAGGCCGCTGAACGGTGGCCGCCCAGCGAGCAGCTCATAGCCGAGCGCCCCGAGCGCGTACAGGTCGGCGCGGTGGTCCACGTTCGGATCGCCCGCGGCTTGCTCGGGCGCCATGTACGCCGGGGTGCCGAGCGCCATGCCGAGCGAGGTGAGCGTGCCGGCGCCGCTCGAGCTCGAGACCGCCTTGGCGACCCCGAAGTCCGTCACGAGCGCGTGCTTCCCCGAGAGCAGCACGTTGTCGGGCTTGACGTCGCGATGCACGATGCCGTGTGCATGGGCGTAGGCGAGCGCGTCGCACACGTCGCGCAGGATGCGCACCGTCTCGCCCACGGGCAGCGCGTGCTCGTGGGCGATCCGGGCGCGCAGCGACTCGCCTGCGATGTGCGGCATGACGTAGTAGAGCAGGTCGCCCTGCGATCCCGCGGTGAGGAGCGGGACGATATGCGGGTGCTGCAGCGCGGCGGCGAGGCGGATCTCGCGCTCGAACCGGTCGGCGCTGACGCCCGCCGCCAGCTCGGGGGGCAGCACCTTCACCACCACCTGGCGGCCGAGACGCACTTCTTCCGCGAGGAATACGCGGCTCATGCCGCCGCCGCCGAGCTCCTTGTCGAGGCGATAGGCGGCGCCCAGAGCGGCCTGGAGGCGCGCACGAAGTTCGAGCATCGGGACTATGATACCGGTTCGAGGTCGAAAGGCCAGACGGCGAGGTGCAAGACGTTGCGGGAGACGCTGAGATGCCGAGACGCTGAGTGGATATGAGGAGAGAGGGTCGACTTAGGGTTTGTCCTAACTACTCATCACTCAGATCCACTCAGCGTCTGGGCATCTCAGCGTCTCCCCAATCGTCTCCCTGTCCTACAACCCTGTTGAACGGGGCACTCACAGCACTTCGGCCTGCGCGCCGTACAGACAAGCGCCCCCAACTCCATCATCGCCTGATTGAATCTCCACGCTCGTTTGCCGTTCTTGGGCACGAGAGCGCGGGCGAGCTCCCAAACCCACCGGGATGCGGGATGCGAGATGCGGGATGGGTGGGTGTGGGGCCGCATCCCGCTTCCCGCATCCCGCATCCCGATGAAGACGCGCGCGATGACGCGGGCGACGTTCGTATCTACGGCAGGGACAGGTCTCTCATACGCAAAGCTCGCCACCGCTCCGGCCGTATAGCGCCCCACCCCCGGCAGTTCGATGAGCGCTTCAGGGTCGGAGGGCAGGTTGCCCTCGAACTCTCGACTGACCACGCGCGCAAGCGCGTGGAGATTGGAAGCCCGCGCGTAGTACCCGAGCCCGTCCCAGGCCTCGCGCACCGCCTTCGGCCTCGCGCTCGCGAGGGTCTCGAGATCGGGAAACCGCTCGAGAAACCGCGGATAGTACTCGGCCACGCGGGCGACCTGCGTCTGCTGCAGCATCACTTCCGAGACGAGCACTTGGTACGGATCGCGCGTCCGGCGCCACGGGAGATCGCGCGCGGCGCGGGCGTACCAGGCGAGGAGCTTCTTCGTAAATGCTTGGGCGCCCTTCGGTTTAGCGCCGCGGGGGGTGGACGAACGGGGCATGCGCACACAAGATATAGCCACATGGCGCGCGGTGCGGAGATCACGCTGGACCTGCGACGGCTGGTCGGGCGATGGAGTCTCCGCGCCGCCGGCCACGCCGGCCGCTTCACCTATCTCATCCTCGACATGTGCCGCGGGCTCGCCGAGTGGCGCATCTATCTGCCACTCGCCTTCCGGCAGGCGATGACCGTCGGCTATGGCTCCCTCTTCATCGTGCTGCTCGTGTCGGGGTTCACGGGAGCGGTGACGAGCCTCCAGGCGGGCTACCAGTTCACGGGCACCGTGCCGCTGTACGTGTACGGCGCCGTCATCGCCGAGTCCATCATCCTCGAGCTCGGCCCGGTGCTCACGGGGCTCATTCTCGCGGGGCGGATCGGCGCCCGCTACGCCGCCGAGCTCGGCACCATGCGCGTCACCGAGCAGATCGACGCGTTGGAGAGCCTGGGACGCTCCCCCGTCACCCACCTGATCCTGCCGCGCGTGCTGGCCGGGTTCGTCGTGATCCCGGCGCTCGTGATGTTCGCCAACATCACGGGGTTCCTCTCGGGGTGGATCGCGGCCAAGTCGTCGATCGGCATCACCAACGCCGACTTCATCTACGGCGCGCGCTATTTCTTCCGGCCGTTCGACCTGTGGTACTCGATGATCAAGGCCGTGTTCTTCGCGGGCGCGGTGACGATGATCCCCTGCTACATCGGTTACAATACGCAGCAAGGTGCGGAGGGAGTGGGCCGCTCGACCACGGTGGCGGTCGTCGCCTCGTCGGTCACGATCCTGTTCCTCGACACGCTGCTCGCCAAAGTGCTGCTCTCCCGCGGATGATCGAGCTGCGGCAGATCTCCAAGCGCTTCCTCGACAACGTCGTGCTGGACGGCGTCGACTTCGAGGTGCGGGACGGCGAGACGGTCGCGCTGCTCGGCCCCTCGGGGGTGGGGAAGAGCGTGTTGCTCAAGCACATCATCGGGCTGATCAAGCCCGACAAGGGCGACGTGATCGTGGACGGGCTGTCGGTCCCGCACTTGAAGCGCAAGGAGCTGTCCCAGCTGCGCAGCAAGATCGGCTACGTGTTCCAGAACGGCGCGCTGTTCGACTCGATGGACGTGTTCGAGAACATCCGCCTCGGCATCACGGACGAGCAGTGCTACCGCGACGACGGCTTCTGCAGCGACCGCGTGAAGGAGTGTCTGCGGCTCGTGAACCTGACTCCCGAGGTGGCGCAGAAGTTTCCCGCGGAGCTGTCGGGCGGGATGCGCAAGCGCGTCGGCATCGCGCGCGCCATCGCGGGGCAGCCGAAGTACCTGTTGTACGACGAGCC
>QHUR01000002.1:24235-31855 GCA_003221995.1 Gemmatimonadota bacterium | reverse complement strand
TACGTAGTGCTCTGACCAGGCACGGTCCCTGCTTTACTAGCGCGCGGAACGCAGCATCGAACCCGCATCCAGGAGTAAGCACCGTGTCCGCTCTTCGCGTCCGTCGCTTCGCTGTGCTAAGCCTCCTCGGCACCCTCGTCTGGGCCGCGCCGGCCACGGCGCAGGGCTGCGGCGCCACGGCCTGCCGCGCGACCAACGTGGTGCACGCGACGGTCGGCACGATCATGCGGCTCACGCTCAACGGCTCCACAACCGTCGTCGCCTCGTCGAGCTCGGCGGTGTACGCCGCAGGCCGCGACGCGGTCGCCGGTCCGACGGCCATCGTGAAGTCGAACGGCCGCTGGAAGCTCCAGATCAGCGCCGCCGAGCCGACGTGGGACGCGGCCGACGCCGCAGCGCGCACGGACAAGCCGGCTTCAGACCTGCAGTGGAGCACCCTGCCGAGCGGCCAGTACACGAGCGTCGCGACGACGCCTTCCGACGTAGCCGAAGGCGGTGCCACGGCCGGAACCCCGCTCCCGCTGCACTACCGCGCACAGTTCGACCAGACGTCGGACGCGCCCGGGACCTATACGCTGGTCGTGAAGCTCACTCTGGTGGGCGCCTGATCTAGTCGCCGGTTCCGGATGTAAGACGGCGCGCCCGGGGTGACCCGGGCGCGCCGTCTTTTCCCGCGGGGTGTTACGGCGAGACGATCGTGAACACTACGGTCAGTGCGTAGGAGCCGGGGGTGTCCAACGTCCAGTTGTACAGCGTGTGGTAATAGAAGTTCGTCGTAGCGCCCGCCGTGGCCGCGCCGCTCACGGCGGTCACGGGAACGCTCGTGAGCCCCGCGAACGGACCGCCTACCGCCGTGCTCCACTGCAGATCCGTTGTAGGCTTGTTGGGCCGCGCGGCAACTCCCGGCTGGGTGTTCGTGGCCGTCCAGGTGGCAGCCGCCCCGCTGAGCTGGAGCCGCCACGCGCGATTCGACTTCACGGTCGCAATCGGCCCCTGGTTGGCGACGAACCCGGCGTCGTAGTCGCTGAGCGCCGGCGCGGCGAGCGTGGTCGTCGTGGAGCTGAGCGTGAGTTGTATGAGGAGGCCGACCGTCAGCGCCGTACTGGTGGTGGCCGTACAGGTCCCGGCCGGGATGGGCGCCGTGCACGCCTGCCCCTGAGCGGCGGCCGGCAGCATGAGGGCCGCACCCAACGCGAGCGTCATCCCGCGAAGGTATCCGTTCACGGTCCGCTCTGCCGCGCGCTCTTGAAGGTCCCGGACGCGATCGGCCCGCTGGGTCCGGACTCGACCCACGTGCCGTTGGTGAGCGAGTCCATCGTCACGTCCATCTTCACCGTGCCCAGGTGCCGTCGTGCAGCAGCCTCCACGGTGAACAAGACCCCGAAGTCCACCGAAGTGGCGTCCAGCGCGCAGCCGGTCACGGGCCCGCTCAACGGGTGCGGGCCGGAGATGTCCGTTTGCGTGACGTCGAGCGTGCCCGTGAAGGCCTGGCCCGCCTGACTGGTGATCGTCAGCGTTCCACTCAACGTCGCTGGCGGGGCCGACTGATCACCCTGATAGGTCCAGGTCCCGCGGAGGTCCACCGGCACCGGTCCCGTGCCGCAGGGCGACACCGGGGCGGCGCAGCCCCAGACGAGCGCGGCGAGTATGGCGCAGCGGCAGCGCGTCACAGAAGGCTCCCGCTGAGACCACTCCCCGGGCTTCCTGGCCTGCTGCCATCCCGCATGCGGATCCGGCGAGGATAAACGGGGATCTTGAGCCGCGGCGCGGTGCCCCCGATCTCGACCGTGAAGCCTGGGATGGGGCCGCGCGGCAGCAGCGGCTCCGACAGGCCGGTGAGATCGATATCCAGCTCGTAGCGGCCGGGGGGCAGCGCGTGAAACGTGGCCAGCCCGGCGCTGTCCAGCTGGGCGGTCCAGAGGTCACCGCGCGCGTCCCGGGCGCGTACGAGGGCGCTGTGGAAATCGACCTTGGGCACGCGTCCGTCGTCCCCCGGCATGGGGAGGAGCTCGACCTCCACCGGGCTCGTCGGGATCACACCGATGTCGCCGTGTTTCGCACCGGGCGGGGGCAGCGCGGCGGCGTTGACCACGAGGCCGAACGGCAGTGAGGTCTCGTCGAGCCGCGCCGGCGCATCGGTGCGATCGTAGAACCGGAACCGGCCCGACCGGTCGGTGACGACCGACTCGGCGCCGCGGCGCACGACTGCGCCCAGCACCCCGGGCTCGTCGGGATCGCGGTGCCCGTTGGCGTTGCGGTCTTCGTAGACGACGCCCTGCGCGGCGGGGCGCAAGGCCGCGAGCGGCACCTGCACTCCGCGCTCGACCTTGAACGCCGCGATCCAGCGGGACGCGCCGCCGACATCTACGACGAAGGGATTGCGCTCGACGTCCGCCGTGAGAAACAACCCGAGCCCGAGCGGCGTGGTCAGGCCGAGGCGGACGAGATTCGCGCCGGGCCGATCGCCGAACCACCCATAGCGTTGCACGGCGGCGTTGAGCAGCACGGTGCCGCCCGGCCGCAGTGACACGCGGTCCGCCTGCAACCCGACGATGTACTGGCGTGGCAGCAAGCCCGTGCCGGCGCCGTTCTGCTCGACGCTCCCGCTCAACTGGAAGTTGCCCCGGCCGGTGGCCCACCCCACCAGGCCGCGGTAGGTCGCGCGTCCGGCCTCCACGGTCGAGGCGAGTCCGCTCGGAGTCGCGGCGGTACGCGCTGCCCGCCCGATCGACGTCGCACCCGACAGGTAGAGGCTGCCGAGCCGCGAGTCCACCACCACGCCGACCATCCGCTCGGCGTTGCCGAAGGTGCCGCTCGCGCCGGTCGCGTCGAACGAAGTGCCCCGGGCTTCGATGCCGGCCGTGGTGTTGCTGTCTACCGCGATCTGAGGGGACAGCGACCAGCCGCTCGAGTGCAGGCGGCTGAACGCGGGGTTCTCGTCGTCGGACCGCCAGTAGCCGCCCGAGAGCAGGACGCCGCCCGCGAACGCCCGCGTGCCGAAACCGCTGAGCTCGTTGCGAACGCGAGCGAACGCGCCGCTCCCGCCCGGCGCATGCACGTACCGCAGCAACAGGTGGTCGGTCTCCGCCTCGCGGCGCAGCTCCATGAGCCATCCCAGCCCCTCCCCCGCGGCGTAGCGCCGGTCCGCCAGCTCGGCCGCGAGCGTCGTGCCGCTGCCAAGCGGCGCGCTGCCGCCGAGGGCGATGGCCTGGAGGCGGCGGGTTCCTCCCTGCCCGTCCTCGAGATCGCTGGCCGCGGCACTGACCCAGCCCCCGCCCACCCGCCAACCCGCCTGCGTAGCCAAGAGGTGACCGCCGTTGGCAGGGCCCCCCAACACCGGCCGTCCGGCCAGGGCGGCGACCCGCCAGCGCTCGAATCCACCCGCGAACGACGCGCCCTTCCCCCAGACGTTGACGCCGGTCAGGTCCGAAAACACGACGCCGGTCGTGCCGCCGGTCGCCTGCCAGCGGTCGCTCGCGAGCGTGACATAGGGCGCGCCGAGGAAGTAGCCCACGCGACCAAGGCCGCGCGTGTCGACGTGGCGCGTGTCGAGCTCTTGAACCAGTCGGCCGTTGACTCGGAGCCCATCACTCAGCTGGCCGTCCAGCGAGAGCCCGATCGCAGCACTCGCCGCCCCCGTATCCCCCACGACGGTGGCCAGTCCCGCCGTGAGGCGGGGCGCGTAGGTTGCCGCCGAGGCCGCGGGATCGACGACCTCGATGACGGCGTCGGTGCGCGTGCGCTCTCCCTCCGAGTCACGTATGACGAGCCGCAGGCGGGCGGCGCCGGTAGCCGTCCCTTCGGGGACGGTGACCGCGATCGACCCTTGCGCAGTGCCGTCCGGCTCGAGCGTGTGGCGCGGCACCGGCCCCTGCACCTGCCAGCCGCTCGGCGCGGTGAGCCCGACGTCCAGGGAGTCCGGTGCATTACCAGTGTTGGTCAGCACGTAGCCGACGCTAAAGCGCGTCCCGCGGTGAACCGCCACCAGAGCCCGCGTCAGTCTCACGCCGGCACCCGGGACCCGTGCCACGTCGAGCTCCACCGGCACGTCGACCGTCGCACCGTCCGGCACCGAGAGCCGCACACGGGCGATGGGGGTCACACCTGCCCGCGCCCGGGCGGGAAGGCCGGCCGTGAAGGCCACGACACGCGGCTCGCCCGGCGTGGGCGGCAGCGCGCCCGTCAGCGAGCCGAGAATGGCAACCGGGCCCGTAGGGACGATGTCGAAGCGAACCTCACGGTCCGCGGGAAAAGCGGCCGGAACCGGAACGGTGACGATCCGGAAGCTTCGGGGCGCCGCCGCCGCCCGCACGGCGGATGGGGCCTGGACGGAGCCTGACAAGTTGGGCGTCCGGGCGCCTGCGGCGCCAGCCCAGGCGGCACTGAACGCGGTGAGCAGCAGTCCCGAGCGTCTCACGGCGTGGTCACCGTGAGCGTGAACACGACCGGCGCCGTGTACGTGGCCGGAGGATCGGTGACCCAGTTCAACCGAATGCGGAGGAACACCTGGTTCGACCAGGGGTCATTCAGCGTGTTTTTGCGCACCGGCCGCGACTCCACCGTGGCATCAGTGGTGGTCATGGCATTCCAACCCACGAGATCAGCGCGCCGCCACTCCAGGTCGCCGATCGGCTTGCCGCCGCCCAGCGTGGCCGAGCCGGATCGGATCGCCACACTGGTCGTGCGGTTGGCCGCCGCACCCGCGAGCGTGATCGTGAAGAGAATCCCCGTCGGATTGACGACGACACCCGCGTTGTAGTCCACGACCGTTGGCGCAGGAAACACGTTCGGCGTCTGGGTGAGCGTCAGCGTGACTTGCGCCGCCGCCCCGCGCGCGAGGAGCGCCGCGAGCACCGCGATTACTCCGCCACTACGGCGCGCGACCACCCTCAGGGCGTCTCGAAGGGAGTCTGGGCGCCGGCGATGTCGGCGCCGCCGTAGTCCAAGAGCGCCAGCGCCACGTAGCGTCCTGCGCGGAGCTTCGGGGCCGGCACGACCACCGTGCGGCGGGCGCCCGGGAGCAGGGGAAACTCCGGCACGTCGGCCGTGGCGGCCACCGAGTTATCCAGGCGCCGGAACTCGACGCGACCGCGTACCCACAACGGCAGGCCGCCGCTGTTTCGGAACGTGACTTCGAACCGCTGCCCACCTGAATCGGCCGCGGACTTGCCCGACCCGGGTCGGCGCCCGCGCTCCACGAGCTCGTCGATCATCCCGTCCTTCGCGAGCCCCGCCGGGAGGCCGTAGATCTTCACGCCAAGGCGGGTTATGTATGCCAGCTGGCGGCCGCGGCCGGTGGGTGCAGCCCCGCTCTCCACGAACACGATGCTCCAACAGGCGGCACTGAGCGTGTCGGCGCCGTCGAGCGCCACGCGCACCCCCTGCGAGGTGTGGGGCGCAAGCCGGACACTGAGGGGGAAGACGCGCAGCAACCGTCCGCACGACCGCGGGAGTGTGCCGCTCGGATAGAAGCGGTTCTCCCCGTCCTCGCGGCGATCCCAATCGGAGAGGTATATCGTGGCCTCCGCCACGCTGTCCCCTTCGTTCGAGACGTTGATCGACGCGATGCCACGCCCCAGCGCGCGGGGCTCGAGGAAGATCTCGGCCTGATCGACGGCCAGCTGGGCGCCGACGGGCGTCGGGACCAGGCCCGCAAGCACAAACGCGGCGAGCTCGAACCACCGCACTCGCCGCGTTGCCCAGTGCCGCCCCAGATGAGCGTGCACCATGTTGGAGACTCCTGTGCTTACATCACGGAGCGATCAACGAGTAGACCACCACCAGGGTGTAGTCACCCGGGACGTCGGCCGCATACGACCACACGGTCCGGTACTGCATCGCAACCGAGGCGTTCCCCGCCGCTCCCTGCGTGGCCGGGAGAACGTTGCCCGCAGTCTGGCTAAGCGAGGCAAAGGACGTGCTCGCTGTCTTGAACTGCAGGTCTGACGCCCCCTTGGTGGCACGGCCACCGTTGCTGCCCACCCACGACGCCGTCAGAGCACCGATCGTCAAGTTCCACGGCCGGTTCGACTTCACCGTTGCCGTCGGGCCCGCGTCGTCCTGGAACCCTGCGTCGAACGCCGTTTCAGTGGGGTTCGTCAGGGTGGTTGTGAGCGTGCCGAGAGTCAGCCTCATGATGCTGGGCACGCTGACCGATGCCGTGCTGTTGAGCGAGCATAGGCCCGTGCACGTCAGCTGCGCCGCCCCCTGCTTCGCGATCGTCGCGGCGAGCAGCACGACCGCGGCGAGTGAGAAGTGCCTGTACGTCATCGTGTACTGCCTCCTGGGAGGTCCCGAGCACAACGTGTCGGGTGACCCGCCTGCCTTGTCGACTATCTGGATGCCGTCCGGCACCCAGCCACCCCCCAGAGGAAGCAACCGCCGTGCCCGAACTGTCGAGCGCCTAGGCAGCTGTCAAAAAGCTTGACTCTATGCCCAGCCAAGCGGCACGCCAATGTAGGATAATGACTTACGAAGTACAATAGAGTGGGGTCACGTCCAGTTTCTTTACAGGCGTCCCGCATCACCAGACGGGCCGACTTTGTGAACTAATGCACAAGCCAAGAGCCAGCGCAGCCTGCGAGTGGGACCACTATGACGACAGTGTCGGTAGTGCCGCTCAGTTTAGCCCGAGTTTCTGGCGCAGCTGCAGGGGCATCAACGGAATGGCGTGCTTGATTGGGACCGAAAACGCGAATCCCGGGAACGCGGAGGGATCAGCCGCGTGATTGTCAGGCGAGTGTCGACCCGCCCCGGCGGCGCCGGTCCGGCAGCAGGCGTCGCACGGCACCCGAGCGGCGCACCCGCACGCGGCGCTCGACGCCGGCGCGGCGAACCCTCCCCCGACGCCGCTCCACGGCCACCGCGGTCGCCATCTGGCGGCGGTCCGCGGCGGACCGGCGAGCGACGCCGGAGCGGCGGTCCGTCAGCTCGCGGCGATCCGGAAGCGCGCGCCGGTCGGGCAGCGGGTCGTAAACGATGGGCCGACTCCTCGGAGGCAGGACATCGGCCCTAACGTACGCCGTGGCGGGCGCCACGGCTAGTGCCGTTCCAACTCTTCGACTGCGGGTCGAGAGCCCCTGGGACACCGGGAGTTAGAACGGCACTAGTGCGCGCGCAGTCGCACGTCGATGTCGGCCACGACGTCGTCCGCCCGGTCGCGCCGGACCCAGCCCCTATGTTTGCCGCGATCGTGCACCTCGCGGATGCTGCGCACGACGACGCGCTCACGCTCCGGGGTCACGAAGATCCGCACCACTTCGTCATCGCCCCGCCGTGCCCACACGATGCGGTTCGGCCCGCTGTTCTCCACCCGATACACCACGTAGCCGCGCTGCACCAGCACCTCGCGCGTGACGACGATCACGCGGTCCGCCGGCACGACGTAGACGCGGTCGGCCGGCTCGGCGTAGACGACCTCGGCCCGCGTGTACACACCGGGACCGCAGGCGGCGACCACCATCAGCCAGGGAAACAGGCGCTTCATCAGTCGCTCCAGATCGCAGGCCTCCATAAGACTCCGGTAACCCACGATTCGTTCCCCCCCCCGACAGGGAGTGGGGACGTGACGCGCGTCACGCGGCCGTGAGGCGCTATGTTTGGGCGCCGATGGACAACCTC
>QHUR01000002.1:0-23913 GCA_003221995.1 Gemmatimonadota bacterium | reverse complement strand
CCCTGGAGCAGCCGTTGGTACTACGCCGACTGGGTGGCGATCGTCGATCCCGTGTTCTGGCTCGCGCCGCTGGTGGCGCTGCTGTTGGGCGAGCGGCGCCACTGGCGGCCGGCGCTCGTTGGCCTCCTGACTCTGGGTGGTGTTGCCTGGCTGGTGCTCTCACGCGGGGGCGACGGCGTGGCCGGCTGGCTGCGGCTCCTGACCCTCACGGCGTGCGGACTGGCGGTGGTGGGTTGGGTGCGCCACTGGTTCGGCGTCGCAGGGCGGCGACGGGCGGCGGGATATGGACTGCTCGTGCTGGGCCTCTACGTCGCGGCCAACGCCGCCGCGAGCGTGCCGGCGAAGGCACACGCGCGCGACGCCGCGCAGCGTCGCTTCGGGCCGGGGGCGGCGTGGGCAGCTCTGACGGTGATCGGTCGGCCGTTCCATTGGACGCCGCTCTACGCCAGCGCCGATTCGGTGGCCGAGCCCGGTTGGGCGGCGGCGCGGCACCTCGACCATCCGGCCGTTGCGCGGGCAGTGCGCGATACACCGCAGGGCCGGGCCATGGCGCAGTTCGCCCGCTTCCTCATGGCGGACGTGGATTCGAGCGGGCGGGGACTAGTGGTCTATCTGCGGGATGCGCGCTACGCGCGTGCGGCGCGGGAGGGATGGGGCGTGGTCGCGGTCAGGCTGGATCGCGCTCCGTGAACGTGAACCCCGAGCCGCGGCGGTCGCGGAGCCGGCGCCGCGGCAGCCGGCTGCGGCGCTCGCCGTCGCGCCGCTCCCCAGCGAGCCGCCGCTCGACGCCCGCCCAGTCGACAGCGAACCGCCGCTCGGCCAGGCGGCGCTCGAAGCCGCGGCGGCGATCGGGCACCACGCGCCGCTCGATGCGATGACGTTGCTCGGGGTTCACCCCACCAATCTGGGCCCGGCGCAGCGGTCGTGCCAGCGGCGGGGACACCGCCCGGACGGTGATGCCGGACAGTAGATTGGTCGCCCCGTGACGCAGATCACTCCGTCCCTGGGCCTGCTCGAGGGCGTCGCAGGCGCGCTCGAGCCGGCCTTCCGTCTCGACCGGCTCGTGGCGCTGTCCCCGGAGCGCGCGCTGTATCACGCCTGGGACCGCGTGCTGAAGCGCTTCGTGGCGCTGCGCGTGCATCTCGCCCCCGACGCGCCGGGCCGCGACTGGTTCATCAGGGAGACCGAAACGCTCGCCGCGCTGGACCACCCCGCGATCCGGCACGCCTACGCGGCCGGCGTGGTCGGGAGTTTCGCGTATCGCACGGCCAACTGGATCGATGGCGAGAGTCTGGCCGAGGCTTTGGGGCGCGGACCCCGGCCGATTCCCACGGTACACGGGCTCGTGCGGGAATTGCTCGGCGCGCTCGAACACGCGCACGCGCGCGGAGTCATCATGCGGCGCATCGTCCCGACGACGCTGATGCTGGACCTCTCCGGCCGCCCGGTGATCACCGATCTGCGCTATGCGAACTGGTGTCTCCCACACGTGCCGCCCGCAGACGCCGCGGGCGGCGGGCCGTTCGTCGCGCCGGAGATCCGGGACGGCGCGGTCGGGGAGCCGGCGAGCGACGTGTATACGGTGGGCGCGCTCGTGTATCACGCTCTCACCGGTCAGGCACCCGACCCGGAGCCGGAGAAGATCCTGCCGCCGAGCCGCGCGCGGCCCGCCGTGCCGGCGGCACTGGAGCGCGTAATCCTCCGGGCGCTCGCCCGCCGTCCGGCGGACCGCTACTACACGGCCACCGAGATGTTCGAGGACTTCGTGAGCGACGCGGGCACGTTCCACGAGCCGGCGGTGGCCCCGCAGATCGCCGAGTCGGGGTTCGAGCGCCGGCTGCGGCGCGCCCTGGGGGACGACTACGAGCTGCTGGAGGAGATCGGCGCCGGTGGTTTCGGCCGGGTGTACCGCGTGCGCGACCTGGGACTGGAGCGCGACGTTGCGATGAAGGTGCTGCACCCCGCGCTCACCGCGGACCTCGGCGTGCTGGAGCGGTTCCGGCGCGAGGCGCAGCTGGCGGCGCGGCTGCGACACCCCAACATCGTCGGCATCTACGACATCATGGGTCGCGCGGGCCTGCAGTGGTACACGATGGAGCTCGTCCCCGGCCCGAACCTCGCGCAGCTGGTGCAGCGACAGGGACCGCTCTCGGTGGAGCGCACGAACCGCCTCGTCGGCGAGGCGCTGTCGGCCCTGGAGCACGCCCACGGCCGCGGTCTCGTGCACCGCGACCTCAAGCCCGAGAACATGCTGACGGAGCCCGACGGCCGACTGCGGATCACGGACTTCGGGCTTGCCCTGGCGCTGCGCGGCGAGGGGCACTTCGGCGGCGCGACTTCGCGCAGCGGCACGCCACAGTTCGCGGCGCCGGAGCAGCTCCTGGGCGAGCGAGTCGATCAGCGCGCGGACCTCTACTCGCTCGGCGCCGTGGCCTACTTCGCCCTGCTCGGCTGGGCCCCCTTCCAGGGGGCGACGCCCCAGGCGGTCTTGGCCCGCCAGTCGACCGACGAGGCTCCCGCGCTGCACGCGATCCGCCCCGAGGTGCCCCGGGAGCTCGAGGCGGTGCTGCGCCGGGCGGTGCTCAGCGACCCGGCGGCGCGCTATCAGAGCGCCCAGGAGTTCCGAGAGGCGCTCCGCACCTGGGGGGGATTCCTGCGGCGGCTGCGCGCGTTGCTACGCGGCGACTGACCCCATTTACAAGCGGCCGCTAGCGGTACAAGATCCATGCAGGGCGTCGCGCACGTCCTAGGGGCACAGGTTGAGGGAGGTGACAGCCTATGCGAATCCGAGTCGGTCTATGGTCGCTGCTCATTGTGGGTGCAGCCTGCGGCGGCAGCTCGGCCCCGACGGGCTCCAGCAGCAATCCGCCCCCAAGCACTCCAGTGCAGTCCATCAGCATGACCGAGTTTGCCTTCTCACCACCCTCGCCATCGATCAAGGCCGGCACGACGGTGCGGTGGGTGAACAACGGGACCACCGTGCATACCGCCACGAGCGACAACGCCGGCGTCTGGAATAGCCAGGATGTCGCTCCCGCTCACCCCGACAACTCGTGTCCATATCCTCCGTGCAGCGGTACGACCCCGCCTGGAACCTTCTCCTTCACGTTCACTCAGCCAGGCACGTATCCGTACCATTGCGCGTATCACGGCGCGCTCTACAACATGACGGGCACGATCACAGTGACGCCATAGCTGAGGGCTAGCGCGTCAGCGGAACTAACCCAACCCCCGGGGTACACTCGTGGTCTGCGCTCGGCGTCCTTGACACCCTTCCACGTCTTCGGAGACCACAAATGCGCATGTTGGTCGGGTTCCTCGTGTCGGCCTTCATCTTCACCGCGATCGCCTGTGGCAGCTCGAGCTACGGCCCAAGCTCCAACCCTCCGGCTAGTTGTACGGGCTCTGGAGCGAGCGTGACCATCGACGCGACCGGCTCATTCACGTTCAGCCCCGCGAGCCCGCCCGCGATCGTGGCGGGGCAAAAGGTCTGCTGGGTGAACAACAGCGGCTTCGCCCACACCGTTTCCTCAGGTACAGCGCAGACCATGCCCTCGGACGACGGAATGTTCATCGGTGGCGCCTTGCCGAACGGCAGCACGGTTGTGGTGACCTTTTCCACGGCGGGTTCCTATCCCTTCCACTGCAACGTCCATCTACCGCCGACGTACAACATGACGGGCACGATCACGGTGAATCCGTAGGGCTTATCGCCAGCGGAAGATCTTCAGCGCCACGGCGAAGGAGACCGCGCCCCAGGCGGTGACGACACCGAGCGGCGCGCCGAGATGCAGCAGCGGCGCGCCGTCGATCATCACCGCCCGCAGCGCGTCGTTCAGCGCGGTGAGGGGGAGGGCCCGCACGAGGGGCTGCATCGCGTCAGGGAAGCGGGCGTAGGAGAAGAACGTCCCCGACAGGATCCACATCGGCAGCATCACCAGGTTCATCAGGCCGGAGACGGCCTCGATCGTCCGAGCCCGGCTGGCGACGAGCATCCCGAGTCCGGCGAACGAGAGCGAGCCGAGAATGGTGATCGCGGCGAGCGCGGCGACCGAGCCCCGCACGCCCACGTCGAAGATCCACCATCCGAAGCCGACGAGCGCGGCCACCTCGACGAACAGGAAGGTCAGGCGCGACAGCACGAACGACAGGAGGTAATGACTCTTGCGCATCGGCGTCGCCATGAAGCGCTTCAGCAGCCTCTTGGTCCGGGCCTGGACCACGGAGAAACCAACGCCCCACAACCCGCTGCCCATGAGGTTCATGCCGAGCAGCCCGGGGATCAGGAAATCGATGTAGCGGGAGCCCGGCTCGGTGACCCGCTCGTCGCGCGCGAGCAGGGGATCGGCTCGGCCCCGCGCGCGCTGCAGCGCCTCGTCCACCTCCAGCCGCGCGAGGCGACTCTCGGTGCGCGTCGAGTCGTAGCGGTAGACGAGGGGGTCGCCCGGCACGACGAGCAGCGCGATGCGCCCGGTGCGGAGGGCGACGCGCGCCGCACCCGTGTCGAGCACGGTGGCGGCGAGCGCGGGAGAGCGGTCGAGGGTCGTGGCGAGCGCGCTGTCCCCCGCGGCCCGCACGACGCCCACCTTGAGCTCGCCGGGCCCGCGGTTCTTGAACGCGATGCCGAGGGCGAAGGCGAGGACGATCGGGAATCCGAACACCCAGAAGATCGCCTCCGGCTCGCGATAGAACTCGCGCATGCGGGCGAGCGTGAGCTGCGCCAGGGGATGGTCACGCATCGCGCAGCTGCCGTCCCGTGAGCGACACGAACACGTCCTCGAGGGTCGCGTGATGCGTGGCGAGCATCGATAGCTCCGCGCCGCGGCGCTCGAGCAGCGCCAGCAGCGCCGGCACGGCGCGGTGCACGGCCGTCACCGTGAGGGCGCAGCGGTCCGGCGCCGGGCGCACCGCCTGGACACCGGGCAGCGCGGCGAGCTCGTCCACCGGTGGCGCGCGGCCGGCGCCGTCGGCCAGCGCGAACTCGACCACGTGCTCCGCGCGGAGCGAGGCAATGAGCTGACGCGGCGTGCCCAGCGCGATGATCTTGCCATGGTCCATGATCGCCACGCGGTCGCACAGGCGCTCGGCCTCTTCCATGTAATGGGTGGTCAGGAGTACGCTGCCGCCGCGCGCGCGGAAGGCGGTGACCACGTCCCACAACTGGCGGCGGGACTGCGGGTCGAGACCGGTGGTCGGCTCGTCGAGAAACAGGAACTCGGGACGGCTCACGAGCGCGCACGCCACGGCGAGCCGCTGCTTCTGCCCGCCCGACAGCTTGTTCACCCAGGAGCCCCGCTTCTCCTCGAGCTCCACCAACGCCAGCACGTCATCCACGGCCTGCGCGTCGCGATAGAAGCTGCGGAACAGGCGCAGGGTCTCCTCAACGGTGAGCTTGTCGGCGAGCTGGGTCTCCTGCAGCTGGATCCCGAGCCGCTGCCGCAGGGCGCGGTCGTGGCCCATGCCCCAGCGCATTCCCAGCACCTCGACCTCGCCGGCGTCAGGGAGCGTCAACCCCTCGAGGATTTCGATGGTGGTCGTCTTCCCCGCTCCGTTGGGTCCGAGCAGGCCGAAGCACTCGCCCGTCTCGACGGTGAGGTCGAGCCCGGCCACGGCGACGACGTCGCCATAGCGCTTGGCGAGCCTGCTGCAACGAATCGCCGGCATTAGGGCCGTGGCTGCTCGGGGCCCTTTCGCTCCGGGCGCAAGGCGGCTGTCAGCGCGTGATCGAGCTGGGCCTTGAGATTGTTCACGCCGTCCGTGAGAGTGCGGATCTTCATGTTCAAGTTGCCCGCTCGCGTGGCCAGCACCGACATGGCGCCCGCGACGTCCGCGATGACGCTCACGTTCGCCGCCACCGCGCGGTGGCGCAGCTGAGACAGCTCCCGGGCGATCGAGTGGCAAATGGTGTCAGCGCTCTTCGCCTGATTGCGGTTCGCCTCGAGTTGCGCGACGAGCCCCTGAACGTGCTCGACGGTCTTGATGAACTGCTGGATCTGCTCGATGCGCTGCGTCTGCTCCGCGCTCAGTTTCTCGGCCATCAGGTCTCCTCAGTGCTCGGGTTCCAGCGCCTCGGTCAACGGGTGCCCGTCGAGGGGCTCGGCGGGGGTGAGCTGGAGGAGCTGCGCGAGGGTCGGGGCGATGTCCACGGTGGCGACCCGGGTCTCGTACACCCCGCGCCGCACGCCGCGCCCCCACAGGATGAGCGGCACGTGCGCGTCGAGGTCCGTCGGCTGGCCGTGCATCGCGATCGGCAGGTTTTCGTATGTCCAGATGGAGTAGGGCTTGAGCGTGACCACGAGCTCGACCCCCCCGTCGGGCGGGACCTGGTGCCGCCAGCGCCGCACCACGGGATCGGACGTGTCCCGGCCCGTGAGCTCCGCCGGACGGTCGACGCGCGCGACTCCCGGCAGCGCGCGCAGCCGCTGCTTCACGTCGCCGACCACGCTGTCCACGTCGATCCCCTTGGCCGCGAGCGCGGCGCGGTCCGGGGCGAGCACCATCCCGGTGTCGAACCCCAACCAGTCGCCGCCGCCGATCCGCGCGTCGAGCGACGCGTTCACCGCCCGGATCAGCGTGTCGGCGAAGACGCGCGTCGCGTCGCGGCGTAGCTCGCGCCGCGAGCGCTCCGGGAACGGCGTCACGCCGTGGTCGGCGGTGAGGACGACGAGGACGTTCTCCGGCCCGTAGCGCACGAACAACTGCTCCAGGAACCACGCCAGATAGCGGTCCAGCCGGAGCACCTGGTCGTGGATCTCGCGCGAGTCGGGCCCGAACGCGTGCCCGATCGCATCGGTGGTCGAGAGGCTGACGGCAAGGAGGTCCGTCCCGCCGCGGGGGCCGAGCCCGAGCGCGCGCACGCCCTCGAGCGCGAATGCCAGGGTGAGCGAGTCCATGCTCGGCACGCCGACGTAGGCCGCCGCGGCCGCCGCGCTGTCCGTCGGCAGCTCGTGCGGGAACGTGACGTCGTGTCCCAGGTTCTCGTACGGCACGCTGTCGGGCTCGGCATACGCCGATGCGGGCAAGAGCAGCGTCCACACGCGCCCCGCGGCTCGGAACGGGATGCGGCGCGCGTTGAACGCGTGGATCCAGGCGGGCAGGGAGTCCGCGTAGTATCGGCTCGTCGTGAAGATGCCCCCCTGATACCAGTAGACCTGCTGCCGCGCCCGGCCGACCGGCAGGATCGCGCCGCGGTCCTTGCGCGACACTGAGAGCACGCGGGCGCCCGGCTCCGCCGCCTTGAGCCAATCGAAGAACGCGGTGCCTCGGAAGCGCGCGGGTGACGCGCCGGGCCCCGCAACTTCGAGCAGCGGAGCGGCCGCGTCGCTCACACCGGTGACGTTGCTGATGATGCCCGTATGCGCCGGCCAGCGCCCCGAGAGAATCGTGGCATGACCGGGCGCCGTCTCCGTCACAGCGTGATCCTGATAGGCGTCCGCGAAGTAGGCGCCCTGGCGCAGCAGCCGGCTCAACCCGCCCGTCAACTGCGTCCGGTAGCGGTCGATGTAGTCCGGCCGGAGCTGGTCCACGGTGATGACCACCACCAGCCTGGGCCGGGGAGGGAGAGGGGGAGGGGGAGCCGGGAGCGGCCCGGCACGCGCCGCTGCCAGGAACAGGAGTGCGGCAATGTTCATGGGGGAAAAGTAGTCAGGCGGCGGACGGAACGGCGGGGGCCGGCTCCCCACGTGGCACTCGCGTGGCAAGCAGCATCGCGCATGCGATGATCGCTGCGCACGCGAGGAACGGCACCCGCGGTCCCAGGGTCTGGTACGCGAACCCCGCCCAGATCGGCCCGATGACGCTCGCCACTCCGCGCAGCGCCTGTTGCACTCCCATCACGAGGCCGTACTCGTGCTTGTCCGCGCGGTGGCTCACCAGCGCCGAGGTGGCCGGGAACAGGAGCGCGGTCCCGACCGGCAACAACACCTGATACAGCAGGAACATCGGCACCGAGGTCGCGAACGGGATGAGGGCGTAGCCGAGCCCGTACAGCGCCGCCCCGAGCCGCATGGTGCGCACCTCGCCCAAGCGGTCGTTGATCCAGCCGACTGCGAAGAGGCGCATCAACACCCCGACACCGCCGAAGATGAGGAAGAAGTAGCCGATGTTCTTCTCCGTGATGCCGAAGCGCTGGGACAGGTATAGCGCGAAGACCGGGGGCGTCGCGTTGTAGGCGAGCATCGCGACGGCGTAGATCCAGATCAAGTGGGCGACCGGGCTACGGGGGTGGCGGACGACCTCCCACATCGCTTCGCGCACCGAGCGCGGCTCGGGCGGCGGCACCTGACGCCCGCTCGGCGTGCTCGCACGCGCCGCCGGGACGCGCGACTCGGGCAGCCACTTCCACGCGAACAGCGCATTGACGACGCACAGCGCAGCCGCCACGAGCCCCGGCGCCGTCTCCCCCGCCCGAGCGGCGAACGACCCCAGCGCCGGCCCGAAGATCACGCCGGCGCTCGTGGCCGCCGACAGCCAGCCGAGCCCCTTGGCCCGCTCGCTCGGCGCCATCGTGTCGGCGACGTAGGCCTGGGCGACGCCCGTCGTGCCGCCGCCTAAGCCTTGCACGAAGCGCGAGAGGAACAGCAGCCACAGGGTGGAGGCGAACCCGAAGATCACGTACGCGATCGCGGAGGCCGTGAGCCCGACCAGCAGCGCGGGGCGGCGGCCGTAGCGGTCCGACACCCGGCCCCACACGGGGGACGAGGCAAGCTGCGCGATCGGAAACGACGCGCTCAGCACGCCAATGGTCGCCGGGTCCGCGTGTAGCCGCAGGGCGTACAGCGGCAACAGCGGGAACACCATCATCAGCCCGATCATGTCCACGAACGCCACGGCCATGAGGAGCGAGAGGCGCTTCATCGTCTCGCTCCCAGCGCGAGCACCAGCGCGCTCAGCCCCATGAGGATCACGCCGAACGCCGCCGCCACGCCCAGCTCCGAGAGGCGCAGGCTCGACATGATCTCGATCGAGATCGGCCGGTTGTCGTAGGTGTAGAGCACGATCGCCGTCACGAAGTCTCCCAGTGCGGCGACGAAGGCGAGGCTCGCGCCGGCCGCGAGCGCGGGCCTGAGGAGCGGCAGCGTGACACGGCGGAAGGCAGCCCAGCGCCCCGCGCCGAGGCTCGCGGCCGCCTCGTCGAGCGCCGGGTCGAGCTGGCGGAAACCCGCCAGGATCGCGCGCCCCGTGAGCGGCAGGTTCCGCACCAGCAGCCCGAGCGGCAAGAGCGCCACGGTTCCCACGAGCACCCAGCGGAGCGCCCACGGGCGCTGCGCACTGAAGGTCGTGGCGAGAGCAACCGCGAAGACGGTCCCCGGCAGGGCCCACGGCAGCGCGAGCAGGCCCTCGATGGGACCACGCCAGGGGATCCTCCCGGGACGCCGGCGGCCCACCAGCGTGCCCGCGACGAGCGCCAGCGCCACCGCGGCGGCGGTGCTCGCGGCCGCCATCCACAGCGAGTTCACGAGCGGCCGCAGCCGCTCCGGCTCGCCGAACAGGCGCTGGTAGTTGACGACGCTCAGGACCGGTGGCATGGCCTCCGTGGTCCACGTGCCGTAGGGGACGAGCGAGACCAGGCCCAACGTGAGGTGCGGCAGGAGCAGCAGCAGTGCCAGCAGCCACCCGGCCGCTGTGGCGAGGGCGCGCCCGCCGCGGCTCTGGATCGGCCGGCGGCGCGGCGCCGTCCCCTTCCCGAGCGCGACGAGGATGTCGTCGCCCTCCGTGTGGCGCAGGATCAGCAGGCCGCCGAGCGCCACGCTGGCGAGCGCGACCGTCTCCACCATCGCGAGCGGCAGCTCGCCGTTCAGCTTGGTGGCGACGATCTGGGTGGTCATCACGCGGAAGCCGCCACCGAACACGTAGGGCGCGCTGAAGGAGCCGAGCGCGGTCATGAACACGAGCAGCGCCGCGCCCGCGAGTGCCGGGCGGATGAGCGGCAGCGTCACGCGCCGGAGCGTCTCCCAGCGGCCCGCGCCCAGCGCCTGGGCCGCCTCGAGCATCGAGGCATCGAGCTTGGCGAGTCCTGCCCGCGTGAAGAGATAGAAGTAGACGTACATCGAGTACGCATGCACCAGCAGAATCGCGCCGGCCCCCTGCAGGCGCCACGGCGCGCGCTCGAGACCGAGCACATGCTGCACCGCCCGCGCGACGAACCCGGACTCCCCGTACAAGAAGAGGAACGCGATCACGCCCACGAACGGCGGCAGCACGGCGGGCAGCGCGATGACCGAGCCGAGGGTCTTGCGGCCGGGGAAGTCGAGCCACTCGAACAGGAACGCGAGCGGCACGCCGACGGCCGCGGCGAGCGCCACGCTCGCGAGCGAGATCCACAGGCTCGCCCACAGGGCATGCCACTCGCCGCCGCGCGACAGGAACGCCGCGATGGCGTCCCCGCGCGCCGCCTCCGCCACGACGACCAGAATCGGGTAGAGCACGAGCCAGGCGAGCAGCAGCGTGAGCAGGGCGCCGGGGAGGCGGCGGTTGCCAGCGCTCACTGGCGCTCCTCGGCGAACGTCAGCACCCGTGTCGCCTCGACGAAGACGCGATCGCCCACGCGCGCCGCCCCGGGCGCGGCGAGCACCTCGAAGCGCTCCCCGCGGTCTCCGTCCACCAGGTACAACGCGGCGGCGCCGGTGTAGCGCCGCTCCTTCACCACGCCCGGGATCCCGATCTCGGAGAACCGCAGCGCCTCGGGGCGCACTACGACGATCTGGCCGTCCGCCCCTCCGAATGCCTGCGCCGCCGCGCCGCGGAATACGTTGGCGCGACCGACGAACGTGGCGACGAAGAGGCTCGCGGGGCGCTCGTACAGGTCGTCCGGGGTCCCGACCTGGTCGAGCCGCCCCGTGGCGAGGACCGCGACCCGGTCGCCCAGGTCGAAGGCCTCCTCCTGCTCGTGCGTCACGAAGAGGGTCGTGATCCCGACGCGCTTGATGAGCTGACGCAGTTCGCGGCGTGTGCGCTCCCGCAGCGCCGGGTCGAGGTTCGACAGCGGCTCGTCGAGCAGCAGCACGCGCGGCTCGGGGGCGAGCGCGCGCGCCAGCGCCACGCGCTGCTGCTGCCCGCCCGACAGCTCCTGCACTTTGCGCCGCTCGAAGCCGGGCAGGTCCACGAGCGCCAGCACCTCGGCGACTTTGCGGTTCACGTTTCCCGGTTCCCGCTTCCCGTGTCCCGTGAGCCCGAACGCCACGTTCTCGCCCACGTCGAGATGCGGAAACAAGGCGTAGTGCTGAAACACCATGCCGCAACGCCGCCGCGCGGGCGACAGCCCGCCGACGTCCGCCCCGTCGATGATCATGCGGCCCGCGTCCGGCTGCTCGAAGCCCGCCAGCAGCCGCAGCAGCGTCGTCTTGCCGCTGCCGCTCGGCCCGAGCAGCGCGAGGACCTCGCCCCGCCCAACCGCGAGCGTCACGGTGTCCGCCGCGATCGCACGGTCGAAGCGCTTCGAAACAGCGTCGAACACCACGAACGGCGTCACGACCCGTTCCCCCTTCCCCCATCCCCCTTTCCCCTCACGTGCTCGTCCCAGTAGCGCATCCACTCGGCCCCGCGCTCGGCGAGCAGGTCCCAATCGACGTCCGCGACCGCCATCGAGCGGCGCACGTCCCGCGCCCACGCGGGCAGGGAGTCAGCGGGCACATCGAGCCGCGCGGGCAAGCGGTAGGCCTCGCGCGCCGCGAGCAGCTGGGCCTCCAGCGACCCCACGTATTCAACGAACGCCCGCGCAACGTCGCGGTGTCGCGCACCGCGCACCACGGCCACCGCATCCTCGATCACCGGCGTCCCGCTCTCCGGAAAGACGTAGCCGAGCGGCAAGCCGTCCCGCCGGTTGAGCAGGATGTCGGGCAGGTCCCACATCGTGACGAGCCCTTCCTGGCGCGCGATCTTCTGGTCGAGCAAGGGCCCGTTCAGCACGTACTCCTTGGTCTGCGCGTCGAGCCGCCGCAGCCACTGGAACCCGGCGGCGGTGTCGCCCGTCGCCTTGAGGCCGCGCTCGATCACCATCCCCCACACCGCGCGCATCGTCCCGCTGGCGAGAGGGTCGCGGATCAGGATCTTGCCCCGCCACCGGGGATCGAGCAGGTCGTCCCAGTCCCGTGGCGCTTCCTCCGGCTTGAGCGCCCGCTCGGCATACACGATCGCCACCGGGGTCTCATAGACGCCGAAGTAGCGATCGCCCGGCCCGCGGCCGTGGGGCTCGATCGCCGCCGCCCAGGAGGGGCGGTATGGCTCGAGCAGCGAGTCGGCCGCCGCGCGCGCGAAGATCGTCGCGGGACCCCCGAACCACACGTCGGCCTGCGGATTCGCCCGCTCCGAGCGCACACGGTCGTACACCTCCTGCGAGCCCATGTCGAGCCAGCGCACGTCCACTCCCGGGCGCAGCTGCTCGAAGCGGCGCTCGAGCAGGGTGAGCAGATCTCTGCCATGCGGGGAATAGATGACGAGCGGCGTGCGGCCGTCGCCCGCGCAGGCGACGGCGAGCAGTGAGAGGAGCGCAGCGCCGACGAGCCATTGCGGATTGCGGATTGCGGATTTCGGAATTGAAGTGGAAGGTCCGATTCTTGGTGCCGGCCAGTGGACCCGACGGTCGCACGGTCCATTCCGCAATCCGCAATCCGCAATCCGCATTCTACTTCTTGCCCAGCGCAAGGAGGTTAGCAAAGAGCCGATAAGCGCCGGGAACCCCGGCGGGCAGCTGTCGGAAAAAGCTCAGTCCCGTGTAGACGTACGTCCCCCTGCCGAGCCGGGCCACGAGCAGCCCGCCCTGGAGCGGGGGCTCGCCGGGATCGTGGGTCTCGAGCAACGCCGCATAGGCGGCGTCCCAATCGTGGGCGAAATAGAGCCCGCGCTCCTGAACCCAGCCGTTCCAGTCGCCCGCGGCGATCTCGTTCGGCACGTGGAAGACCGGGTGTTTCGGATCGAGCGGCGTGACGGGCGCGGTCTCATCCGTCACCCGCTCGTGCGGCCGGGCGATGGACAACCGATACGGAGCGAAGCCCCCGTCGACGAACGGGTACTGCTGGTACTGCACGATCACGAGACCGCCCGCGCGGGCGTAATCGAGGAGCCGGCCGTTCGCAGCGACGAGCGCCGGCTCCGTCTCGTAGGCGCGGCTTCCGATCACGATCGCGTCGTAGCGGGACAGGTCGCCCCGGGCGAGCGAGTCGGGGGCGAGGAGCTCGACCGGCACTCCGACCGCCCCCAGCGCCTCGGGGACCCGGTCGGACGCGCCGCGCACATAGCCGACCCGCGCGAGCCCGGGCAGCGCAAGCCGCGCCGCGCGCAGCTCCGCCACGGACGCCCGCTCCACCGGCCGCGGCCGGATGTGGGAGTAGTCGATCACGACGAGCGCGCCGTCCGACAGCCGACCGTCGGAGCCTCGGGCGGCCGCGCCGAGCCGGAACGCGCCCGGCCGCACGCCGCCGGGCGGCGTGAGCGAGACGGCGAGGCTGCGGGTCTCGTCTTCCCGCTGGAAGGAGAGGCTCTCCGCCGCGATTCGCGGCCAACCCGCGGGCGACGTCACCACGACCTGGGCACGGGCGGGACCGCGGCCGCGATTCGTCACGCTGAGAGTGAAGCGACGCGGCCCGCTCCCGGCGCCGCTCGTCGGCCACACCACGAGGTCCGGGCTCACCGCCACATCGAAGGCACGCGTGACGAAGAGTGGACGCCGCACCTCGCCGATCGCCTGATCGCGGAAGCGATACACCACCTCGCGGGACAGCGTCACCGGCTCTCCCGCGATCACGACGCGCGCCGCCACCTGAAGCAGGGGCGGCTCGAACGGCAGCCCGCGCCATTCGGCGGGCACCCCGGTCCAGTCGTACAAGGCTCCCGCGAGGGGGCGGCGCAGGAAGTAGGGTTGGGAGCGGGGGGCGTCCGGGGCCACGGTGAGGGCGAAGCGGCGGGTCGCGACCGCCCCGCGGGCGACGGGCGAGGCCGCGGCGTCGAGCCGCTCCACCACCCACCCGGGCGGGCCCTGCAGCTCGAGGCCGTCGAGCCTGATCGCGGAGTCCCCCGCGTTCCACACCGTCGCCTCGATCTGGAGCCGTTCGCCGCCCACGACGATGCCGTCGTCCGCGACGCCATCGAGCGACACGCCGGCCGCGGTCGCGAGCGCGGCCTCGAGCGGGGCGCGCTGCGCGGTGTCCGCGGGAGCACTGCCCAGCGCGTGCAGCGCGCGAGCGAGCAGCGGCACGATCGCCGCCGGGTGCGACGGGTTGAGGAGCGCCCGCGCCGTGTCGACCAGCGCGACATAGGCGGCGTGTCCGTGGAGTACCGTATCCACGCCTGCAAACAGGCCGCTCCCTTCCCCCCTTTCCCCTTCCCTGGTCTCTATCAGCCCCAGCCGGACGACGCTCGGACCCGGGCGCTGCAGTTGGCCCATGTCCTGCGAGCGGTGCCGGCTGCGGCCCGCCATGGCGAGCTGGTGATAGGATTGGCCCGCGACCGGGTCGAGCGCGCCCCCTTGCAGCAGCAGGGTCGTCCCGGCCGTGTCGAAGCGGGTCGTGCGATACAGCTTCACGGGCCCCCAGCTCGAGTCCTTGAGGACCTCGAACGCCTGGCGCGCGAGGATCCCCGAGACCTGGTGCTGGCCGTGGCCGTCGCGCGGTGTGCCCGAGAAGATCGACACCACGATCTGGGGCCGGAACTGCCGGATCACGCTCAGCACGTCGGCGAGCAGCGAGTCGCGCGGCCAGAACCGAAACGTTTCCTCGGCCGTCTTGGAGTAGCCGAAATCGTACGCGCGCGTGAAGAACTGGCGGGCGCCGTCGAGCTGGCGAGCGGCGAGGAGCTCCTCGGTGCGGATGATGCCGAGCTCGGGGCCGAGCTCCTGGCCGATGAGGTTCTGGCCGCCCTCACCCCGCGAGAGCGACAGGTAGGCGGCCTGGACGCCCATGCCACGGGACAGCAGCGCGAGGAGCTCCGTGTCCTCGTCGTCGGGGTGGGCGCCGATCACGAGCACGCGCTTGTTCGCGCCCAGCTGGCCCAAGGCGCCCGTCAACGCCGCGACGCCGCCGGTGCCGGGCGGGGCGAGCTGCCCCAGGCCGGTGCCGACGGCGCCGATACAAAGCGAGAGGCTACACCAGAGCGCGCGCCGCACTATTTCGAAAGATACACGACCCCGCCTTTCATAACGAACCGCACGCGCTCCAGTTCCGTGATGTCCTTGAGCGGGTCGCCCTGCACCGCGACCAGGTCCGCGTAGCGCCCGGGGGCGACGGCGCCGATCTGGTCGTCCTGCCCCAGCAGCTCCGCGGCGACCGCGGTGGCCGTCTTGATCGCCTGCAGCGGCGTCATGCCGTACTGGACGTAGTAGGCGAACTCTTTCGCCTGGTTGAGCTCGGTCCAGGGAAAGCCGCCGACGTCCGTGCCGAAGACGATCTTGACGCCCTTCTGGAGCCCCCGCTGGAAGGCGCGCTTCTGCGCGGCGATCATCGGTCCCCAGACTCCGCCGCGCGGGCCCGCGACATAGTAGGCGACCGTGACGGTGGGCGCCCAGTAGACGCCCTTCGCCCGCGCCTCGTCGAGCAGCGCGTCCGTGAATCCGTCCCCGTGCTCGATCGAGTTCACGCCGGCCCGCAGGGCGGCCGCGATCCCGTCCGCGCCGATCGCGTGGGCCGCGACCTTCCGGCCGAGCCGGTGCGCCTCGTCCACGATCGCCTTCGCTTCTTCGTCCGTGAAGTTGACCCAGCTGTGCAGCACGCTGTCGGCCCCGAAATAGTAGCGGCGGTCGGAGTAGTACTTGATCCAGTCGGCGCCATGCGCCACCTGTTGGCGCACCGCGAGCCGCGCGCCCTCCACGCCGTCCACCGGCTGCACGCCGTGCGGCAACTCCAGCTCCCAGTTCGCGCCGACGATGGGATACATCCCCGTGGGCGCCATGGCGCGGGTGGCGGCGAAGATGCGCGGGCCGGGAATCTCGCCCCGGCTCACGGCCAGCTTCACGTCCACGTCGGCGTACATCGCGCCCTCGGTCTCGAGGTCGCGGATTGCGGTGAAGCCATGCTCCAGCGCGATGCGCGCGTTGCGCGCCGCGAGGATCGCCCGGTAGGGGGTCGACTGATAGAGGAGCTGCTGGTCGTACGACTCGGAGGTCGGATCCCCCTGGAGCAGCAGGTGCGTATGGGTGTCGATGAACCCCGGCAGCACGGTCATGGCGGCGAGGTCGATGACCGTGGCGCTCTTCGCCTGCCCCTGCACCTGGGCAAGGGGCCCGACGGCGACGATGCGCTCGCCTGCGACGAGGATGCCGACGTTCGCCTGCGGCGCGTCGGACCGCCCGTCGATCAGCCGGCCAGCCTTGATGAGAGTCTCCCGCGGTGGCGGGTTGCCCTGCGCCGGGGCAAGGGCGGCGACGCAGATCCACAGGGCGGCGAGCCCGAACGGTCTCATGGACGATCCTCCTTCACGACCACCCCGCCCTTCATCACGAACGCCACCTGCTCGAGCGTTGTGATGTCGGCGAGCGGATCGCCCTGCACGGCGATCACGTCGGCGTAGTGGGCCGGCTCGAGCGAGCCGACCCGGTCCGACCACCCCATGAGGTCGGCCGCGCTGACCGTGGCGGCCTGGATCGCCTGCATCGGGGTCAGACCCCAGCGAACCATGTGGGCGAACTGCTTCGCGTTCCAGCCGTGTGGGTACACGCCGGCGTCCGTTCCGAACGCGATCTTCACGCCGGCCCGCACCGCGCGCTGGAAGTTCTCGCGTTGGGCGCGACCGACTTGACGCTCCTTGTCGATGGTCTTCTGGGGATAGCCGAGGCGCGCATACTCGGCGAGGATGTAGTCGTCGTTGTAGACGTCTGAGACGAGGTACGTGCCCTTCTCCTTCATGAGGCGGATCCCTTCGTCGTCGAGCAGCGAGCCATGCTCGATCGAGGCGACGCCCGCCCGCACGGCCCGCTTGATGGCCTCCGCGCCGTGCGCGTGGGCGGCCACCTTCTTGCCCCACATCGCGGCCTCCGCGACGAGCGCGTTCAGCTCTTCCTGGGTGTACTGCGGCGCGCCCACCGATTCCTCTTCCGACAGCACGCCGGCGCTCGCGAGCACCTTGATGAGGTCGGCGCCGTACTTGATCTCCCAGCGCACCTTGCTGCGGATCTCGTCCACGCCGTTGGCGATACCGCTGAGCTGCTCGAACCGGAGGTAGGGCGAAAACCCGTTCACGTCGCCGTGCCCGCCGGTGGCGCTGAGGGGCATGGTCGAGACCTGCATCCGCGGCCCGGCCACGTCGCCCCGGTCGATCGCGTTGCGCAGCGCGACGTCCACGAACTCGTCCGCGCCGACGTTGCGGATCGTGGTGAACCCCGCCTCGAGCGTGCGCCGGGCGTAGACGTGCGCGACGACCGCCTGGTCGATCGGGCTGCGGCGGAACAGCTGCTCGTAGTAGTCGCCCGGATCGCTGGTGATGTGGGTGTGGCAATCGATCAGGCCGGGGAGCACGGTGGCCGCTCCGAGGTCGATGACGCGCGCACCGGCGGCGGCGTGGCCGGCGACGGTCGCCGCGGGGCCCGTCTCCTTGACGCGGTCCCCCTCGACCAGGATCGCCTGGTTCGCGAGCACGGTGCCCGCCTTGGGATCGATGAGGCGTCCGGCCTTGATGAGGACCTGCGGGCGCGGCGCCTGCTGGGCGGTGGCCGAGAGGACCAGCGTGGCGCCGAGGATCGCGCCCAGGGCGGGGACGCGGCAGCACGGCGGGCGCATTACGTGGCTCCGGGTGAGGGCGAGGCGAATCTCCCTGCGGCCAGGCGGCTGTCAAGCCGGGCACGCCGGGGCCCGGCCGTATACATTTATCGCAGCATGGCCACCACGGCCGCCGAGCCGAAACCCAAGGTCAGCGCCGACGAGGCGCGCGAGGTCGCCGAAGCGGCGCGCGAGCAGGAGTGGGCCGCACCGAGCTTCGTGCGCGACCTGTTTCTCGGCAAGCTGCGGATGGACCTGATCCACCCCTACCCCGAGCAGGATCCCGAAGAGATCAGGCGGGCGCAGCCGTTCCTCGAGCGGCTCGAGCGCCTGCTGCGTGAGACGGTGGACTCCGACCGCATCGACCGCGAAGGCGAGATTCCCGACGCCGTGATCCAGGGGCTGCGCGAGCTCGGCGCCTTCGGGATCAAGATCCCGCGGGAGTACGGCGGCCTGGGCCTGTCGCAGCTTTCCTACATGAAGGCGATCGAGCTCGTGTCTTCCGTGGACGGCTCGCTCACCGCGCTGCTCTCGGCCCACCAGTCCATCGGTGTGCCCCAGCCGCTCAAGATGTTCGGCACCGAGGCGCAGAAGAAGCGCTACTTGCCGCGCCTGGCGAAGGGCGCGATCTCGGCGTTCGCACTCACCGAGCCGGGCGTGGGGTCCGACCCCGCGGCGATGGAGACCACCGCGGTGCCGAGCGAGGACGGGAAATCCTGGATCCTGAACGGCGAGAAGCTGTGGTGCACCAACGGCACCAAGGCCGAGCTGATGGTGGTGATGGCGCGGACGCCGTCCAAGTTCGCGGGCGGGAAGGAGCGGCGGCAGATCACTGCCTTCGTCGTGGAGACCGCGTGGCCGGGCGTCGAGGTGGCGCATCGCTGCCATTTCATGGGCCTGAAGGCGATCTACAACGGCGTCATCCGGTTCTCCAACGTGCGTGTCCCCAAGGAGAACGTGCTGTGGGAGCCGGGCAAGGGCCTGAAGCTCGCGCTGATCACCCTCAACACGGGGCGGCTCACGCTGCCCATCACGGCGGTCGCCGCGGGGAAGCGCTGCCTCGAGATCGCGCGGCAGTGGGCGGGCGAGCGGGTGCAGTGGGGTCGCCCCATCGGCAAGCACGACGCGATCGCCCAGAAGATCGGGACTATGGCCGCGAACACGTTCGCCATGGAGGCGGTGGCCGAGCTGTGCGGGGCGATGGCGGACCGCGGTGGCTACGACATCCGGCTCGAGGCGGCGATCGCGAAGCTGTACAACTCCGAGGTGGGCTGGCGCATCATCGACGACACCGTGCAGATCCGCGGCGGGCGGGGGTACGAGACGGCGGACTCGTTGCGCGCGCGTGGCGAGAAGCCGATCCCGGTGGAGCGGATCATGCGGGACTTCCGCATCAACCTGATCTTCGAGGGCTCATCGGAGATCATGCATCTCTTCATCGCCCGCGAGGCCGTGGACAAGCATCTCCAGGTGGCGGGCGACGTGGTGCTGCCCGGCAAGTCGCTGGGCCAGCGGTTGCGGGGCGTCGTGCGTTCGGCGCTGTTCTACGGCTGGTGGTATCCGGGCCGCTGGCTGGGCTGGAGCGCGTGGCCGCGCTACGCCGAGTTCGGAGCCCTCGCGCCGCACGTGCGGTTCGTCGAGCGGAACGCCCGGCGTCTCGCGCGCGGGGTGTTCCATTCGATGCTGCGATTCGGTCCCAAGCTCGAGTTCCGCCAAGCCGTGCTGTTCCGACTGGTGGACGTCGCGGGCGAGCTGTTCGCGATGGCCGCGACCTGCGCTCGCGCGCGCCTGCTCGTGGCGCGCGACCCCGTCGCCGCCGGGCACGCGGTGCAGATGGCCGACCTGTTCTGCCGCCAGTCCCGCGGCCGCATCCGCGCGAAGTTCAAGGGCCTGTGGCGCAACGAGGACGTGCCGACGTATCGCGTGGCGCAGGAAGTGCTGGAGCAGAAGCACCTGTGGCTTGAGCAGGGGATGGTGCGGCTGCAGTAGGCGTCGGTTTCCCCACGGCCGTCCGCGTCAATCCCCGTTTCTCCGCGTCGGTCAGTGGTTATCTTTCGCGAGCCATTTCCCAGGAAATCGCCGTGCCCAAGGACACGCTCACGGTCACCGACAACCGCACCGGGAAGCGGTACGAGGTCCCGATCGAGGACGGAGCCATCCGGGCCGTCGATCTCCGCCAGATCAAAACGGCGGCCGACGATCCGGGGCTCCTCACCTATGATCCGGGGTTCCTCAACACGGCGGCGTGCCGCAGCGCCGTGAGCTACATCGACGGCGACAAGGGCATCCTGCGTTATCGCGGCTATCCCATCGAGCAGCTCGCCGAGAAGAGCACCTTCCTCGAGACGGCGTATCTGCTGCTCCACGGCGAGCTGCCGTCGGCGCCGGAGCTCGACTCGTGGGTCTTCAACGTCACGCACCACACGATCGTCCACGAAAGCATCAAGAAATTCATCGACGGGTTCCACCACGACGCCCACCCGATGGGGATGTTCGTGAGTACCGTGGCGGCGCTGTCGACGTTCTATCCCGAAGCGAAGCTCATTCACGACGAGACCTCGCGCCGCAACCAGATCTTCCGCCTCATCGCGAAGGCTCCGACGCTGGCGGCGTTCGCCTACCGCCACTCGGTGGGGATGCCGTACGCGTATCCCGACAACGATCTGTCCTACGCCGGCAACTTCCTGAACATGATGTTCAAGGCGACCGAGGTGAAGTACACGCCGAACAAGACGCTCGAGCACGCGCTGGACGTGCTGTTCATTCTCCACGCCGACCACGAGCAGAACTGCTCCGCCAGCGCGATGCGGGGCGTCGGGTCGTCGCACGCCGATCCCTACTCCGCGATGGCGGCCGCCGCCGCGGCGCTGTACGGGCCGCTGCACGGCGGCGCCAACGAGGAAGTGTTACGCACGCTGCGACAGATCGGCTCGAAAGACAACATCCCGACCTACATCGAGCGCGTGAAGCAGGGCGAGTTCCGGCTGTTCGGCTTCGGGCACCGCGTCTACAAGAACTACGACCCCCGCGCCAAGCTCATCAAGCGGGTGGCCGACGAGGTCTTCGACGTCACCGGCAAGAACCCGCTCATCGACATCGCCGTGGAGCTCGAGCGGATCGCGCTGCAGGACGATTACTTCGTGAGCCGCAAGCTGTACCCCAACGTCGACTTCTACTCGGGGATCATCTACGAGGCGATGAAGTTTCCCATGGACATGTTCCCGGTGCTGTTCGCCATCGGCCGGACGCCGGGGTGGCTCGCGCAGTGGCAGGAGATGCTGCTCGACAAGGAGCAGAAGATCGCGCGGCCCCGCCAGATCTATACCGGGGCGGCGCAGCGGGACTATCTACCCATTGAGCAGAGAGGATAAGGCGTTAACGCCGGCGGCGGCCACCCACTCGGGCCCGCACCGATCGCGCCGGGCGAGCGACCTCGAGGTGCAACGGCCTCGGCTGCAGCGGCGCCACCGACGGCTCGAACCCCGGGATCACTTCCCGCGGGAAGGTCTGCCCAATCAGCTTCTCCACGTCGGCCATGAGGAGCCATTCGTCGGGGGAGATCAGCGTGAGCGCGAGCCCGCGCGCGCCGGCGCGCGCCGTGCGGCCCACACGATGCACGTACACCTCGGGATCGGCCGGCACGTCGTAGTTCACGACCATCCGGATGCCGTCCACGTCGATGCCGCGCGCCGCGATGTCGGTCGCGACGAGCACGTCCGCCACCCCGCTGCGGAACGCGTCGAGCGTCCGCTGCCGCTGGCTCTGCGCCTTGTCGCCGTGCAGCGCGTGAGCGGGGATGCCCTCCCGCTTCAGGAACGTGACGAGCTTGTCGGCGCCGTACTTGGTCCGCGTGAAGACGAGCGTCTGACCGGCGGGCTTCGCCTGCAGGATGCGCGCGAGCACGTCCCGCTTCCGGAGCTTGTCCACCGCGACGATCACGTGCTCGATTCCCTCGGCGGGCCGGGCGCGACGCCCGATCTCGACCGAGGCGTGACCATTCAGCGCCGTGCGGGCGAGTGCGTCCACATCACGCGAGATCGTCGCCGAGAAGAGCATGGTCTGGCGTTGGTCGGGGAGGGCGCCGAGGATGCGGCGCACGTCGGGCGCGAAGCCCATGTCGAGCATGCGGTCGGCCTCGTCGAGGACGAGGATCTCGAGCTTCGAATAATCGACGTGCCCGCGCTCCATGTGATCGAGCAGCCGGCCGGGAGTGGCGACCACGATGTCCACGCCGCGCGCCAGCGCCCGGGTCTGCGGCTCCATCCCCACGCCGCCGTAGATCGCCGCGGCGCTCAGCTGGAGGTGGCGCCCGTACGCGCGCGCGCTCTGCAGCACCTGCTCGGCGAGCTCACGCGTCGGGACGAGAATCAGGGCCCGCAGCGTGTGGCGCGCGCCCGGCGCGAGGCGCTGCAGGATCGGCAGCATGAACGCGGCCGTCTTGCCCGTCCCGGTCTGGGCGGACCCGATGAGATCCCGGCCGCCGAGGGCGAGCGGAATGGCTTCCTGCTGAATCGGGGTTGGCTCGGTATAGCCTTCGTCGGCCACGGCCCGCACGAGCTCGGGCGTGAGGCCTAGCGATGCAAATGGCATACGACTCCTGTGAACTGCGTACGGCGTGAACCGTAGGGGAGAGACGTACGGGTAAGGCCGTACGGAAACCCCGTACGCATTCCCGCCATACGCTCTTCGCCCTACGACTTGGCTTTTGAACCTGGGGAATGAGCCTGATTGCGCGGCCCGCTCCTGAGCGGGACCGTCCTACGGAAGGATGCCAGCTCGCGGTTCAGTGACTACGCCGAGCAAGCTAACAGGGTGCGCGTGAAAAGAACAGGGGGTTCCTTGACGTCGCCCGGCCACGAGTCTAAGCTTGGGCAAGCGATCGCACGGCGGCAGGCCGTGCACTGCAATCCAGAGACTGACGCCGAGGACCTGGGCTGCCGCCCGGGTCCTCGTTCGTTGTGGAGGCTCGATGGAAGTCACGCTGGGCGAGAACGACCGATTGGAGAACGTCCTCAAGAAGTTCCGCCGCCAGATCACGAAGGCGGGACTGTTCCAGGACATGAAGCGCAAGCGGTTCTACGAGAGCCCCGGCGCCCAGCGGCGGCGCAAGGACAAGGCCGCCGAACGGCGCAAGCTGAAGAGCCTGCGCCGCCGGCCGGAGCGCTAAATCGCGAGGGCCCGCTTCTGGCGCGGGGCGGGCTCCTGCGACCGCAACACGATGCGCATCGCCTGCGTGTCGAGATCGAGATCCCACGCAGCGACGCGCGGCCGCACGAAATCCTCATAAATCTCGAGCGTGAGGACGTCGGGGCTGGCGTCGAGGAAGTCGAGCAGGCGCATCCGGATGTCGAGATAGTTGCACCCCTCTCGGGTCGCGGCGACCCGGATCCCCACCTCATCGTCCAGCTGGCGGCGCACGAACCCCTGGGCCACCTCGAGTAGGCGGCTGGCGATGAGCAGCTCGAGCGCCGCGCCGCGGGCGTTCGCCAACCGCCGGGCGAGCGCCCGTGCCTTGACCGGCTCACACAGGTCGAGGAGCGCCCGGCGCACCGTGGGGTGCAGGCGCCGCCGGCGCGACCCCAGGGATTCCCGCTCCGCGCGCGCGCAGGTTGGCAGGTCGTTGCGATGCAGCCGCAGAAACTTGGTCATGCGGTCGTATACGTCGGTCCGTCCAGGGGCGGGGGGCCGGCGCCGGCCGGCGAGCAGGTCGGCGATGTAGGTCTCCGAAACCTGAACCGCCGCGGCGAGCTCGCGCGGCGTGCGCTTCAGCTCGCGGAGGCGCCGGCGCATCAACAACCCCACCTTGACCGGTTGCTTCAACGGTGTAGCGGCCGCCATGCGGCAGACTCCTTCGGCTGGAGACAAGAAGGCCCACGGCGTGCCTCAGCGGGGCGCAGCCGCGGACCGGGGCCCCAATATAGTCAACTCGCTGGCTCAGCGGTAGTTGGCTGGGTTTCGAACAGCACCCCCGGGGCCCCCCGCCAGCGACTTCCTGAACAGTGCCACGCTGCCCGCCAGGATGATCACCGCGAAGCTGAACCACTGGATTGCATACGAGAGATGCGGGCCGTCGTCGAGCGCGGGGGCGGGCCAGCGCATGAGGCCGGGCGGTAGAGGCGGTAGAGGGCGGTAGAGGACGGTAGAGGACGGTAACTGCGGGAACTGCTGCAGGATGAACGGGAGCACGGGATACGCCAGGGAATCCTCTAGTCGCGCCGGGTCCACATCGCCG
>QHUR01000039.1 GCA_003221995.1 Gemmatimonadota bacterium | reverse complement strand
GTGCCGCCGGCTGTACCAGTGCAGCGCCCCGGAGCTCGACCTTGTGGTCGCGGCGGCGAGGCGAGCCGGGGCGCACGGCGCGCGGCTCACGGGCGCGGGCTGGGGCGGGGCGGTCATCGTACTGCTCGGGAAGGGGGAAGGGGGAAGAGGGAAGGGTGAAAGGCAGATTGCCGAGGCGATCACGCGGGCGTTTCTGCGAGCCTACGGGCGGGAGCCCGTGATCACTCCCGTGCGGCCCTCGGGTGGGGTGCGGCGCGAGGCGGTCTAGTAATTGCGGATTGCGGATTGGCGATTGCGGATTGGCAAGGTGAACGTCGTGTGTCGAGCGACTCCTCTGCGAGAATCCGCAATCCGCAATTAGCTTTGAGTGGGCCCGGGTGGCGAAACTGGTAGACGCATGGGACTTAAAATCCCATGGGAGGCAACTCCCGTGCAGGTTCGAATCCTGCCCTGGGCATCAGCCGCGTAAGGTTTCTCCCCACGCGATCGTCGCGAACTCGAACCCCGATCCTTGTGAGATGCCTCACCCTATGGTCGGCCAGATGCCCGACGCGCACGGCGGGCATATTGCCACCAGCGCTGACGCGCCTTAATGTGGTGCTCGCCCCCGTTGCCAAGCGCCCACCGCTCCACACTCGATGCAATCGAGGTACGCTCATGACCGGAATGCGCTGGGCCCGCCTGCAGGAGGACGTGGACTGCAAACTGCGCCGCGGCGCGTGGTACCGCGTCACCAAGGTGACCGGCCTCGAAGCGACTGTGGAGGTGAACCGCCGACCCCTTGCCGTCCCGAGCTACGCCGTCGAGATCGTCGCCACGCCTCCGCGCGCCTGGAGCGTCGTGCCTCTGCCGCGCCGCGCGTCGCGTCTCGCAGCGGAGCTCGGCAACCGCTACGGCGTGTGCCCCAACTGCCGCCACCGCGCCCGGCTCGAGCAGCGGGCGCGCGCCATGACCTGCACGCGGTGCCAGGGCCGCTTCGCGATCGCCTGGGACGAGAACTACCTCGCCGGCGGCTGAGGTAGCTGCCACACCTCCACCCGGTTCTGCGTGAACACCGGGATGAGCACGCGCTGGCGCTTCGTGTCGATCCCGATGTCCGCGGGCGACGGCACACCGCTGATCAACCGTTCGATCTTGCCACCCGCGATGACGTCCACCGTGGAGTCCGCCCAGCTCGATGCGATGATGCGGCCGTCGGCGAGCACCTCAACGCCGTCCCATTGGCCTGCACCCTTGGCCAGCACCGTCGGAGCCGCATCGCCGGGCTTCCAGGCGAAGATCGCGGGCCCCCCGAACGCCACCACGATGAACCGGGCATTCGCCGCGTCCCAGGCGATGCCGTTGGGGCGCTCGAGTGTGTCCCCCGAGACCGCCACGCTCACGTCGCGCTTCGCCCCCACGCGGAAGATCCGGTCGGGACCGGGATGCGTGAAGTTCCACGCGGAGTCGATGAGAATCCCCGTATCGGTGACGTACCGCGCGCCGTCCGAGCCGACCGCCACGTCGTTGGGGAGCTTGGCGCCCCGCGTGCTGAGGTTCACGGTCGCGACGGGCGCCCCGGTGCGCTTGTTGAACCCCCGCAGGGCGTCTATGTCCGCCACCCACAGCGTGTCCGCCACAATCGCCGTCCCCTTGGGAGCATGCAGCACCACGCCTCCCCGGCCTCCGGAGACGAACTCCAAAGACTCGATCGAGCCGTCCGGCCGGACGCGGCTGATGAAGCCGTTGTTGTCCTTGGCCATGGGGTGCCCGTTGATGTTGGTGACGAAATAGAGGTCGAGCTCGGCGTCGTACTTGACGGACTCCGGCGTCTTGAACCCCTCGACCGTCAGCACCCGGGTAGCGGTGGCGGCCGCCGTGTGCTGCGGCCTGCGGCCGCAGGAGAGCGCGAGGGCGGCGAGCCCGAGCGCGAGGACACCGCGCGATTGGATGCGCAGCGAGGCACGGTTGATCACGGCAACGTCTCCTCATGGGTGGGAACAGCTTGTGAAGCCGCGGGCGAGGCGCCAACGTACCCTGGAAACCTGGACCCCGGGAGCCCCGTAATGCCCGCCGGCCGGAGGAGGGGAGGGGGGCCATGGATGTGAGGCAGTTCTGGATGACGTGGCGCCGCGACATCGTGCGCGGGGCGGTCCTCTTTGCCGTCATCCTCACCGCGGGCCTCACCATCAGCAACCTCGCGGGCAGGGCCCGACGCGGCTTCAACCTCAATTTCGATGGACCGGATGCCCCGGAGCTTGCGGGGCCAGCGGCCCCCGGCGACACGGCCGCCGTGTGGACCTGGACCGGCAAGGTCGCCCCAAAGCAGTCGGTCTGGCTCAAGAACGTGAACGGGGACGTGGCAGTGGAGCCGGCCGCCGGTGACTCCGTCGCAGTGGTGGTCACAAAGAGCGGGCGGCGCTCGCAGCTCCGGGGCGTGCGCCTCGTGGCCGTCCCGGGGGACGGAGTGACCATCTGCGCGCTCTGGGGGAGCGGCAGGAACCACTGCGGCGCAGCGGGCGACTATGAATCGGGAAGCCTGCGCCGCAACAGCGTGCGCGTGCAGTTCACCGTGCGGGTACCGCGGGGTGTGAAGGTCGACGCGTTCACGGTGAACGGCGACGTCACCATCGCGGGCGCGAGCGCCCCCATCAAGGCCCAGACCGTGAACGGCGCAATCAACGCGCAAACCAGCGCCGGGCCGGTCGAGGTGAAGAACGTGAACGGCTCGGTGCACGCCGCGATCTCGGGCTTCGCCGAACCCGGTAACGTGGAGGTCAAGACTGTGAACGGGGCGGTGACGCTCGAGCTGCCGGCCAAGCTGAACGCCAAGCTCGAGGCGACGACGCTCGCCGGCTCGGTGGACACGGATTTTCCCCTGACGGCGAGTCAAGGGATCCTGCCCCGCCGCTTCCGCGGAACCGTCGGCACGGGCGGCCGCACCATCCTCGTGGAGACGCTCCACGGCTCGATCCAGGTCCGGAAGCTGGCTCCCCAGGCGCCGCCCGCGCCCAAGGCCCCCGCCCGACCAGCCCCCGCGGCGCCGCGGGCGACCTCCTGAGGGCGCTGCAACCTTTTCGGCCCGAAGGGCGTCATACACTCACGAAAGCAGTTCACCCGGCCCCTCGGACGCCGTTAGGGAGGCCGAAGACGTCTGGAGGGACCATGCGCGGGTATGCCTTGCTGCTCGGAATCACCCTGACCGTTGGTTACGCCTACGCGGGCCAGGTGGCCTTGACATCGGTGGAGACGGCCAATCGCCACGCCTCCCTGGCGGGAGGCGCGGACCGGGCGCCCGACCCGCTCTACTACGGCGGCACGCTCGCCCCCATCACAGTGGAAGCGCCCGCGACGACGGGAGCGCACACCGTGGTGACGGTCCCGCTCGCGCATGGCGGCGAGCGCTGCGCCACGGCGGGTCAGCCGAGGTACCGCGCGATCTCGTCTGAGAAGCTCCGCACGTCGATCGGCTTGGAGATGTAACCGTCGAACCCCGCCGCGAGCGTCTTCTCGCGGTCCCCGGGCATCGCATACGCAGTGAGGGCGACCACCTTCCAGGGCTGGTCGCCCTCGGCGCTCTTGAGGTCCTCGAGCAGGCTGAAGCCGTCGCGGCCCGGCAACTGGATGTCGAGGAGGACGAGCGCCGGGCGCTCGCGGCGCAGCGCCTCGAGCAGCCCGGTGCCGTCGGGCAGGCCGACGACGTGGTGCCCCTTGAGCGTGAGCAGGGCGGTGAAGAGCTTGAGGTTGTCGGCCTGGTCTTCGACGATCACGATCGTCGCCACTAGCCGCGCTCCGGCCGCTCGGCGGCCCGGGGAAGAGTGAACCAGAACGTACTGCCCCGGCCGAGTGCCGACTCGACGCCGATCGCCCCGCCGTGCAGCTCCACGAGGCGCTTGCACAGCGCCAACCCCAGTCCCGTTCCTTCGTAGCGGCGGCTCGCCGAGGCGTCGACCTGCACGAATTCGCGGAACAGCTTCGCCTGGTCCCCCGCGTCGATCCCGATCCCGGTATCGCACACCGCCACGCGGACGGTGCGGCCGCCATCCGCCGCGCCGGCGGCGAGTGTGATCTGCCCGCCGTCGGGCGTGAACTTGATGGCGTTGGAGAGAAGGTTGAGCAACACCTGGCGGACGCGGATGTGGTCGGCGAGCACGGTGTAGGGCTCGGGCGGTGGGTCGATCACGAGCCTGTGGTGGCGGGCGTCGAGCTGGGCGCGCACGGTATCGGCCGCCTCGCGGAACAGACCCTCGAGCACCAGCGGCTCGCGCTTCAGGTCCATGCGCCCGGCCGCGATCTTCGAGATGTCGAGCAGCTCGTTGATGAGCTGGAGCAGATGGCGGCCGTTGCGGGCGATCGTCTCGAGGGAGTCGCGCTGCATGGCCGTGAGGGATGACCCGCCCGCCTCCTCGGTGAGCAGCAGGTCGCTGAAGCCGATGACGGAGTTGAGCGGCGTGCGCAGCTCGTGCGACACGTTGGCGAGGAACTGGTCCTTCAGGCGGCCCGCCTGGTCGAGCTCGGCGTTCAGCCGGGTGAGCTCCTGGTGCTGGGCCTCGAGCTTCTCGTTCAAAGTCGTGAGCACGGCGTTCTGGGCCTCGAGCCGCTGGGCGGCGTGGCGCAGCTCGACCGCCAGGCGCCGCGTGTGCCGATGCGCGGCCTCGCGCTCGCACGCGATCGCGAGGTTCGGCGCCGCCTGCTCCAGGACGGCGCGGCCGTCCCCGCCGAGCTCCCGCTCGAGGAGCGCCACCAGCAGGCCGGAGAGGATGTTCTGCGCGCGCAGGGGCACGAGGGCGAGGCCGCCGCCCCCCCCGCCCCCCCCGCCCGCGGCGTCGCCGGCGAACCGCAGCTGCTCCCGAATCGGGTCGGCCACGCTGCCGGCATACTGGATCACGTTGGCGGCCTCGCCGACGAGCTCGCGCACGACCTTCCGCGGGACGGCTTCCGCGGTCGCTCGCCACGCCGCCGCCGGCCGCCACTCGTTCGAGTCGTAGTCCGGCTGGTACAGCGCCAGTGCCCGGGCGTCGGTGGCGGCGGCAAGGACTTCGAGTGCGGGCCCGAAGTTGTCGCCGCTCGGGTCGCGCACCGCCGGGTTCAGCGCGGCGAGCAGGCGGGCGGTGGAGTCCTGCATCAGCTCGCGCGAAGCGAGCGCGCCCGCCATGCGGTTGACGCCGCGTGCGATCATCCCGAACTCTTCGGGCTGGTCCTCGTCCAGGCGCTCCTCGTAGTGGCCTGCCGCCACGCGCTCCAGCGCGCCCACGACGTGGGCGAACGGCTGCGCCAGCCGGCGTCGGTTGTACCACAGACCCACGCCCAGCGCCACCAGCATGACCGCGAACAGGATCGTGGTGGCGATCGCCGCCTGGATCGCATCGTCGCCCACCTCCGCCGCCAGCTCGCGCAGGTCGTCGATCTGCGTCTCGACCCCCGGGGAGGGATAGAGCTGCGCGACGCGGTCGAGCCGGCGCGTGAGGTCGACCATGTCGGCCTGAGTGCGGCGGGCGCTCTGCCAGACCGTCCAGCGATCCACGAGCCCGGCGACGGCGATGGCGAGGAGCGCGGCCGCGAACACGCGGCTGATGCTGGGCGTTCGCATTCCGCGCCCGGGGGAGGGTGACGCGGAAGCGGAGACCGGCGCTCGACGGGGCATGGCGAGTCGCTCTATAACTAGGGTTGGGCCCATCCGATAGACAAGAGCCGGGCCCCGCAGTAGCTTCGCCGCGTCCGATGCCCGACCTGCTTGCCGTTCTGCGCGACGCGCTCGCGGACCGCTACGCCGTCGAGCGCGAGCTGGGCCGCGGCGGCATGGCGACGGTGTTCCTCGCGGAGGACCTGAAGCACCGGCGGCCGGTCGCCATCAAAGTGCTGCACCCCGAGCTCGCCGCCGCCGTGGGCGCCGACCGGTTCCTGCGGGAAATCGAGATCGCCGCCCGCCTGCAGCATCCCCACATCCTGCCGCTGTACGACTCCGGCACGGCTGGCGGCTTCCTCTATTACGTGATGCCCTTTGTGGAGGGCGAGTCGCTGCGCGACCGGCTCGAGCGGGAGAAACAGCTGCCGCTCGAGGACACCCTCAGGATCGCGGGGGAGGTGGCGGGCGCGCTCGCGTACGCCCACAGCCACGGCGTCGTGCATCGTGACATCAAGCCCGAGAACGTCATGCTGTCGGGCGGGACGGCGGTGGTCACGGACTTCGGCATCGCCCGCGCCGTCACCGCGGCGGGAGACGCGCGCCAGCTCACGCAGACGGGGACGGTGATCGGCACCCCCGCCTACATGAGCCCGGAGCAGGCGACGGGGAGCGCGGAGATCGACGGGCGGAGCGACCAGTACAGCCTGGCGTGCGTGGTCTACGAAATGCTCGTGGGGGAGCCGCCGTTCACCGGCCCCACGCCGCAGGCGGTGATGGCCCGGCATTCGCTCGATGCCGTGTCGCCACCGTCCATCGTGCGCGCATCCATCCCCGACGCCGTCGAGGACGCCCTGCTGCGCGCGCTCGGGAAGACGCCCGCCGACCGTTTCTCCACGACCGCTCTGTTCGCCGAAGCGCTCGCCAGGCCGTCGGCGGCGACGGGGCCGCTGCGGCGGTCGACCCGGCCCGCACTGACGGCGCGTCGCGTGCCGCGCATGGTGCTCGCGGGCGGCGCGGTCGTCATCCTCGCGCTCGTGCTGTGGCTCGCGAAGGTCGTGACTTCGGGCGGCCGGGGGGGGAGCGCCGCGACGGAGGGCGCGCTCGATCCGCGGCACGTCGCGGTGCTGTACTTCGAGGATCTGAGCAAGGACAGCTCGCTCGGCTATCTCACGGACGGGCTCACGGAGACGCTGATCAGCCAACTCGCCGGCGTGCGGTCGCTCGAGGTGATCTCGCGCAACGGGGTGGCTCCGTACCGGGCGACGGACCTGCCCCGCGACTCGATCGCCCGTCTCCTGCGCGCGGGGACGCTGGTCCAAGGCAGCGTGGAGACTGTCGGGACGCGCCTGCGCGTCACAGTCCGGCTGGTCGACGGAACCAGCGGGTCCGACATCCGGCGCCAGAGCTTCGAGCTGGCGCGGGCCGACGTGCTCGTGCTGCGGGATTCGCTGGCCCGCGAAGCGGCGCGCTTTCTGCGCGAACGGCTGGGTGAGGAGATCCGGGTGCGGGAGGAGCTAGCCGGAACGCGCAGCGTGGAAGCGTGGACGACCCTGCTGGAGGCGGAACGGCTGCGCAAGCGCGCCGAGCGACTGCTCCAACATGACGACGCCGAGGGCGCGTTTGCCGCCTTGCAGCGCGCTGATACGCTGCTCGCCGCCGCCGAGCGGGCCGACTCCCGGTGGGTCGCACCGGTGCTCCTCGAGGGGCGGATGGCGCAGCGCCGCGCGCGCGCGCTTCAGGCCCACCCCCAGGCAGCCGGGCCGTGGATCACGCTCGGCCTGCAGCAC
>QHUR01000038.1 GCA_003221995.1 Gemmatimonadota bacterium | reverse complement strand
CGCCGAGCTCGCGGCGCCCGCCCCCACGCGCGTGGCGGCCATCTTCGTCGCGCCCGGCGAGCGGGTCGCGGAAGGCGACTCGCTCGTCGCCTTTGAGCGCGCGCCTTTCGACGCCGCCGCGCAGAGCGCCGAGGCCGCGCTCGAGAGCGCGCAGCACGGCTACGCCCGGGCGCTGCGCCTCGTCCAGGCCGGGATCCTCCCCCAGAAGGACGCCGACCAGGCGGCGGCCGAGCTGGCGCAGGCGCAGGTCGCCGCGGTGACGGCGCGCCGCTCCCGCCAGCTCGCCACGCTGCGCGCGCCGCTCGCCGGCGTCGTCACCCGGATGAGCGCGGTGCTCGGCGCCTCCGTGGACCCGAGCCAACCGCTCGTGGAAGTCGCCGACCCCGCCGCCCTCGACATCGTGTTCAACGTGACGCCCCCGGAGGCGGGCGCGATGCACGGCGGAGACTCCGTGACCGTCAAGGCGGGCGAAGGCGCGGGGGGCGAGTCGCTCGGCGCGGGGTTGGTGACGACCGTCGGGGCGGCGGTGGATTCCGTCTCGCGCGCCGTGCCGGTGCGGGCCCGCATCGCCCGGCCGGCGCGCCCGCTCCGCATCGGCGAATCGGTGTTCGGCACGATCGTGACGGCTGTGCACGCGCGGGCGGTGACGGTACCGGTCGAGGCGCTCGTGCCCGCGGGTGACGGCTACCAGGTGTTCGTGGTGGACACGGCCGGCATCGCCCACGCGCGGCCCGTGAGGGTCGGGGGACGCAGCGAGGCGCTCGCCGAGATCATGAGCGGGCTCGAGGCTGGCGAGACGGTGGTGACGAGCGGCGCCTACGGCGTCGCCGACGGCGCGAAGATCGCCCGCGTGGCGCCGTGACGCTTTTCGACGTCATCAGCCGCCAGCGGCGCGTCGTCTACCTCCTCGTGGCGCTGCTCAGCGTCGCCGGCGTGTGGGCGGGTCTGGTGTTGCCCTCGGCGATCTACCCGGAGCTGAACTTCTCCCGCATCAAGATCGTCGCCGAAGGCTCGACCCTCGGCGCGCGGCAGGTGGTTTTCAGTGTCACCCGACCGCTGGAAGAGGCGGTGAGCATCGTGCCGGGGGTGACGCGGGTGCGGTCAACCTCGATTCGGGGCGCGAGCGAGATCGCGATCACGTTCGCCCCCAACACGGACATGGGCTCCGCGCTGCAGCTCGTGCGCGCGCGCGTCAACCAGGTGCAGGGCAGCCTCCCGCCGGACCTCGATATCGAGGTCGAGCGGCTGACCCCGTCACTGTTCCCGATTCTGTCGTACAACCTGGAGGGCGGCGACGCCGCCACCCTCTACGACATCGCCCGCTACGACATCAAGCCGCTCATCTCGCGGGTGCCCGGGGTCGGACGGGTGGAGGTCCAGGGCTCGGACATCCGGGAGATCGAGGTCATCACGGATCCGGCGCGACTCACCGCGAACGGGCTCACCTACACGGACCTCGCCGACGACATCCGGCGGGCGGTGACGGTGCAGGCGGTGGGCCGCCTCGCACAGGACTACCGGCAATACCTGATCGTGACCGATCAGGAGGCCCGCAGCCCGGAGGACATCGGCGGGGTGGTGCTCCGGAACGGACTGCGAGTGCGCGACGTGGCCACGGTGCAGTTGGGCACCGAGGACCACGTCCGCATCATCGCGGGCGACGGCAAGCCCGCGGCCCTCATCAACGTCTCGCGGCAGATCGGGGGCAACACGGTCGCCATCGCGGACAGCGTGGCGGCGATCGTGGCGGCGCTCGGTCCCACGCTGCCGCCGGGGGTCCACCTCAAGGCCGTGTACGATCAGGCCTCCCTGGTGCGGGACGCCGTCAGCTCCGTGCGCGACGCCATGCTGGTCGGCGCCACGCTCGCCGTGCTGGTCCTGCTCCTGTTTCTGCGCCACGGGCGGATCACGGCGATCAGCGCCGCATCCATTCCGCTGACGCTCGCCATCACCGTCTTCGTGATGAGCGTCCTAGGGCAGACCTTCAACCTGATGACGCTCGGGGCGATGGCGATCGCGATCGGGCTCGTGATCGACGATGCCGTTGTGATCACGGAGAACATCGCACGCCACCTGGCGCTCGGTGGCGCCCGCGTCCGCGCGATTCGCGAGGCCGTGCAGGAGCTGATCTGGCCCGTCACGACGTCCACCATCACCACCGTGGTGGTCTTCCTCCCGCTGGGCCTGTTGCAGGGCGTGGTGGGTCAGTTCTTCGCGGCGCTCGCGACGACGCTGACGGTCGCCGTGCTCGTTTCTCTGCTGCTCGCGCTCACGGTCATCCCGCTGCTCGCCGAGCAGTTCGTGACGCCGCACGAGGTGGCGGCCGTCGCGGGGGGCCCGCTCGCGCGCATGCAGCGGGCGCTCGACGCGCTGGCGCCGCGCTACGAGCGCGCGCTCGCCGCCGTGCTGCATCATCCCCGGCGCATCGCGCTCGCCGCGGTCGTGCTCGTCGCCGCGGGGCTCGGCCTGTGGCGCCTCGTGGGGACGGGCTTCCTCCCGGAGATGGACGAGGGCGCCTTCGTGCTCGACTACTTCACGCCGGGCGGCACGGCGCTGGCGGAGACGAACCGCGAGGTCGGCGTCGCCGAGGCCGTGCTCGCAGCGACGCCCGAGATCACCGGGACGTCGCGCCGCACCGGCGCCGAGCTCGGCATGTTCGCCACGGCGCAGAACTCGGGCGACGTCATCGCGCGGCTCGCGCCACGCGGCGGGCGCTCCCGCGACGTGTTCGCCGTGATCGACGACGTGCGCGATCGCATCGCGGCGGCGGTCCCCCGGCTGCACATCGAGTTCATGCAGATCCTCGCGGACGTGATCAACGACCTCGCGGGCGCGGCGCGGCCGGTGGAGGTGAAGCTGTACGGCGAGCGGCTCGACACGCTCGAGGCGTACGCGCGCCGGCTCGCGCCCGCGCTCGAGCGCATCGCGGGGCTCGAGGACCTCTACAACGGGGTGAGCGAGCCCACGGCCGAGCTGCTGATGCGCGTCAACCAGGCCGTGGCGGACCGGATCGGCATGACGCCGGTGGACGTGGGAACCGCGGTCGGCGCGGCGCTGCTGGGCGTGCAGGCGGGCGAGGTCCGGACCGGGGACCGGCCGGTGGCGGTGCGGGTGCGGGCCCCCGACTCGGTGCGGTTCGATCCGCTACGGTTGCGGGCGCTCCCGGTCCTCGCGGCCGGCGCGCGCCGCGCCACACCGCTCGGCAGCCTCGCCACCTTCGAGCCCGCCGAATCGCGGCTCAGCCTCGAGCGTGAGAACCAGCAGCAGATGATCGCCATGACGGCGGACGTCTCCGGCCGCTCGCTCGGCGGGGTGATGGGCGACGTGCAGCGCGCGCTCGCCGCCCAGCGGCCGCCCGCGGGCGTGCGCGTCGCGCTGGGTGGTCAGTACGCGAGCCAGCAGGAGGCGTTCCGGGGACTGCTGCTCGTGCTGGGGCTCGCGGTGGTGAGCGTGTGCGCCGTGATGGTGGTGCAGTTCGAGTCGTTCGTCGAGCCGCTGGTCGTGCTGCTCGTGGCGCCGGTGTCGTTCGTGGGCGCGCTGGCGCTGCTGCTCGCCACCGGGACGGCGCTCAACGTCTCCTCGTTCATGGGATTGATCCTGCTGGTGGGGTTGATCGTGAAGAACGGCATCATCCTGCTCGACTTCACGCGGCTGCGGATGCTGGCGGAGCGGCTGCCGCTCGAGGCGGCGATCCGCGAGGCCGCGCGGGTCCGGATGCGCCCCATCCTGATGACGACCCTGTGCACCCTGTTCGGCCTGCTGCCCCTCGCGCTCGGGATCGGCACGGGGAGCGAGCTGCAACGCCCGCTCGCGCTCGCCGTCATCGGCGGGCTGGCGCTGTCGACCCCGATCACGCTGTTCGCCGTGCCGACGCTGCTCGTCGCGATCCGCGGACGCGACTATCTGATCCCGGCGCTAGGGATCGAGCACCAGTAGGGCGAAGGTCCCCGGGAGGATGCTGGGCCGCGGGCGCGGGCGCTCGGGCGTGGGCGCGGGCGGCGGACCGAAATCCGCGGTGACGGTGAACAGGCGGTGGCTCTTCTCGTCGAGCTCCATGGTGCGCGCGCCGCGCTTCGTGGGCACGTTCCCCACCACCGTGAACTTGTCGGGCGTGTCCTCGTGCACGACGGTGAGCGTGCCGTCGCCGTTCGAGGCGAACGCCAGCCCGGTGCCGGCATCGAACCGGCAGGCGTCCACACCCTGCCCGATCGGCACCGTGGCGACGAGCTTCCCCGTGGTCGCATCCGAGATCGCCATCAGCTGATTGCGGCAGCCGCTGAACAACCGGTGATGCGCCCGGTCGATGGCGAGGCCCGTCGGTGCCTCGCACGGCGCGAGCGGCCACTGGCGCGTCACCTTCATCGCGGCCGCGTCGATCTCCGCCACCGCCGCTTTGTCCTCCAGGTTCACGTACAGCTTGCCGTCACCCGACGCGACACCGAACTCGGGGCCGCCGCCGAGCTCGATCGTGCCGATGCGCTTCCCCGACCCAGGGTCGAGCACGCTGGCGGAGTGGGCATCCCCATTGAAGGTGACGACGTGCTTGGTGACGGGATCGTACAGGATCGCGTCGTCGTCCGGCGCGACCGTGGTGTGCCCCAACACCCGGAGCGAGGCCAGATCGAACATGGTGACGGCGCTGTCGGCGCCCGATGTTGCGAAGCCGTGGCCCGTCTCGTACGCGAAGGCGATCCCGTGGGCGCGATTCAAGCCGGGGATCTCGGCAACAACCTTCCCGCTCGCGGGATCGACCACCATCACGCGATCCTGGCGTGCGATGAACAGGCGGTGGCCCACCGTGTCGAGCGCAACGTAGTCCCAGCCGCCGTCGCCGCCCAGCACCACTGTCCGGGCGAGGTGGTACCCTTGCGCGTCAACGGGGGCGACACCGAGGCCCAGCAGCACGGCGCTGCAGGCGAGGACGCGAGACGCGAGGGTCATGACCGCTCCTTCGGAGAGAGATCCGGCGACACGGGAAAGCTAATGGTGACGCGGGTGCCGGTGGCGCCACCCGGCGCGGAGCCGATCTCGATCCGCGCGCCGTGCGCGTCGGCGATCCAGCGGGCGATCGCGAGGCCCAGCCCGGCGCCCTCCGCCTCCCGGCGCGCCTGGTCTCCCCGGTAGAAGCGCTCGAACACGTGGGGGAGCTGCGCGGCGGGGATCCCGATCCCCGTGTCCGTGACGACGACGGCCGCCCGACCGTCCACGGTTGCAACGTCGAGCCGGACGCGACCGCCCGCGGGCGTGAACTTGATGGCATTGTCGAGCACGATCAAGAGCAGTTGACGGACCAGAGCCGGATCACCGATGATCCGCGCCTCTTCGAACGTGCCGACGTCGACGGCGACCGTTTTGTGCTGGGCGAGCGCGCGCACGGCGTCCACGGCCCCGGCCGCGGCGTCATCGAGATAGAGGGGCTCCCGTGCGATCGGCCGCTCGCCGGCGTCGGCGCGGGCGAGCGTGAGCAGGTCGCCGGCGAGGCCCCCCAGCCGGGCCGTCTCCCGCGCGATCGCCTCGAGCATCGCCCGGTCGCGAGCCGGCTCCCGCTCCTGCGCCAATCCGACCTCGGCCCTCGTCCGCAGGATCGTGATGGGAGTGCGCAGCTCGTGGGCGGCGTCCGCCATGAAGCGGCGCGTCTGCTCCATCGAGCGTTCGACCGGAGCGGTGGATTTCCGGATCAAGACGTAGCCGCCGCCCGTGAGGAGCAGCAGCGCTGCCACGGCCGCGGCGGCAAACGCCTCGATCAAGTGCACGTACTCGTCCTCGAGCTCCCCGCGATCGGCGACGACGGCCGCGACGTAGGGCGCGCCGCTCGTCCCGGTGAAGCGCTCGACGTAGAGTCGCAACTCGCGATCATCCGGGGCCTGAAGGCTCCGGTAGCCGTGGCCGGAGCGCGCTGTCTCGCGCACCGCATCGCGGATCCAGTCGGCGATCGGCGTGGGCTTGATCGGCTGGCCGTCCGCATCGAGCAGATACAGCAACCGATCGGGGATGTGCAGCTCGTCGACCGCGTCGACGACGGCTCCCCGGGCGTTTGCCCGTTCGGCCTCTCGAATGCGCGCAGCGCGCTCGAGGGCGGCCGCAGCGGCGCGCAGTGACGTGTCGAGGTGCCGAGACATCTGATGCCGGATGGTCAGAAACAGGCCCCCGCCCAGGAGGGCGAGGACCAGCGTGAAGACCCCCGCGTACCACGCCGTCAGTTGCAGTCGCAGGCGAGCGAGCGGCTGCATCAGCGAAGCCTCACGTGCCGAAGCGGTAGCCCGCGCCGCGCAGCGTCGTGATCAGCTTGGGCTCGAAGCCGTCGTCGATCTTGCGGCGCAATCTCGCCACGAGCACCTCGAGGACGTTGACGAACGGATCGTGGTTATCGTCCCACACGTGCGCCGTGATCGTGGCGCGGTCGAGCAGGCGTCCCTGGTGCAGCACGAACAGCTCGAGCAGGGCGAACTCCTTCGCGGTGAGGGTGATCTTGCGGCCGCCGCGGCGTACCTCGCGGGCGGCGACGTCCACCTCGAGGTCCGCCACGCGATGGAGCGACGGGGCGAGCGCCGGGCGGCGGCGCGCCAGCGCCTTGAGCCGCGCCACGAGCTCCCGGAAGGCGAAGGGCTTCGTCAGGTAGTCGTCGGCGCCGGCCTCGAGCCCGCGCACCCGGTCGTCCAGGGCATCGAGCGCCGTCAGCATCAGCACCGGCGTGGTGACGCCGCGGCGGCGCAGCTCACCGCACAGGTCGAAGCCCGTGCCGCCGGGAAGGCGGACGTCCATGATGATCACATCGTGGCTGCCGAGCGTGGTCTGCTTCAGGCCGTCCGCGAAGGTGGTCGCGAGCGCAGGATCGATGCGCTGCGCACGCAGGCCGTCGCGCAAGAGGCCGGCCAACTCGGGATCGTCTTCTATGATCAGTACCCGCACTCGAGGCTCCGGAGCAGGTACAACGGAAGATCGCGGGTGCGGCTGGAGGCGCGCCAGAGCGCGCGCGCTACCTCAGCCCCGCGGCCGGCTCACCACCACGCTCACGCCGTACGCCGAGGCCAGCACCGCCACCGCGGCCAGCACCGTCCCCCGCGCCGCCCACGCCGTCCCCACGAACAGCGCCGCGTACACGCCCACGAACAAGAGCGGGGCGAGCGGGAAGAGCGGCACCAGAAACGGCGCGCTCGGCCGGCGGGCGCGCAGCCGGAAGAGAGACAGCACGGTGAAGCCGTCGATCACGATGATGACCGTGACGGCGAGGCCCAGGAGCGATTGAAACGTGCCGGTCGCGGCGAGCAGCACGACGACGGCGCCCACGAGCAGCGTCGCCGCCCACGGCGTGCCTCCCCGGTTCACCCGGGCCAGGGCCGCGGGCGCGAGGCCCTCGCGCGCCATGCCGAAGATGACCCGCGGCGTGACGAACAGGTTGCCGTTGAGCGACGCCAGCACGACGAGCAGCGCCAGCGCCGCCACGAGCGCGCCGCCCCCGGCCCCCGACACGGCGGCCGCCACGTCGCCCGGCACGAGGTTCGAGGCCGCGATGCGCTCGATCGGGAGCACCTGGAAGAACGCGGCGTTGAGGAGCAGGTACAGCACCGTGACGATCGCGATCCCGCCCAACAGCACGCGCGGCAGGGTGCGGTCAGGATCGACCACTTCTTCGGCGATCTTCGCCACGTCAAGGTAGCCGTAGTAGGTCCACACCACCGCCTGGAACGCGAGCGCCAGGGCGGCGAGGGTCGCGATCCCGGTGGGCGCGGCGGGCAAGGTCGAGCGCCAGCCGACGCCGTCACCCGCGGCGAAGGCGAGCGCGGCGACGCCCGCGAGCACGAGCACCTTGGCGCCGGTCGCGAGGTTCTGCACCCAGCGTCCCGAGGCGACGCCCGCGAGGTTCACGGCCGTGAACAGCGCCGCGAGCCCGACCCCCGCCCAGCGCGCGTCCCCGGGGGCGAGCCCGACGAGTCGGACGGCGTACTCGCCCGCTACGACGGCGATTGCCGCAATCGCGACGGGATAAGTCGCGAGCGCTTCGCCCCACCCCACGACGAAGCCCGCCCGGGGCCCGAACGCCTCGCGCACGTACACGTATTTGCCGCCCGCCGCGGGGTGGCGCGTCG
>QHUR01000035.1 GCA_003221995.1 Gemmatimonadota bacterium | reverse complement strand
GAACAGGACGCGCCGCTCGGCCATGGCGGGCGCGGCGACCAGCAGGTCGATCAACACCTTCACGCCGCCCGCGCCCGCCCGTTGCAGCGCGAGGATGGCGTCGCTCCGGTGCTTGGGCACGCTCACGAGATGGGCCAGCCGCTCCAGCATCGCCTTGGTATAGACGCGCTTGAACGCGATCCCGTAGTGACGCCGCGCGTCGCTCCCGCGCGGCACCCGCTGGAGGCCCCGCGAGATGCTGGCGACGAGCGTCAGCACCTGCTCGAACTGGCCGGCCTTGAACGCGGTCTCGACCTGACGAACCAGCGCGTCGAGCAGCCGGCCGACGTCCGGCGCCTGGGGGTTGCGCTCGAGCTCGCCCAGCACGTCGTCGCTCTCGGGCGCCACGCGCGACGCCGGGCCGGAGACGCGGGCCGGCGGCGCGACGTCGGCGATGGCGACCGTGACGCGGCTGACGCCCGCCTGGCGGAGCCGGGTCGGAATGTCCTCCGTACCGAGGGCCGGCTGGTCGGATAAGGCACTGAGCAGCTCGAACACGTCGCTCGGCGGTGCGTGCGGTTGGATCGTGATCTCGCCCACGTTGTGCAGCCCGATCCGCTGGATCAGCGAGCCGACCTTGCCCTGGACGGCGACGCCGTTGACGAGCAGTTGGCCGGCCGAGTCCGTGATGACGACGGTCTGGTCCTTGAGCAGCCCCAGGAGGGCGCGGAACTCCGCCTTCTGAACCTGCTTCGCGTCGGGGTCGCGAAACAGCTCCACACAGCGCGCCAATCGTTGGGCGATGAGCTCCGGATCCGGCATCTCAGGCGAAGGAATCTAGACCGGGCCCCTGGCCGCGGCAACGCGCGCGAGCGCGTGTGCCACGTCACGCTCGCGCACCGGCCGGCCCGGCAGATCGAGCGCCGCGGACAGCGCCGCGCCGGCGGGCGGCGCGAGGCCGAGCGGCGCGAGCCGCTCGGACGACGTGAGCAACGCGGCGAGCGGCGCGTCCCACGCGACCCGGCCCCGGTCGAGCACGAGGCTACGCTCGAGGACCTCCGCGGCGAACGCCAGATCGTGGGTGGCAACGAGCACGACGACCCCCGCAGCAGCGCTGTCCGCGAGCGCACGCGCCACACGCGCGCGCAGCGGGCGATCGAGGCCAGCGGTCGGCTCGTCGAGCACGAGCACCGCGGGCTCGAGCGCGAGCGCCCCCGCGAGCGCGGCGAGCTTGCGGAACGCCGGCGGCAGATCGTAGGGATGCTCGGCGGCGTGGGCGGTGAGCTCGAGCGCCGCGAGCGCCGTATCGACCCGCCGCGCGATCTCCGCCGCCGCGAGCCCCAACGCGCGCGGCCCGAACGCGACGTCGTCCCGCAGCGAGCGCGCAAACAGCTGCTGGTCGGCGTGCTGGAACACCGAGCCGACGCGCCGGGCGAGGGACTCGGGCGCCCGGCCGCGAGTGTCCCAGTCGCCCACCGAGACGGTGCCCTCCGCGGGATGGACCAGGCCCGTCACCAGACGCAGCACGGTGGATTTCCCCGCCCCGTTGCGACCGAGCAGCGCCGCGCGCTCGCCCGGTGCGAGGGAGAACGAGACGTCCCGCAGCGCGGGCACCGTTCCATAGGAGAAGGAGACATGCTCGAAGCGGAGCTCGGCGTTCACTGCCGCCACCGCCGCTCCGCCTGCGCGACCGTGAGCGGGTAGGGCGCACCGAGCCGCGCCGTGCGCCACACGTCCGCGACCGTCGTCGCGAGGCCCGCCTCGCATACCGATTCCTCCGCCAAGAGCGCCGGGGCACCGATCCGCCGCACCACGCCGTCCTCCATCCACACTACCCGGTCCGCCACCTCCGGGAGCGCGTCCAGGTCGCTCGTCGCCACGACGATCGAGCACCCATCCCCGGCGAGGGCCCGCACCAGCCGCCACACCAGCCCGGCTCCTTCGGGGTCGAGCTCGGCCGTGGGCTCGTCCAGCAGCAGCAGGGCAGGCTCCATGGCGACGATCCCCGCGACGACGACGCGCTGCAGCTCGCCGCCCGAGAGCGTCGCGGGATCACGCGCCGCGAGGGTGCCGATGTCGAGCGCGGCGAGCGAGCGATCGACCGCCCCGGCGATGCGTTCCCTGGGCCAGCCGAGATTCGCGGGGCCGAACGCCACTTCGTCCCACACCGTGAACGCCATCCCGGAGAGCTGCGTCCACGGGGTCGGCAGCACGATACCCCTTCCGCCTTCCCCTTTCCCCCTTCCCCGGAAGTTGACCCGTCCTTCGATTTTTCCCCCGACAACGCGCGGTGCCAGATCGGCGGCCACGAGCAGCAGCGTGGACGCCCCCGCGCCGACGTTGCCCACAAGCGCGATGACCTCGCCCGGCGCCGCGGCGAGCGACACGTCGCGCAGCGCGGGCCGCCCCATGGCGGGATACCAGAAGCTCACTCGCTCGAGCGTCAGCCGCGCCACGCGAGCCTCCAGGCGAGCGCCGCGGCGCACCCGACGAGCAACAGCCACCGCCCCACCCGCTCGGCCGTGGCGTCCCGCGGTGGCGCCAGCGGAGTGCGCCGGGCGCCCGGGACGAACCCCCTCGTCTCGAGAGCCAGGGCCCGCTCATCCACCTCGTGCAACACGGAGAGTACGAGCGGCAGCGCGAGCGCCCGCAGAGCGCGCAGGCGGCGACCGAGGCCACCGCGCGGCGAGAGGCCACGACACCGCTGGGCGTCCACGATTCGCTGGGCCCGCGCCTTGAGCAGCGGGACCGCGGACAGCGCGGCCGCGAAGAGATAGGCTGCTGTGACGCCCCACCCTGCCGCGACCATCGCCTCCACGAGGCGTCCCGGGGGCAGCAGCGCGCCGACCCACACGACGCTCGCGATCATCGTCGTGAGGCGCAGCCCGATCGCGATCGTCGACGGGACATCGTGCAGCAAGAGCAGGAAGAGCCAGAACGGCGCCGCGGTGAGCACAGCCGTACGCAACACGACTAACCCCGGGCGCCAGCCCGGGGATGAGCCGGTGCCCGCTAACCCCGGGCTTGCGCCCGGGGTCAGTGTGAGCACCAGGGCCACAGCCGTCGTGACCGCCCCGCCAGCCGGTGCCGGGAGGATCCACGCGAGCGCCGGAAGCGTCCCCGCGATCGCGAGGAGGGTGAAGGGGTGCAGCCGCCCTCCCGTCACGCCGCGCCGACGGCGCGCAGCGCCCAGGGGAAGCGGGCCGCCGTGCGCCGCGGCAGGGCATGCAGCACCGAGGTGACGAGCGCGAACGTGACCGCCTTGTCCCCGAAGTCGGCGACGAAGCTGCCGAAGAAACAGGCGCCGAGCGGCGGCAGCCCGAGCGCGCGGCCGAGCGCCGTGGTCAGCGCGATCCCGCCCGTGGTGGTGCACCCGAACACGACGTACGAGATGGGCGTCGAGGTCGCCGCCGCGAGCACGCCGAGACCGAGTCCGGCCGGCACGGCGGTCTTGAGGCTCCGGAACAACCCGCCACGCGCGGCAAGCCAGGCGTACAGCGCCACGATGACCTGCACGACGACGAAGGGCCAGAACGTAGGATTGCGCAGCGTGTTCACCGCCGACGTCAGGACGCCGGTCGCGATTCCCGCGCCGGGGCCGGCGAGCGCGGTGGCGAGAACGGTACCCGTCGTGTCGAGGAACAGCGGCAGGGCAACCGCGTCCACCGCGGCGGAGAGGGCGAGGCTGATCGCCGCGGCCGCGGGGATCAGGACCAGCAGGCGAACGGACACGCGGGCGCTTCCGAGAGAGTCGCGCCAAAGATAGATATAGGGCGATGACGACCGCCACGACCGCAAGCGGCATCGTGCGCGCGCTGCGCGCCGCCCACCTGCACGACGCGCCCCGGCGGGAGCTGCTGCAGATGGCCTGCGACAAGATTCGCGCCCGGGGCGCGCCGTACACGTCCGTCTATGCCTACATGCTGTCCGGTGACGAGCTCGTGCTCGAGGCGGTCTCAGGGCGCGACACCCCGCACACGCGCATTCCCGTCGGGCGGGGCGTGTGCGGCACGGCGGTCGCCACGGGCCGGGATCAAAACGTCCCCGACGTCACCGCGGCCGGGAGCTATCTCGCGTGCAATCTCGAGACGAAGTCGGAGCTCGTGGTCCTGATCCGGCGCGGCGCAACCATCCTCGGCCAGCTCGACGTCGATTCGGACGTGCCCGCCGGGTTCACCGCCGCCCATCACGCCGAGCTCAAGGCGGTCGCGGACGCGCTGGCAGTGCTGCTGTAGTCCATCACTGCGCGAGCAGCCGAAGTCGCCCCGCCGCCGCGTCGTGGTCCAACAGCTCGGCGTAGCGGCCCCACTCGATGATGGTGGCGAACAGCGACTCCGCCGGAATGAACGGGAAGTAGATGGTCAGGTCGGCGAGCAGCTCCTCGTCCGCGAGCTCGGCCTTGCCCGCGCCCTCCTCGATCTCCTCGGTCTCCTCCTTCAGCATCGCGATCACGCGCGCGAACAGCGGGTGCTGCTTGAGCCGCACCCGCGTCGCCACCTTGCGCGCCGCGTCGTCCCCGGCGAGCACGTCCCGCCCCGCCGGCGTGAGCTGCACCATCTCGCCGGGCGTCGCCACCCAGCCGAGCTGCTCGGCGCCGCGCACGACCGCGGTCATCCGGTCGTAGTCCACGCCCAGGTCCTCGGCCAGCTCGAACACGGGCCCCCTCCCGTCCGGACGCGTCGCCAAGTGGTCGAGGAGGCCGGCCACCTCCGCCACGTGCACCCGCGGGAACGGGACGAGCCGCTGCGGAGCCGGCGCCGCCTCCGGCTCCGGCAACAGGGTCGCCGTGAGAATGGCGTGCAGCCGGTCCACCATCGCCTCGAACTCCGGGCTGCGCTCCCGGCGCGGGTAGGGGAGCGAATTCTTCAGCTCCTCGCGTACATGCCCCGGGTTCGAGCCGAACACGACGATCCGTCCGGCGAGGAACACGGCCTCCTCCACGCTGTGCGTGACCACGACGAGCGTGTTCACCCCGGTCGCCGGGTCGCGCCACAGGTCCACGACCTGGCTCCGCAGGTTCTCGGCCGTCAGAGGGTCGAGCGCGCCGAATGGCTCATCCATCAAGAGGATCTCGGGGGCGACGGCGAGGGCCCGCGCGAAGCCGACCCGCTGCTTCATGCCGCCCGACAGCTCTTTCGGGTAAGCCTGCTCGAACCCGTCGAGCCCCACGAGGTTGATGGCGCGGGCGACGGCGTCGCGCTGGGCGGGGCCATGCACGCCGCGCGCCTCGAGGCCCATCGCCACATTCTGCGCCACGGTGAGCCAGGGGAGGAGCGCGAAGGACTGGAATACCATCGCCCCGGCGCCGAGCACGCCGTCGAGCCTCTGGCCGCGGTACAGCACCGTCCCCTCACCGGGGCGTGCCAGCCCGGCGAACAGCCGCAGCAGCGTGCTCTTGCCGCACCCGGACGGGCCTACCAGCGCCACGACCTCCTGCTCGCGCACCGTCAGGGACAAATCGTGCAGCGCCTCCAGGATCTGCCCGTTGGGGAGGCGGAAGCGCTGGGTCACGTGGCGCGCTTCGAGCAGCACCGTGTCGGTGGTCACGTGCCGTACCCGAAGCGGGTCTGGGCCCACACCATCAGCGACCGCCACACGACCCGGTTCCAGCCGACGACGATCAGGCTCATCAGGGCGATCCCGCCCGCGAGCAGGGGGAAGTTGGCGTGCGCGGTGGCTTCGCTGATCAGGGAGCCGAGGCCCCTGGTCTCGCGCAGCCCGCCGCCGGCCTCGATGTATTCGGCGACGATCGAGCCGTTCCACGCACCGCCCGCCGCCGTCACCCACCCGGTCACGAGCGCCGGGAATGCGGCCGGCAGGTACAGGGTGCGCCACCGGGCGATGGTCGGCAGCCGGAACACGGTCGCCGCGTCCTTGAGCTGCTCGGGAATCGCGGCCACCGCGGAGATCACGTTGAACAGGACGTACCACTGGCCGGCGAGGACCATCAGCGCGACCGCGCCCAGGCCGAGCCCGACCCCGATGCGCTCGAACAGTAGGACTACGATCGGGAAGAGCATCGGCGCGGGGAACGACGCGACGACCTGGATGACGGGCTGTAGCGCCCGCGCCAGCCGCGGCGAGCGGCCGATCACGACTCCGGCCGGCAGGGCCCAGGCCGTGCAGAGAAACACCGCCCCCATCACCCGGAAGAACGTGAGCGCGGCGGAGGACGCGAGCTGGCGCCACTCCGCTACGCCCAGCTGCCCCAGCAGCCGCCCGATCTGCCACAGGCCCGCGGTCGCTCCGGCCGCGACCGCGGCGACGAGCAGCGCTCTCCCCAGCTTGCGCGCAACGGGGTGCTCGAATGCGACGCGCGGCCCCCGCAGGATCACCGGCGTGGCGGCCCGGAGCGGGCGCTCCAACGGACGCGTCGCCCACCGCGCGGTGCGATAGGCGCGCCGCCGAAAGACGGCCATCCGCCGCGGCAGCCGCGCCCGCCGCAGAAAGTCGAGCACCCACGACGACGCCGTGCTCTCACCGCCCGTCGTCTCGTCCAACCGGAACTTCTCGACCCACACGACGAGCGGGCGCCACAAGAGCTGATCCACGCACACGATCATCACGGTCATCGCGACGATCGCCAGCGCCATGGCCGGCACGTTCCCCTGGTCCAGCGCGACGCTCATGTACGACCCCACCCCCGGGAGCCGGTAGTCGCGGTCCCCCAGGCGGAACGCCTCGTTCACCATCAGGAAGAACCAGCCACCCGCCATCGAGAGCATCCCGTTCCACACCAGGCCCTGGGCCGCAGCCGGGAGCTCGCACTGCCGGAACGTGCGGGCGGGCCCCCACCCGGCGATCCGGCAGGCGTCACGCAGCGGCTCGGGGATGCTCTTGAGCGAGTTGTAGAAGCTCAAGGCGAGGTTCCAGGCCTGGGCGGTGAAGATCATGAGGATGGCGGCCAGCTCGAGCCCGACGTTGCGCGTGGGGAAGAGCGCCATGAGGCCCAGCACGAAGCCGGGTAGAAACCCGAGCACGGGGATGCTCTGCAGGATGTCGAGCAGCGGGAGCAAGAGCCGCTCGGCGGCACGCGAGCGGGCGGCCGTCCATCCGAACACCAGCGCGAACCCGTAGGAGATGAGGAGCGCGAGCACCCCGCGGCTGAGCGAATACAGCGTATACCGCACCAGCGCCGTGGGCCGCAGGTCGATCTGGACCGCCTGGCGCAGCGGCGCCTCGACCTCGCGCAGGAAGGCGACCACCGTCGCGATCACGCCGCCCATGAGGCAGACAATCGCGACGTCCGGCAGTCCGAGCCGCCGCAGCGGCGCGGGCTGAAAGGACGCTAGCAGGAAGCGCAGCGGCTTCGTCACGAGCCGTCAACCCCTCGCGAAGCGTGTAACTTGAGTGCCCATGAATGCGGCCGAACCGACGCCGGCGGTCGCGGCGACCGTCGAGC
>QHUR01000010.1 GCA_003221995.1 Gemmatimonadota bacterium | reverse complement strand
GCGGCCGTGGGGTGGCTCGATCCCAAGCGATCGGCCGGTGCGGCCCGCGCCCGCGGCCGGGCGGGACGGAAGCGCGCGGAGATCCTGGTGCGCGATTGCACGGGCTGCCTCGTCATGCCGGGGCTGATTCAGGCCCACGTGCATCTCTGCCAGACGCTGTTCCGCGGCCTCGGGGACGACCTGCGGCTCGAGGATTGGCTGGCGCGGCGCATCTGGCCGCTCGAGGCGGCGCACACGGAGGAGACGGTGTACTGGTCCGCCCTGCTTGGCGCGGCGGAGCTGCTGCTCGGCGGCACGACCGCGATCCTCGACATGGAAACGGTGCACCACACCGGCGCGGCGTTCGAGGCCCTGGACCGGAGCGGCATTCGTGCGACGGCGGGGAAGTGTCTGATGGACGCCCATCCCGAGGGGGCACCGCTCGGGCTCGCCGAGTCGACGGATGCGGCGCTGGCGGAGGCGGAGAGCCTGGCGCGGCGCTGGCACGGGGCGGCGGGCGGGCGGCTGCGGTGGTGCTTCGCCCCCCGCTTCGTGCCGAGCTGCTCGGGCCCGCTGCTGCGCGCGGCGAGCGATCTCGCGGAGCGTCATGGCGCGCAGCTCCACACGCACGCCGCGGAAACGATCGTCGAGCGGGAGACGGTGCTCCGCACCACGGGGCTCGAGGAGATCGCCTACCTCGATTCCGTGGGGATCGCGGGCCCCCGGGCGGCCGTGGCGCATTGCGTCTGGGTGGACCAGCACGAGATCGCGCGGCTCGCGGCGCAGGGCACGAACGTGGTGCACTGTCCCTCATCGAATCTCAAGCTGGGGAGCGGCGTGGCGAGGATCCCGGAGATGCTCCAGGCCGGGTGTCGCGTGGCGCTGGGCTCGGACGGTGCGGCGTGCAGCAACCGCCTCGATGCGTTCGCGGAAATGCGGCTCGCCGCGCTGATCCAGAAGCCCCGCCACGGCGCGGATGTCCTGTCCGCAGGCCAGGTGCTCGAGCTCGCCACCGCGGGAGGGGCGCGCGCTCTCGGGTTGCAGGAGGAGCTCGGGGCGATCGCCGTGGGGCGGCGCGCCGACCTCGTCGTGCTGGACCTCCGCGGCCCGCATCTCGCGCCCACGCCCCCGGACCCGGTGTCGCACCTCGTGTACGCGGCCCAGGCGAGCGACGTGCGCGACGTCTTCGTGGACGGTCGCGCGGTGGTGCTCGACCGCGACCTGCTCACGGTGTCCGTCGAGGAGGTCGTGCGCGAGGCCGCGCGCTGCGGCGCCGAGCTGCGGCGGCGCACGGGGCTCGCATGAGCGGCGCGGCGCTGGCCACGCTGCTCGCGCTCCAGGCCCCGCCCGGCGACGGCGCCGCGCTGTACGCCTCCTGGTGCGCATCCTGTCACGGCGCCGATGGACGCGGCGTGCCGGCGGCATCCACACGGCTCGAGGTCCCGCCGGCCGACCTGCGCGACTGTAAGACGAGCACGGCCGAGCCGGAGGATCGCTGGATCGGCATCGTCACGCAGGGCGGGGCGGCGTTCGGTCTGTCGCTCGATATGCCGGCCTTCGGCGAGGCAGCGACACCCGAGCAGGTCCGCGCCGTGGTGCGCTACGCGCGCTCCCTGTGCGGGGAGCCCGGCTGGCCCCCGGGCGAGCTCAACGTCCCCCGCGCCTTCCTCGCCGAGAAGGCGTACCCCGAGAACGAGATCGTGCTCACGACCCGAGGGCGCGACCAGGAGGCGATCTACGAGCGTCGCCTGGGCAAGCGGTGGCAGCTCGAGGGCGCGCTGCGCACGGTGCTGGATTCCCTCGACCGACCGTTCGGGGGGATCACCGCCGCCGCCAAGTACAACGCCTGGTACGACGCGGAGCGCCGTGCGCTCGCGAGCGTGGGCCTGGAAGCGACCCCGCCGCTGGGCCGGGCGGACCGCTGGGAGATCGAGCCGTTCTTCGCCTTCGGCTGGGCAGCGGGAGATGTGGTGGTGATACAGGGCCAGGTCGTCGCCTCGCTGGAAGAGGGCGCGGGCCTGAGCGCCTGGTCCTATCGGGTGGGCGCCGGGCGGCACATCGGGCGCGTGGTGCCGATGCTCGAGCTGGAGTGGGGGATCCCGGTCGGCGGCGATCGCACCCTGTCCTTCTATCCCCAGTGCTGGGTCCAGCTGTCGCGGCTCGGGCACGTCGCGGCCTCGCTCGGCGCGGAGCTGCCCGCGGTGGGCATCGAGCCGCGACACCCGCGGCTCATCGCCTTCGTGCTGTGGGATTACGGGGACGCACCGCTGTTCCGGGGGTGGTGATCCCTCTCAGGCCTTCCCGTTCACGTTAAACCGCTGAATCGTCTCGGTGAGCTTGGTCGCTGCGGCCGACAGCTGCTGCGAGGTCGTGGTGAGCTCGTCGAGCGAGGCGATCTGCTCTGCGGTCGCGGCCGACGTCTGCTCCGCTCCTTGGGCGGCGGAGTCGGCAATTCCTGCGGCCTGCTCCATGCGCCGCACGACCTCCCGGATACGCCGTGCCTGCCCTTCCGTCTCGCCGGCGAACGCGCTCGCGAACTGCACTGTGGCGTGGAGGTCCGCGAAGATGGCCTCGAGCGCCTCCCGCGCGGCCGCTGACACCGCGCCGACGCCCTCGGCCGTGCGGCGGCCCTGTTCCATCGCCTGGAGCACCTGACCGATCTCCTCCTGGGTGAGCTTGACTCGGGTGCGCACCTCGTCGGCCGAGCGCGTGCTCTGCTCCGACAGCTTGCGCACCTCGTCTGCGACGACGCGGAACCCGAGCCCGTGCGCCCCGGCGCGCGCCGCCTCGATGGCCGCATTGAGGGCGAGCAGGTCGGTCTGGCTCGCGATGCGGGTGATCGCGTCCACGAGCTTGCCGATCTCGCGCGAGCCCCGCTCCAGTGCGCCGGCCGCCCGGGAGACCTGGTCGAGATGGGCCACGAGCGTCACGAGCAGCTCGCCCGCGCGGGCGATCTCTTCGCCGTGGCGGCGCGCCTGCTGGGCGACGGCGTTGACCTGCCGCTCCGCCTCCTGGGCGCGGAGGTGCAGCTGCGACGCGACCCGCGCCGCCTCCTCCGAATCCTCACGCCCGTGGCCGATGAGCTGCCGCTGGCGCTCGGTGCCGGTGGAGAGCTGCTGGGCGGCCGCCGAGATCTGCTGCGCCGCGGCCTGCAGCTCCTGAGCCGACGCCGCGAGCTGCTGCGCCATGGCGGCGAGGTCGTGGGCCTGCCTCTGGACCTGACGCACCGTCGCCGCGATCGCCTCGGTCGTGCGGTTCACGCTCACGCCCAGGTAGCCCAGCTCGTCGGACTCCGGGTCCCGCAGCGCGACGGTGAGATCACCCCGCTCGATCTGCGCCAGCACCTCGCGCGTCGCTCGCAGGCGCCGCACGATTTTCGTCAGCATGGGCACGAGGGCGGCGCAGCAGAAGACGAGGACCAGCGACTCTTCCAGATAGAGCGTCCAGTTCCACCCGCCACCCCCCTGGCGCAGCGCGGTGAGCAGGGCGAAGCCGGCGAGGTTCAGGACGAGCGCCTGCCACGCTTCCTCGCGGCCGAGGTAGTAGGCGGCCTGGAGCGGCGCGATGAGGTAGGCGGCGTAGAGGAGGTGGCCCGTCTCCCCGACGGCGTAGGCCACGGCCGTGATGAGCGCCGTGCCGAGCGCCACGTTGAGGTGGGCGTACCAGACTCTGAAGCCCGCGTCGCGTGCCAGCCGACGCATCCCGTAGTTCGCCGCCGCGAACGCGGCGCCGAAGCCGGCGATGAAGCTCCAGGAGATCGGGATGACGCCCGCCACGCGCGCCCCGGCCAGGAGCGCCACGGCGATCCCCACGACGCTCCACCGGACGCGGGTGTTCGAGAGGACGTACTGGCGCTGCTTGGCTGTGTGCTCGTCGGCGAGCTGGCGTTGCAGCGCGGCGGGAGCGGTCATGGAGGCTAAAGCTAGTCAGCTATTCGTATCGCAATGCCACGATGGGATCGAGGCTCGCCGCCCGCTTCGCCGGCCAGATGCCGAAGAACAGGCCGACCGCCGCACTGAACACGAACGCCAGCAGAATGGCGAACGGGGAGATGAGCGTGTTCCAGTGCGCCAGCTTGGAGAGCACGACCGCGCCGATTGTGCCGACCACGACGCCGATCATCCCGCCCACCAGGCAGAGCACCAGCGCCTCGACCAGGAACTGGAACATGACGTTGAACCGCGTGGCGCCGAGCGCCTTGCGCACGCCGATCTCGCGCGTCCGCTCGGTGACCGACACCAGCATGATGTTCATGATCCCGATGCCGCCCACGAGCAGGCTCACGGCGGCGATGCCGGCCAGCAGATATTTGAAGGTCTCGGTCGTCTGCTGCAGCGTGGCCAGAATGTCCGTCTGGTTGCGGATTTGGAAGTCGTTGTCCTGGCCGGGCCGGATCTTGTGCTGCCGCCGCAGCACACGCTCGAGATCGATCATCGCGAGGTTCATCGAGCTCATGTCCTGAACCTTCACGGTGATCGACCGCAGGCGATCGGTCCCCATGATGCGGTAGCGGGCGGTCTGCAGCGGGATGAGGATCTGCTCGTCGGGGTTGGAGAACGAGCCCTGCGACCCCTTCTCCGACAAGATGCCGATGATCTCGAACGGGATGCCCCGGATCAGGAGCTCCTGCCCGATCATCGCCGCGGCGTTCGCGTTGAGCATATTCGGGACGGCGGAGCCCAGGACGGCGAAGCGCCGACGCGCGGCGTCGTCCCCCGCGGTGAACATGCGGCCCGCCGTGATGGTGTAGTTCTTCACGGGCACGTAGTTCGGCGTCGTGCCCACGACGTTCACGTTGATGTTCTGGGTGCCCTTCTGCACCTGCAGGTTGCGGGAGAGCTCGGGCACGACGTCCGTCACGTAACGGGCGTTGTTGGCGAGGGCGGTGTCGTCGTCGATGGTGAGGCTGACGCGGACGTCGCTCGCGACGCCGCGCATGAAGCTCTGGCCCGGATAGAGGCTCAGCAGCGTGGGCCCGAGCGCCTGAATGCGGTCCTGCACCGACTTCTGCGCGCCCGAGCCGAGGGCCACCATCGTGATCACCGCGCCCACGCCGATGATGATCCCCAGCATCGTGAGGAGCGAGCGGAGCTTGTTCGCCCGCAGCGCCTCGAGCGCGACCCGGATGATCTCGCCCAGGAGCATCGCTTACCTCGGCCTGGTGCCCTGCGACTGCTGCCGCAGCCCCGGCAGCCCGCCGCCCGTCACGTTCTGGAACCGCCGCCGCATGTCCTGTTGCGCCTGCAACAACGAGGCGCTCGGCAGGACGAGCACCGTGTCCTGCTCCTGTAGCCCGTCCACCACCTCGATGTAGTCCTGGTCGGTGAGTCCCGTGCGGATCGCCAGCGGCACCGGCTTGCCGGCGCGCAGCGCGAATACGATGTAGTTGCTTTCGAAAGCTCTCGACCGCACGGCGCCCCTCGCGCCTCCCCTGCCCCCCGCGCCCCCCCCGCCTCCCCCGCCCCCCCCGCCCCCCGCGCTGCCGGGCCGCTGGAACTGGGTGCGCAGCTGCGCGAGCAGCGCCTGCTCGGTGGGAGTCAGCTCCGCCCCGCTCATGCGCTTCTGGAATGCCGCCCGGACTTGTTCCGCGGTCACACCCTTGGGCAGCGTGATCGTGCGGCCGCTCGGCGTCGTGAAGGTGGCCCCGGAGTCCGTAGCTCCCGGCTTCGGTGCCTCGGCGGCGTGCAGCTTGGTGCCGTCGCCCGCGCGCGCCGTGGAGTCGCCCTGGCTAGGCGGTGCTCCGCCGCCCATCTGCGCCGCGGCGAGCTGCTGCTGGACCAGCTGCGGGTCGAGGCCGAGCACCTGAGCCGCCGAGGCCACGTCGCGCGACGTGCGCAGCGCGCCGTTCGGAATCGCGAGCACGCCCTGGCGCTCACCGATGTGGATCTCGACCTCGGTGTTCATCCCGGGCTTGAGGAGGTGCCCCGGGTTCAGGATGTTCACGAGCACCGGGAACATCGTGACGTTCTGGTTCACCTGCGCCTGCGGCTCGATCTTCAGCACCTGCCCCTCGAACGGGCGGTTGGGATAGGCGTCCACGGTGATGGTCACCGGGACGCCGGGCTGCACCTTGCCGACGTCCGTTTCGTCCACGAGCGCCGAGACCTGCACGGTGTCGAGGTTCGCCATCCGGAGGAGCACGGTGCCGCCGCCCACGTCTTTCGTGGGGCTCGAGATCACGGTGCCGAGCTCGACGTTCTTCTGAATGATGGTGCCCTTGAGGGGAGCGCGGACCTGAGTGTCTTCCATGGCGTCCTTGGCCGTCTGCAGGTTGGTCCGGGCATTCACGACTTGGGCGTTGGCCTGGGCGTAGGCGAGCTTCGCGCTCTCGTAATCGGTCTCGGTGATCGCCTGGGCCTTGAACAGCGTGTCGGAACGGGCGAGCTGGGCCTTGGCGTTGGCGAGCTGCGCGTCGGCGACCTCCAGGGCCGCCTGGGCCTGCTCGAGGTTCGCCTGCGGGATCCGCGGGTCGATTTTCGCGAGCAGTTGGCCGGGACGGACCTCGTCGCCAGTCGCGACCCGCATCTCGATGATCTCCCCGGATGCCTTGGACTTCACATCCACGGTGAGGATCGGCTGAATCGAGCCGGCGGCGGACGCCGACACGACGATGTCGCGCCGCTGCACGGCGATCTTCTCATAGAGGGGAGCCGGTTCGGCCTTCTTGCAGGCGGCGAAGGCGCCGGCCAGCGCCACGGTCAAGAGCACTCGGTTCACGGTCAGCGTTCCATCCTCTCGTCGCGCTCGATCTTGCCGTCGCGCAGGTGGATCTGGCGGTGGGCATGCGCCGCGATGTCGTGCTCGTGGGTGACCAGGAGGATCGTCTGGCCCTGGTCGTGCAGCTCCTCGAACAGCCGCATGATCTCCTCGCCCGTCGCCGAGTCGAGGTTCCCGGTGGGCTCGTCGGCGAGCAGGATGCTCGGCTCGTTCACGAGCGCCCGGGCGATCGCCACCCGCTGCCGCTGCCCCCCCGACAGCTCGTTCGGCTTGTGCGTCATGCGGTCGGCGAGCCCCACGCGCTCGAGCGCCCGCGCCGCCTGCTGGCGGCGTGCCTGCGCCGGCATGCCCGCGTAGATCAACGGCAGCTCCACATTGTGGAGCGAGGTGGCGCGCGGCAGCAGGTTGAAGGTCTGGAACACGAATCCGATCTCCTTGTTGCGGATGCGCGCCAGCTCGTCGTCGGAGAGGTCGCTCACCTTCTGGCCGTT
>QHUR01000001.1 GCA_003221995.1 Gemmatimonadota bacterium | reverse complement strand
TCCAGCGGAAATGGATGGCGGTATAGCGGCGCGGCTGCGCGTCGCGGCGGGTGCCCTCCACCGCGACCTCGAGCGAGCGCAGCGCCACCCGCTGCTTCTGCAGGATCAACACGACGTCGCTCGCCGTGCAGGTCGCTGCGGCGAGGAGCAGGAGCTCGACGGGCGAGGCCGCCGCCCGGGCGTCGCCGTCGACGAGGAGCGGCGCCCGCTCGGGCGCGACGCCGTCGAACAGCAGCCCCCCGCGCCACCGCACGATGAGGGGGCGCGCGTTCGCCGCCACGCTAGTTCCCCCGCCGCGTGGTCAGGCCGAAGTAGAAGCGGTGGCGCCGGAACGCATCCATGGCGTGATACTCGAACAGCCAATTGAACGTGGAGCGGTAGCGGAGCTCGACGCCGACCACGACGTTCACCCACAGCGCCGGGCAGGCGGCGTCCGCGCCGCAGCCGTCGTGGCCGGCGATGCTGAGCCCGCCGCCGGCGTAGGGCACGCCGGGCTCGTCGTCGGGGGTGAAGCGGTACAGCGCCTCGAGGCTGGTGACGTAGGTGTTGGGGCCATTGAAGACCCCGATCTCCACGGACGGCCGAAGCCGCACGCGGCGGGAGAAGAGGTCGCCGCCGTCGAGCCCCGCGCCCAGCACGAGCTGACTGCCGTGGGACACGTCCGGGCCCGACCGCACGCTGAACCCGAACAGGCCGATGCGGGTGCCGCGTCCCGCGGCCTGCTTCACCGGCGGCGGGTGGAACTCTTGGGCGGCGAGGCCGGCGGCCGAGAGCACGAGCAACGTCGCAACCCACGCAGTCCCCCTCACGGCGTCTCCCCCTCCTCCCGCGCCGCGGTGGCTTCGGGGATGACCGACCGACCGGCGCGCGTGGCTGCGCGGCCGTAGTCCCAGATGGCGTACAGGCCGATCGCCGCGGTGGCCCAGGCGAGCGGGCGTACCAACGGCGAGTCCGCGATGAACGCCACGAGCGTGAGCAACTGGCACACGGTGACGGCCTTGCCGCCGGCCCGCGCCGGCAGCGTCGCCGGGCGCCGCCCAATCCAAGCACCGAGGAACGCGAGCGCCGCCACGATGTCGCGCGTCAGGACGCCGACGATCTCGATCGGGTGCAGCCGGCCCGAGCGCGCCACCGTCAAAAACGCCGTGGCCATGAACAGCTTGTCCGCGACGGGATCGAGCACCGCCCCCGCCCGCGAGCTCCCGAAGCGGCGTGCCAGCATCCCGTCGAAGAAATCGGTCGCAGCGACGGCCGCCACGACTGCCAGCTGCGCCCCGGGGTGATGCACGAACGGAAACGCGACGGCGAGCGGAACGCGAAGCGCCGTAAGCACATCGGCCCACGTCACCCACGGTTTCACTTGCCCGGCCCTCCGGCGCCACGTAGCTTCACCCCGTGGATCTCAATCTGCTGAAGCAGGCGGCGATCTTCCAAGACCTCGACGATGGGGAGCTCGCCCGGGTCGCTGAGGTGTGCCGCGAGCACAAGTTCGCCATCAGCCACTACATCTTCAAGGAAGGCGAGCCCGGCAACCGCCTGTTCATCATCTCCGAAGGCGAGGTGCGCATCTCGCGCACCATACCCGGCTCGGGCGAAGAAGCGCTCGCCGTCCTCAAGCCCGGTGCCTGCTTCGGCGAGATGGCGATCTTCGACCGCTCGGAGCGCTCCACGGATGCGATTGCCAACACCGGCTGTACCCTGATCACGATCTCACGGTCCGACTTCGAGCTGCTCCTCGACTTCAACCGGGACATCGCCTACAAGGTGCTCTGGTCCGTCGTGCGGCTGCTGTCGGCACGGCTGCGCGTGACCAACGACAACCTCCGGTCGTTCCTCGCCATGTCCATGTTCTAGGTGGCGACGGCGGTCCTGCCCTCAGCCCGCCCAGCTGCTCCCGACACGCTGTGTACCCTTGAGGCCACGCTATGACACGACTTTCGTTCGCCTGGGCGCTCTGCGCCGCACTCGCCGCCTGCGTGAAGTCGACCACGCTGCAGAAATTCGTGGTGCTCGATCCAATCTTCGATTCGGTGTTCGTCGGTAGCCAGAAACCGCTCCCCAGCGTGATCTACTTCGACGGCGACAAGTTGCAGACGCCGCCGGCGAGTGCGGTCACCTGGCAGAGCAGCGACCCCACGATCCTGGCCGTGAACAACCCCTCCGGGCAGATCAAGGGCCTGAAGCGCGGCACCGCCTCCGTCAGCGCGACGGTCGAGAATACGCAGGGCAGCGAGATCGTCGCGGTGCCCGACGTGGTCGACATCACGCTGCTCGTCGACACGCTGTACCTCTTGCCGGGCGACACGATGACGATTCCCACGATCATCCTGCACCGCGACAACGCTCCAGTCGTGTCTTATGACGCACCCGGCGCCACGATCTTCACGATCGACCCCACGAAGGGCCGCGTCATGGCCGGAGCGACCCCGGGCGGACCCGAGAAGTACCGGGTCCACGCCGACCTGGTGAGCGACTCAGGAGCAGTCTACGTCCTCGATCCGGCGAGCGTCGGTACCGCGGGCAACGCGTTCTTCTCCGTCGTGGGCCCCTCCGTGATCGGGGCCGCGGTGAGCCACCTGAACGCTTCCCCGAAGGCGACCAGCTATACGCGCACGGGTGGCAGCGCCTTCCGGATACAGGCAACCCACGCGGCATCGACCTCCTCGGAGCAGGTGGTCCAGGTGACGGTCAATGCGGCAGCGAGCCTCGGTCCGGGGTTCGAGATCGACTCGATCACCCCAGCCGACTCCAGTACCTGCAACCCGCCAAAGACCTGGGCGATCTGGTCGACCCCAGGGACCACGGCGTACTCGGCCAATCCCGACGTCACCCAGCAAGTGTCCATCACGCAGCTCGTGACCCTCATGACGGGCGGGAAGGTGGCGGGCGGCCGATTCTCGTACCGCGCCCGGCGCGGCGACGTCTACACGAACCCACTCGGCCTCTTGAGGATCACCGGAGTGTTCGTGGCGCCGCTCACCACCGCCAACTTGTGCCCGTAGTGGGCTTCGAGCACGCGTTCGCGGATTTGGGCGGCGTCCCCGCCAACCGCCTGACCGACGCCCAGGGACTGGCGGGCCTGTTGCTCGCCGCCGCCAACGCCGCCGGCCTCAACCCGGCGCACCCACCCGTCGTGAAATCGGGGCCGCGCGGCGTCGCCGCCGCGCTGGTGTGCCACGGCGGCCACGTCGCCCTGCACGCCATTCCCGACGAGGGGCTCTGCTTCGCCGATGTCGCCGGCATCAGTGCCGTGCATCCCCAGCGGGCGCTGGAAGTGATCGTCAAGCGACTCGGCGCGCGCGAGGTGCGCACCGACACTCGGCGGCGCGGCCCGGTCACCAGTAACCCGGAGGGCAGATGAACGCACTGACCCCCTACGCAGCCTTCTTCATGCGACTGGCCGTGGGCGGCGTCTTCCTCATCCACGGTTTGAGCAAGTTTCACCGCGGCATCGCAGCGGTCGCCGGCTTCTTCGGCAGCGCGGGGATCCCGTTCCCGACTGTCGGGGCGTTCGTCGTCATCGTGGTCGAGACGATCGGCGCGGCGTGCGTGATCCTCGGCCTCTTTACGCGCCCCTGGGCGCTCTGCATGATGGTCGAGATGGCCGTGGCGATGCTCGTTCAGCTGCACGGCGGGCACAACATCGAGCTCGAAGGACTGCTGTTCGCAGGCGCGCTGACGCTGGTGGCGCTGGGGGATGGGCCGCTCTCAGTCGCGGTGCGGCTCAAACACGGCAACTAAACGGGGAAAAGGGCGGGGAAGGGAGAAGGGTGTGGCGGCCCCTTCCCTCTTCCCCCTTCCCCGGCTTCTTCCCGTCAGTGAAGTATTCGAAGCAGCCCCGCGTCCGCGCTTCCACGGATGAAGCTCTCGGCGTCGGTCGCGGGGATGGCGATCCCTGTCTGCCTGCGGCCGCGCAGCGCGCTCGCCGCCATGTACGCCTCGACCGAGCCGTCGGCCCACTCGGCGGCGTCGTCCTTCATCTGGCGAACGATCTCCTCCCACGTCCCCATGTAGGTCACGCCGGTGGGCGTGCTCACGCGGTGGATCTCCCCGCCCCCGCTCCCACCTCCCGCCCGCGCCCGCATCCCTTGCAACTCCGTGAGCAGCGTGCCGAAGAGCTCGATCTGTCGCGGATCGCGCACCCGGCCGTCCGGGCCCATGGCCTCGATCTCCGCGAGCAGCAGGTCCTCGGGCGCGGCGTCGCGCGTCAGCTCGTCGAGCCGCTGGCGCCACGGGACCAGCTCCGGATCGTCGTCGTTCAGCCGGTACACGCTCTTCTTGAGCTCCGCCAGCCGCCAGATGCCCAACGTGTCGGCGTGCTCCCCGGGGTCGGTGCGCTCCAGGTGGAACAGCGCGGCCTCGTATTCGCCCCGGTCGTAGAGCAGATTGGCGAGGTAGATGCGGGCCTCCGCGTGGCCGGGATCGAGCTCGAGCGCGCGGCGCAACCAGTGCAATGCCCCCCCCTCGTCGCTCAGCCGATGGGCCGTGTAGCCGACGCAGGCCGCCACATCGGCCGAATCGGGATGGGCCGTCACCGCGATCTCGAAGAAGCGCCGCGCCTGGTCCAGCACGCCTTCCCGGAACAGGGCCCGGCCGATCTGCAGCAGCAGGTCATGGTCGTCCCGGAAGCCGAGCGCGAGGATGCGGTCGAAGCAGGCCACCGCGCCGGCCCGATCGCCGAACTTGAGGAGCGTCTCACCGAGGCCCGCGAGCGCGTCCTCGTGATCGGCGTCGAGCGCCACGGCTTCCTCGAAGGCCTTGCGCGACCAGGCGTATTCTTCGCGCGCCAGCCGGGCGTAGCCCATCCCCACGTGCAGCTCGACTGCATGGGGATAGAGCGACAGCCCCTCGCGGAGGATGTCGATGGCCTCGTCGTATTGTGCTTCGTTGTAGAGCTGATGCGCGCGTTCGTCGTAGTCGTCGGAGCTGAGGAACGGTTCCGACATCGAACGGGCCTCCCGGGAAGGTTGTGCTATGATACGACACGCTGGGCGGTTTCACAAGCGACGGGCGCGCGATATCTTCACCCGCGATGACGCCGACCCTCGTCCCGTTGCCGGACGGCTCCGTCACCTCGCCGCAGGGCTTCAGCGCGGCGGCGGTGCACGCCGGGCTCAAGCCGGACGGCGCTCCCGACGTCGCGTTGCTCGTGAGCAGCGCGAGCTGTGCCACGGCCGGCGTGTTCACGAAGAACGCCGTGCGCGCCGCGCCGGTGCTGTATGACGCCGATCTGCTGGGCGAGCGGCCCGGCCGGATGCGGGCCGTGGCGATGAACGCCCGGGTCGCGAACGCCTGCACCGGCGCGGCGGGGCTCGCCGCCGCCCGCGCCATGGCGCAGGTCGCCGAGCAGGCGGCCGGCCTGCCGTCGCGCACGGCGCTGGTCCTCTCGACCGGCGTCATCGGACTGCCGCTCCCCGTCGAGCAAGTGGCGGAGGGCCTGCGCCAGGCCGCCACCCGCCTGTCGCGCGAGGGCGGCCTCGACGCGGCCCGCGCCATCATGACCACCGACACCCGGCCCAAGCACCACGCCGTGCGCCTGGAAACGGCCGCCGGCGTGATCACGGTGGGGGGGATCGCCAAAGGGGCGGGGATGATCCACCCCGACATGGCCACCCTCCTGGCCGTGCTGACGACCGACGCGGCGGCGGAGCCGGCCCAGCTGGCCCCGCTGCTGCGGCGCGTCGCCGACCGCACGTTCAACGCGATCTCGGTGGACGGCGACACCAGCACGAACGATACGGTGCTGCTCCTCGCCAACGGGACCGCCGGTGTCGACCCGGCGCGCGACGGGGCGCTGTGGAAGCTGTTCGAGGAGGCGGTGCAGCAGGTGGCCCGGCACCTCGCGCTCGCCATCGTCGCCGACGGCGAGGGAGCGTCCAAGCTGCTCGAGATCCACGTGGTGGGGGCCGCCAGCGAGACGGCGGCGCGGGAAGTCGGGCGCGCCGTGGCGCGATCGGCGCTGGTGAAGACCGCGCTGTACGGGGCCGACCCCAACTGGGGCCGCGTGCTCGCCGCAGCCGGCGCCGCCGGCGTGCCGCTCAACACCGATCGCCTCACCCTGCAGGCGAGCGGCGCCGACAGCGGCGCCGACGGGTGGCTCACCCTCGCCACAGGCGGCGCCACCGCCCATCCCGACCCCGAGCAGGCGCGCGCCATTTTCCGGCAGAAGACCGTCCGCCTCCGTCTCGACCTGGGAATCGGTCGAGCGGAGGCGGTGGTATGGACCTGCGACTTGACGCCGGACTACGTCCGCATCAACGCCGACTACACGTCGTAACTAGGGCTTCATCTTGCCGGTGTCCGCAGCCGGCTTGGCGGCAGGCTTCGCGCCCTTCTTCGTGGACGCCTTGTGCTTCCCGCTATGCTTGCCCTTGGTGGCGGCCTTCGACGTGTCGGCCTGCGCCGGCGCCTGGCCCTGCATCGGGGTCGCGGGCTGCTGAGCCACGAGCATCGCCGGAGCGGCGAGCAGCGCCAGTGTGAGGAGCGTGCGACGAATCATTGGGTCATTCCTCCAGAGGTATGACGGCGGGTCACCCTGACCCGCTTCACGCCTGAGACCCTCGTGCTGGCTGCTCGGTCACGGCCGCACGCCGTCGCGTCCCTGCTGCAGCCCGTTCCAGTATGGAACTCCGGTCTCAAAGCGGGGTCGGCGCCTTCGAGACGCTGCTGGGACGGCGGGCGCGCTGCACCGTCCCCTCCCCGGGCTTCGGGGCCGCCGGCACGTCAGGGAGCTCGTCGCGCACTCGCACGAACGACTCGGCCCAGGTGCGGCCGCGCTGCTGCTCCTCGAGGACGGCGTGCGAGACGTCGAGCAGGCGCCCGCCCCGCAGGCCCGCGTGGATCGCGGCGATGACGAGCGTGGCGGAGGAGTCCGCGTCGAGCCGGTGAGCGACGAGATCCGCGATCGCGTGCAGGGCGGACTCGCGCGGCTCGCTGGGAAGCGCGCCCACCACCCGCTCGACCACCGGCGGCGGCAGGCCGCGACGCAGCGCACCCGACACCGTGGCGATCTCGGCGGGCGTCGCGGGGGGCGCGTCACCCCCTCGCACCAGCAGCGCGCGCGCGTCTCGCAGCTGGTCGAGGCGGGTCTCCACGGCGCGTACGATCAGGGCGGGCACGACATGCTTGGCGCCGCCCTCGAGCGCCTTCCCCACGAGCGGCTCGGTGGGGAGTCCCTCCCGCCCCGCGACCTGCACCAGCGAGTCGATGATCGGTATCGCGGCCGCCGGCACCCGGTTCTCCAGGCGGATGCGCACCGACTGCCCGGCGAGCGGCGCGGCGACGCAGGCGAGGAGCAGCGCGACTCTCATCCCTTGACCGGCCGCACGATCAGCACCGAGTTCTCCCGGCCGAAGTCGTCCTCAACGAACCGGTTGGCCGAGTAGTCGGGTACCCACCGCTCATCGTCCACGACGAACATGTACTCGTGCGCGCCAGCGGGCAGCACCACGACGGCACGCCAGACACCGTCGCCGTCCCGATCCTCGAGGGGGATCGTGCCCGTGCGCCAGTCGTTGAAGGATCCCACGACCTGGACGGAGTGCGCACCAGGGAAGCGGGCCACGAACTGCGCGATCCCTTCGTGCTCCCCCAGCACCGGCACCGAGCGCTCCTCGGGGAGCAGCATCAGCAGCACCAGGGTCGCTGCCAGGGCCAGGCTCCAGACGGGCCGGATGCGGAGCGTCACCGGATGCGGCGCCGTGAGCCACTGCGCGAGCCGTCGCACGGGTGAGCGTGCAGGCCGGCGCAGCCGAGCCAGGACCCGTTCCGCGACACTGCGGCCCTCGGGAGCGGCGGCGAGCAGCGCCGCGGCGGACTCCAGCCGCTCCACGACACGCCGCAGGTCCTGGGGCAGCGCCTCACGGGGGATCTCGCCATCCAGCACCTGATGGATCCTCGGGTCGATTGGGTTCATGACCGTTCCTCCAATGCCTTGAGCAGCGCCTCTCGCGCGCGGTGCACTCGCATCTTGAGCGTGGGAATGCGCTCCCCGGTCACTGCCGCCATCTCCTGGTAGCTCATCCCCTCGACGTGCTTCAGCACGAACGCCTCGCGTTTTTCGGACGACAGCGTCGCCAGCGCCTGCTCCACGACGGCGAGCTGCTGCACGCGTTCCAAGGCCGCCTCGTTATCCGCCGGGTCCGCGATCGGCGGGACGTCATCCAGTGAGACGTCCCCGGTCGCACGCCTCGCGAGATGGCTCTTGCACCGGTTCGCGACGATGCGGTACAGCCACGTGCGCAGCCGCGTCGGATCGCGACAGCTCGCGAGATGCCGGTAGGCCCGTACGAGACTCTCCGCTACGGCATCGGCGGCCGCGTCGCGACTCCCGAGGACGCGCGTGGCGAAGCGCAGTAGGCCGGATTCGTAGCGCCGAACGATGAGCCCGAACGCCTCCCGGTCACCGCCCAGCACGCGGGCCACCACCTCCGCGTCGGAGGGGCCCTCCCTCACATCCATAGGACTCTCAAGGAGATTCGGGCGTCACGCTAGCTCGGGTAGCACGCCGCGCGCCAGGGCCGCGCGTTTCCGAAGGGAACCGCCGCGCTAGCGCGCGGCTAGGAGTTGCTGGGCAGCGCCCAGATAGGTCGCCGCGCGCAGGCCCTGCGCGGGCGCCACGGACGCGAACGCCCCGAGTGCCGCTTCCGCGCGCCGTCGGTACTGGGGGTCGCCCGTCGCCTCGGCGAGCCCCAGGAGCACGCGTGCCGCCCACGCGTTGGCGCCGGGCAGGAGATCGTCCAGCGCCGAGCCCGTGCGGTCGGCCACGGACGGCGCCGCGGGATCGCCGGGGGCGAGATCGCGGTAGCCGCCCTGCGGGTCCGCGTAGTCCCGCTCCAACACGGCGGCGAGATCCTCCGCCACCGCGAGGTAGCGCCGCTTCCCGGTCGCGTTGTAGGCCGCGAGGCAAGCGCCCGCCACTTGCACCTGATCCCGCAGCCACCGGCGGCCCGCGTCGCCGCGCGGCACGTGCCGCACGCCGCGACCGGCGACGTAGGTCCGCCGGAGCAATCGGTCCAGCGCCGCGAGGCCGCGCGCCGTCGCCGCCGAATCGTCGACCGCCGCCGCCCCGTCGAGCACCGACCCAATCACGTACGCGTCGCGATCCGCGAACACAGGGCGGTCGACCTCATGCAAGTCGCGAGTCAGGAACCGCAACAGGGCTCTGCTCACGTCGCGGTAGCGCGGCTCGGCCGTGAGCGCCCACGCCAGCGCGACAGCGCGCAGCAGGCCGGCGCGCACGAGGCTCGGCGGATCGTCCCGCACGCCGGCGGCCGGCGAGCCCGCGCCCGCAGCCGAGTCCACCAGCAGATCGAGGGCGCGGCGCGCGACCGCGAGGTAGGAAGCGTCGTCCGTGCGGGCATACGCCGCGAGCAACAGCGCCGCCGCCTGCGTATGCACGAAGCTCCCGACGACACCGGCGCCCCGGGCCGCCACGGCCAACGCGTCGCGGACGGTGTCGATCGCGGCCGCGATCACATCGGGCCGCAGCGCGCCGCGGGCCGCCGCGCCCCGCGACAGCTCCAGCTGCCGCACCAGGGCCGCGTGCTGATCGATGGCGCGTCGTTGCTCGCGATAGCTCCGGGCGACCTCCGGCAGCATCTGCTTCATGCCGCGGCCCGTCACGGGATCGTCCGCAGGGAAATACGTGCCGCCCAGGAACGCGGAGCCGTCGGGGGTCAAGAAGAGGGTGAGCGGATAGCCGCGCAGCCCGGCGAGCCACTGCACCGCCGCCTCGTAGCGCTGGGCCACGTCGGGCCGCTCATCCCGGTCAACCCGCACAGGGACGAACAGCGAGTCGATCACGGCCCCGATGGTCGGGTCGCCGTACACCTCGCGATCCATCACGACGCACCAACGACAGTCGTCGGCGCCGACGTAGAGGAGCACCGGCCGGTTGAGCCGCGCCGCGAGTGCGAACGCCTCACGACCCCAGGGCTGCCAACTCACCGGCTGACGCGCGGCGCGCGTGAGGTAGCTCGTGGTCGACTGGGACATGCGGTTCGTGAGCGGCCCGTGCTCCGAAACGCAGGCCAGAGCGAGCGGCACCAGGGTGAGAGCGGGTGGAGTACGCATCGTGAGCGAGCGCCTGGAAGATACCCACCGCGCGGCCGCGCCGTTCCGAGCGCGCAGCAAGACGGCCTGGGGGGTGCCGCGGGCGAGGTGTGGGCGTGCGGTCCCCCCCTCTGTCCCCGACGGTCCCTTCCCAGGCCGTCGTCTGCACTTCGTGCAGTTTAGCTTATCCCTCGATTGATACGCCGCAAGTCGGGCTTGGTTCGGTCGGGGCGCTATATTGCGAGCGAGGCAACTATGACCGACACGGCCACGACGATCACGCCGAAGCCTAACGGTCCCCTCCTGGTCCAGGGTCCCGTCCGGATCCTCGCGCCGGACGGCACCGAGCTGGCAGTCCCCCCCCGCAAGGATGGGCGGCCTTCGGAAGTCGTTGTCCTGTGCCGTTGTGGAGGCTCGGCCACCAAGCCGTTCTGCGACGGAACTCACAAGCGGATAGGGTTTTGCGACACTCCCCCGCCCCCCTCACCCGCCCCCACGCCAGGCGCCGCTCCCCCGAGCTGAGCACGCAGTATTATGTTGTGGCGTCCCGGGCGGGGGGTCCTCGCCCCCTTGACCCCTGTCCCTGCCCCCCAACGGAGGAGCCAAATGGCGAAGGGTGGAAAGGCCCCGATGGCCGCGGATGAGGGTTATTGCGTGAAGTGCAAGGCCAAGCGGAAAATCTCGAACGGCCAGCAGGTCAAGATGGCGAACGGCCGGCCGGCCCTGAAGGGTGTCTGCCCGGTGTGCGGAACGGGGATGTTCAAGATCCTGCCGCCCAAGTGAGCTCGGAAAACCCCAAAACCACGGCCCCCGGTCTCCGCGACCGGGGGCTCTTGCGTTGCAGGGGTGCGGAACGCCCTATGGGAGGACGCGCCGCGTGCCGTTCCCCTGATAGGCATATCGGAACGTGACGCAGGCCACACCCACGTCCTTGCAGTAGTACGCCAGCAGTTCGAGCTTCGCATACTTCCCGCCCGCAGTGCGTACGCCGTACACGTGGCGCTTGGACGTGAGGAGGTGGGTGAGCATGTTGTAGTCGTACCACTTGCCCACGCCCGGATTGGTGGTGTCCGGGCCGAGCGCGTTCCCGAGATAGCCGTCAGCCGGCAACTCCGCGACCGAGTCGAACGGCACCGGGCCGAGGTCGACGATCCCTCCCGCCGGCGCGGCGATGAGGTGAAACCGACGGAAGGCCAGGTCCCACCGACCCGAGTCGACCGCGGCGTCGCGCCCGAAGTCGAAGGTGCGCCAGCGGCTGGTCGACGAGGCGTCGAGCGTATAGGTGGCGGGCCCGACGAGCGCCGTCGCCGGCGGGGCCGCGCGCGGCACGGTGAGCGTGTAGGGAGGGAACTCAGGGCGGGTGATGGAACCGATGAGGAGCGCCGCCACGAGCAGGAGGAAGGCGACCGCCATCGCCAGCACGAGCACGGGCGGGCGACGCGAAGCCGCGCCGGCCGCGCCCGTGCTCACTGCTCGGCCATGAAGGGGTAGGTGTAGCTCTTCGGCGGAACGAAGGTCTCCTTCACGGCGCGCGGGCTCACCCAGCGCAGCAGGTTGAGGATGCTCCCCGCCTTGTCGTTAGTGCCGCTCGCGCGGGCCCCGCCGAACGGCTGCTGGCCCACCACGGCGCCCGTCGGCTTGTCGTTCACGTAGAAGTTGCCGGCCGCGTAGCGCAGCGCGCGCTGCGCGTCCTCCACGGCCTGGCGGTCCTGGGCGAAGATCGCGCCCGTGAGGGCGTACGGCGAGGTCTCGTCCACCACCCGCAGGGTTTCCGCCCAGCGGCGCTCGGGGTAGGCGTAGAGCGACAGCACCGGCCCGAAGATCTCCTCACACATCGTGCGGTAGGCGGGGTCCGTGGTCTCGATCAGCGTGGGCTGGATGAAATAGCCGTCCGTGTCGTCGCACGCACCTCCGAACAAGAGCGTCGCCTGTGTGTCCGCCTTAGCGGCCTCGATGTAGCCCTTGATCTTCTCGAACGCCTTCCGGTCGATGACCGCCCCCATGAAGTTGCGGAAATCGGCGGGGTCGCCGACGCGGATCTCGCCGAGCATGCCGAGCACGCGCTCGCGCAGCGTGGGCCAAAGCGAGTCCGGCACGTAGGCGCGGGACGCGGCGCTGCACTTCTGGCCCTGATACTCGTAGGCCCCGCGCACGATGGCCACGGCGAGCGCGTCGACGTCCGCGCTCGCGTGTGCCACGATGAAGTCCTTGCCGCCCGTCTCGCCCACCAGGCGGGGGTAGCCGGCGTAGCCGGTGAGGTTCCGGGCCACGCCCTGCCACAGCGACTGGAACACCTCGGTCGACCCGGTGAAGTGAATTCCGGCGAGGTGGCGGTCGGCGAGCACCGCCTCCGACACCTGCGCCGCCGCGCCCGGCACGAAGTTGACGACCCCGGGCGGGAGCCCCGCGTCCTGCAGCAGCTTCAGCACGAAGTAGTTGGAGAACGCGGCGGTGCCCGCGGGCTTCCATACGACGGTGTTCCCCATGATCGCCGGGGACGTGGGGAGGTTGCCGCCGATCGAGGTGAAGTTGAACGGCGTGATCGCGTAGACGAAGCCCTCCAGCGGCCGATGGTCCAGCGCGTTCCAAGTTCCCGGCGCGGAGAGGGGTTGCTCGGCGTAGATGCGCTCGGCGTAGTGCAGGTTGAAGCGGAAGAAATCGATCAGCTCGCACGCCGCATCGATCTCGGCCTGATGGGCGGTCTTGGATTGGCCCAGCATCGTGGCGGCGTTCACGACGGAGCGATACCGGCCGGCGAGCAGGTCCGCCGCCTTGAGGAACACCGCGGCCCGGCGCTCCAAGCTCCACGCGGACCAGTCCCGCCACGCCTCCCGCGCAGCCGCGACCGCGGCCCGCACCTCCGTCGGGCCCGCCTGGTGCACCTTGGCCAGGACATGGCGGTGGCAGTGGGGCATCACGGCATCGGTCGTCTTCCCTGTGCGCACCTCCTTGCCGCCGATCACAAGCGGGATCTCGATGGGGCGGGCGGACAGGTCCTTCAGGGCTCGCTTGAGCTCGGCCCGCTCGGGAGTCCCAGGCGCGTGGGAAAGGACGGGCTCGTTGACGGGAACCGGGATCTTCGGAATGGTATTCATAGATCGTAATTTAACAGCGCTCTCGGCGGTCAGCCTTCACCAGTGGGCCACCGCCATAGCTCTCATGACATCCATCGACCCACGCGTGCATATCGGGCACGTCCACCTCACCGTTTCGGACCTCGAGCGCGCGCTCGCGTTCTATCGCGACGTCCTGGGTTTCGAGGTGACGACTCGCTACGGTGGGGAGGCGGTGTTCCTGTCGGCGGGCGGCTACCACCACCACATCGGGCTCAACACCTGGGCGGGGCGCGGCGCGCCGCGACCCCCCGCGGGGACGACCGGGCTGTACCACTTCGCGATTCTGTACCCCGACCGCCAGGCCTTGGGGGCGGCCGTGCGGCGCGTGCTCAAGCACGGCATCCCGCTCGAAGGGGCCTCGGACCACGGCGTAAGCGAGGCGGTCTATCTGCGCGATCCGGACGGCAACGGAGTGGAGCTCTACTGCGACCGTCCCGCAGGCTCCTGGCCGCGCACGCCGGACGGCGGGCTCGTCATGCATACGCGACCCCTCGACGTGGAGGACCTTCTCAAAGAGGCCGGTCAGAGGCCGGGAAACGGCCGGTAAAGGGGGAAGGGCCCCTTCCCCCTCCCCCGGCCTCTCACCGGCCTTTCCTATTGTTGACGACGGAGTCCGACGGCACCTGCGCAACGACCGGTGTCGCGGGTTGTTTCGGCCCGCGTGCGATCAGGTCCGGGAGGTTGGCCAGCGCGTACGCCGAGACGGCCATCACGGCCGACGCCTGTTGCAGGTCCTGCTCAATCGCCTTGTCGTAGGTGTCGGACTGGGAGTGGTGCGTGTGCCCGTAGCCGCGCTCGAGCTGGTTGAAGTTGAACGCGGGCACGCCGTGCGGCAGGAAGGAGAGGTGGTCCGTGCCGCCCTTGTTGCGGTTCACCACCGAGTCCGCGCCGAGCCGCGCTACGGGGACGAGGATCTGGCGCCACAGACCCTCCAGATCCTGGCGCCCTTGCAGCGCCTGTCCCGTGATCGCCCCCACGCCGTTGTCGAGCACGATCACGGCCTGGATCGAGTCCATCTCCGCAGCATGCGCCTCGGCGTACTTCCTCGAGCCGATCAGGCCCTGCTCCTCGCCGGTGAACAGGATGAAGCGGATCGTGCGTCTGGGTTTGAGCCCCGACTGCGCGATGACGCGCGCCGTCTCGAGCGTGGCCATCGAGCCGGTGCCGTTGTCGCTCGCGCCCGTGCCGAGGTCCCATGAATCGAGGTGTGCCCCCACGATCACGACCTCCCCCGGGTGCTCCGTCCCCCGCAGCTCGGCCACCGTGTTCCACTGCGGCACGGAGTCGAGCGTCATCCGGTTCGTAATGCTCGCCTCGAGCTGTGGCGTGATGCCGAGCCGCAGCAGCCGGTCGAACATGGCGTACTCCTCGTGCGCCACGACGATCTGGGGAAGCGGCAAGACACGATTGGGGGAGCCGCTCATCGTGAGGAGCGTCTGCTCCTTCCCGCCGTCGAGTAGCGTGGCGAGCGCGCCGGCGTTCCTAAGAAGGAAGGGCACGTCCGTCTGGAACTGCTGCAGCCGCGCGCGCGCTGCTGAGTCCGCGCTCTGGAACGGAGCAAACGCGCCGCGGAAGTACTCCCGCTGCCTCGCCGAGTCGGCCGCCGTCATGGGCGGGCCGTCGTTGTTCCACACGAAGGCCGGAGGCCGCAGCATCACGAAGGCTCCCCTCACCGCCCGGAGGTTCGCGGCGAGGCTGTCGGGCGTGGAGCCGTCGATTCGCACGACGGGGCCGCGGATGGTCCTGCCGCTCGTGCCGGGCGCCCAGGCCCAGCTCGCTGCGATCACGTCGTGCGTGCGCGGCGCGGTCATCCGCACCCACAGGGGACCCCGCTCCCATCTGCCGCCGAAGTTCCACTCCTCCAGATGCGCGGCGAGGCCATATTCCTGGAACTTCCTCATCGTCCAATCATTGGCGGCGCGCGCGGCGGGGGAGCCCGTGAGGCGGGGACCGATTGCGTCGCTGAGGTATTGGAGGTTTAGCATCACCTGGGAGCGGTTCAGCGCCTCATCGATCAGGCGGCCGGCGCCCGAGGTGTCGACGGTCAGGTTCTGGGCGGCACCGGGCGGCGCGACCAGGACGCCGACCAGCGACAGCGCCGCGGCACGACAGGCGCGCTTCACGGGTGAAACCTCGGCGGAGGGGGTTGCCTAAACTTACGCGGCGGGCGGGGAGTCTGTTTAGCGCGGGGCCCGCTCCTCCTCGTTGCCGCGCTGCCGCGGGATCGGCAGCGTGACGGTCACGGTGGTGCCGACCCCGACCGTCGAATCGACGGCGACGCTCCCGCCGAACATGTTCCGCACGACGCTGTGCACGACCACGAGGCCCATCCCGCTTCCCTGGCCGAACTCCTTCGTCGTGAACCCGGGCTCGAAGACGCGGTCGAGATCCTGGGCGAGGATGCCGCGCCCCTGGTCGCGCACCGTGAGCTGCAGCGACTGGCCCACGAGCGCGACGCCGATCCGAACGGGCGCCGGCCGGTCGGCGCTGGCATCGGCGGCGTTGCGGATCAGGTTCACGAGCATGTCGTACAAGGCGTTGGGGTCGCCCTGCAGGTAGGCCGTGTCGACGGCGGCGTCGAGCTCGAGAGAAACGCGGCGGTCCTTGAGCACGCGGCTCTCGAGGGTGATACAGGAGCGCACCACCCGCACGACGTCGAACCGCTCGGACCGGGCCAGGGCTCCCCGGGCCCGGTCCTGAATGGCCCGCAGGAAGGTGATGGCGCGGTCGATGTCCTCCACGACCTGACCCAGCTCGTCGAGCAGCTCGAGGCGCCGGTCGGCCGCGACGTCCGTCCAGCGCCCGACCGCTTCCATCGCGAGCTGCAACCCCGCGCGTGCCGCCGTGAGCGGGTTGCTCGCCTCGTGCGCCATGACGGACGGCAGCGCGGCCAGCTCCCGCAACGGATCGACCTGGGGCTTCGGTGCCTGCGCCGCGGCCTCCCGGCGGTCGAGCAGGCCCAGGCACAGCCCGGTCAGCTCCAGCGTGAGGCGCTCGCGGCTGCGTCGCTCGCGCCCGTCGGGCGGCGGCGCAGGCGGCCGCGCCCGGACCGGTGCGATCACCCAGGGCACGTCGCGGCTCGCGCGGGAGCCGACCCAGCGCCCGCCCTGCAGGATAGGGACGTTCCAGCGCCGCAGCGTGGAGTCGAGGTCCACCTTGGCCAGACGCGCGACGGAGCCGGCGTCACTCGATTCCTTGGGCTCGAGCTCGGCGCGAGCCGAGACCTCGAACAGCGTCACGGGCCGGTCGAGCGCGATGCTCGCCTGCCGGAGGATCTCCCGGCGACCCTCGCCGAAGGCCTCTGTTTCGCTCACACCGACTCCTGCCGGGCGTAGCGAGCCCGAGCGGCTGCGGCCGTCACCGACCGCCGTCACGACGCGACCACAGATCCGTCTGGTTCGGGGGGCGCGTCCTACATATGCGCGGCGCCGGCGCCGCCGTCAAGCAACTCGGCACCGTGCGGCGGGGTATGGTGGTGGGATGAGCCTGATGCCCAGGGGATCCTCGCTGCTCCGCGTCATCGCGGCGCTCGCCGCCGCCCCGCCCCTCGCCGCGCAGCAACCGCCAGGCGCCTGGGATTCCGTCGCCCGGGCGCTCGGCCGGAGCGGGCCAGCCGGCGGCGAGACCTACCGGGCTACGTTCCCTCGCACCGATCTGCAGGTCTCCGTGAGCGGCGTGCGGATCGCGCCGGCGCTCGCGCTCACGTCCTGGGCCGCGTTCGCCGGATCCCCCGATTCCGCCGACGTGATGGGCGACCTCGTGCTCGCCGAGGGCGAGGTGGCGGACGTGGTCGCGGCCCTGCTCGACGGGGGGCTCGACGTAACCGCGATCCACCATCACCTGCTGGGCGAGTCTCCGCGCGTCCTGTACGTGCACTACCACGGCCGCGGCCGGGGCGTGGTCCTCGCCACCAAGCTCCGGATGGTGCTCGCGCGCACGGCCACGCCGCTCGAGCCCGGGGCCGCGTCTCGGACGCCGAACGGCGCGCCCCGCGCCACACTCGACACGGCCGCGATTTTCGAGACGCTCGGCCTGCGCGGCCGTCTCGTGAGCGAGGTCGCCCAATTCGGCGTCGCGACGTCGGGGAGCAGAGTGACACTCGGGGGACGGCCGGTCCCGCTGGCCCTCGGCATGGCCACGGCCATCAATCTCCAGCCCCTGTCCGCAACCCGGGCGCTCGCCACGGGGGACTTCGTGCTCGCGGCCGAACGCGTCGCGCCCGTGGTGCAGGCGCTCACCGCGACGGGAATCCACGTGACCGCGCTCCACAACCACCTCGTGGGCGAGGAGCCGCGTGCCTACTTCGTCCACTTCTGGGGCGACGGCGAGCCGATCGCGCTGGCCAAAGGGCTGCGCGCGGCGCTGGAGGCGGCGCGCTGAACAGGGCCCCCTAGCGGCGGCTGGGCGGGACTGTTTCGTTAGGGACAGCAAATTCATGAGACAGGATGCCGAGGCTCGCGCCGCCTCCCGGCGGCTGCTCGCGACGAGCGAGCGCGAGCTGCAGCGGATCGTGCTCGACATGCACGACGGGCCGGTGCAGGACATCTTCGCCGCCCTGTCGCAGCTCCAGGTGCTGGAGCGCTCACCGGACGCAGACGCGGCCACCCAGCAGCGCGTGCGCCAGGCGATCGGATTGCTGGAGCGCGCCCTCGGGGAGATCCGCAACTTCATCGGGGCGTTTCGACCGCCCGGCTTCGAGCGCCGGCCGCTGGGCGAGATCATCGAGGGCCTCGCGGTCCAGCACGAGACCCTGACCGAACAGGTCGTGGAGCTGACCGTCGCGCCCGACCTCGGGGACTGCGCTCTGCCGACGAAGATCGCGATCTACCGCATCCTGCAGGAGGCGCTCGCGAACGGCCATCGCCACAGCGGGGCGACGCGCCAGCGCGTCGGGGTCGCGCGGGACGGGGCGGCGATCCTGCTCGCCGTCTCCGACGATGGCCGCGGGTTCGAGCCCAAGCGCGTGCTGGCGCGCGAAGTGGACGTGGGCGTCGAAGGCGGGCACTTCGGGCTGCGCGGCATCCAGGACCGGGTGGAGATGCTGGGCGGCAGGTTCACGATCGACAGCGCGCCGGGGCGCGGCACGGAGCTCGCCGTCACGCTCCCCGCGGAGTGAGTCGCCCCGTGATCAAGGTGCTCCTCGCCGACGACCACGCCATCGTGCTCGAGGGCCTGCGCGCGCTGCTCGAAAGCGAGCCCGACATCGATGTCGTCGGCGCCACCACCGACGGGACCGAAGTGGCGCGCCTCGTCGAGCACCACAAGCCGGACGTCATCGTCCTCGACCTGCAGCTCGCCGGCATCAAGGGCACGCAGGTCATCGCTGCATTGCGCGCCCGCCCTGCGCCGCCCAAGGTGCTCGTGCTCACCGCCTACAACGACGGCGACTCCATCCGTTCGGCCCTCGACGCCGGCGCGGATGGGCTGGCGCTGAAGACCGAATCGCCGCAACAGACGCTCACGGCGATCCGCCAGGTGCAAGCCGGGCAGCTCGTGTTCCCGCAGGCGGCCCGCCGCTGGATCGAGGGCCGGGGCGCCGGCGCCCCGGGTGATCTCACGCCGCGGGAGCGCGAAGTGTGGGCGCTGGTCGCGGCCGGGCTCTCCAACCCGCAGATCGCCGAACGCCTCGGGCTCTCCGACAACACCGTGAAGTTTCACGTGCAGCACCTCTTCTCCAAGCTCGGCGTGAAGAACCGCACCGAGGCGGCGCTCAAGTTCGCTCACGGCCGGTAGGCCACAAACACCCGAGTCGCCCAACACCAGCGGCTGCCGCGCCTTTCGAGTCGCACGGCGCCGCTCGCCGCCAACCGCTCGAGCAACGGCAGGTGAGCGGCTAGCTCCTCGCTCACGGGATACCACTGCTCTTCGACGGGCTCCACCGCGCCGAACCGCGAGCGCGCTTCCCGGAGCACAGCCTCCTCACGGGACAGCGTCAAGACCGGAAACACAAGCCGACCGCCCGGCGCGAGGTAGTCCGACGCGCGCGCCAGAACCTCGACAATCCAGCGCGTGCCGTCGTCGCCCGCCTGGGATCGAACCGGCGCCGGGTACCATCCCGACACGCGCGCCACCGGCTCCGCCACTCCCGAGACATCGTCCACGATGAGGTCGAAGCGCTCGCCCGCCCACGGCTCGAACAGGCTGCCGCGTCGGCAGTCGATGAGCACGCCGTTGCCCCGGGCGTTGTGGCGCGTGAGCCGCACCGCGGCCGCGCTCAGGTCGGAAGCCCCGACCGCCACCTCCCGCGCCAGCAGGCGGGCCAGCACCACGGCCACGATCCCCGTGCCGCAGCCCAGGTCCAAGACCGAGTGGGGCGCAGGACCGGAGGCGAGCACGCGCCGGGCCGCGCGTAGCAGCAGCACGGTCGTCGAGGTCGGATAGAACACGTCGGGATAGGTTTCGACCATCACCGTTTCCGTGTCTCCGAGCCTCTTGTCCCGGTATGCGAATTGGACCGGCGCCACTGCGGTCACGGCGATGCTCCCTGCGCCTCGATGAGGGGGCCGCGCCGCAGTCGTCAGGCGGGCCATGTGAAAGAATTCACAATGCTCCGTTGAGCATATCCTGCCGGACCGCGCCCCACTACAGGCGTTTGGGTGAAACTCCCCCACTCCGCCGGGTGGGAGACCGGTAAGCGGTTGTCCAGGGCCTAGATCGCTCCCGGGGGCGGCGCCGCCTGCTTGACAGCACGCAGGGCCGTCCCTACCGTGGGGCGGCACTCGGCCTCACCGCAATCCTCTCGCACGTCCGAGCAGGTGTCGGGGAGAGGTCTGGATGCAGCAGGACAGTGGCTGTCCCGCAGAGGGGTGCTCGAACGGCTCTTTCGCGCCACGGATGCGTGAGCGAGGGAGCCGTTTTCGCTTCGTTCTCTTCTTTGGAGGCTCGCGCGTATGGACATGCTGATGGCGCTGGCGCTGAGCATCGGGATCCTCATCGCGGCCTGGGTCAAACTCGGCCCCATGGCGAACCTGGCCGTCCCGGCGGGCATCATCGCCTGGGGATGCTTCTTCGCCGCAGGTGGCAAGATGCAGGGCCTGCAGAAGACGGTGGCCGCTACGATATCGGGCGTGTTCTGGGTATGGCTCGCCATGACCCTGATCGGGATGATGAACATGGGGGATGTCGCGTTCATCATCATCGGCATCGTGGCGTTCATCCTCGTGATGCAGTCCAAGGTCGCGCTGCTGTCCTTCATCCCCGGGGCCTTCTGTGGAGCGGCCGTGACCGCCTGGGCAAGCCCGACCGACGTACGAGGCTACGTGATGGTGGCACTCGCTCTGCTCCTGGGCGCGGTGCTGGGCTACGTGTCGGAGTGGGCTGGCGGGATGATGGCGAAGAGGAGAGCCTAGCGGTCGGAGACGGTAGGGGGCGGTAGGGGGCGGTAGCAGCCTCTGCCACCCCTTACTGTCCCAGACGCACCGTCCAGAGGACTGCCCGCACGCTTGCAGTGGCGTCGTGGCTGTGTCCCGCGATCCACAGAGTGCCGGCATCCCCTTCGGAGACCGCCGCAGCAGAGCTGTGGTGGCCCCCCAGCGTGCCCAGGTCCAGCATCCTCCCGTCCGGCGTTCGCAGAAACGCGTGGGTGACGGGAAGGCCGCGGCCATCGACCTCCCCGGTCTGGCTCACCCCGACCACGTAGCCCAAATCGCTGACGTCGTTCGCACAGCTGGTCCGCCCGCCGAGGGTCCCCAGATCGACGATCCCGGCTTGCTCAGTCCACAGAAACGCCCGACCGCTTCCGCCCACGACCTCGCTCCGGTTGTTGATGCTGAGGGCCATGCTCGCGGTTCCACCGAGGGTTCCGAGATCGCGCATCCCGTTCGCGGCGGTCCAGAGGAATGCATGAGGCGGCCCCGCGCTCGTCTCCGCAAAGCCGGTGACCTCGCCGCCGTCGTTCACGTCATGCGCGATGCTCGTCGCGCCGCCGAGGCTCCCGAGGTCGAGCATCCGCCCCGGCTCCGGGACGACGAACGCGTGCTTTGCCACGCCGCCGCGGGTGCGGCTGTGCCCTGCGACCTGCCCCAGCCGATTGACTGCGAGCGCCTCGCTCTCGTTGCCGCCGAGCGTGCCGAGGTCGAAGCCCGTGCCCTCGGACAGGAGGTAGGCATGAAAGTCGCCAAACCCGGTGTCCCCTCCGCCCACGATTTCTCCCGGCTCACTGATGTCGTTCGCCGAGCTGCTCACGCCGCTCAAGGGCCGCAAGTCGGCGATGCCGAGGTCCGCCGTCCACAGGAACGCCCGGCTCCGGCCCAAGCCGTCCCGGCTGGTTCCCACGACGTGCCCCAGCCGGTTCACGGCTTTGGCTTGGCTGACGGCGCCGCCGAGCGTGCCGAGCTCCTGGATCGATACTTCCGTCACCACGGTGGCCGGCGCGCTCCCGGATGCGCTCACACGGCGGGCCTGCGCCCGAGCTGCGAGCTGGCCCACATCCCTGCCTGCACGGCGGTCTCGGCCGTCGGTCCCTCGAACCGTTGCACGAGAATGGCGGGGCGACCGTTCCGGTTGACTGCGACCATATGGAAAATCGAGACCGTGTCCTCGGCCGGGCTGTACTGCAATCGCAGCTGGGCCCCGCCCGCCTCGCCCTTCGAGCCGAGTCGGATCGCCGGCCGCGCCCGAGCGTTGAAGTCGTCCACCCAGGCCTGAAGCACGTCCATCGCGTCTTTTTGCGGTCCCTGGTCGGCCATGCACCGCCGCCTTTCCTAGTATGTGCAGCTCCTGGAGCTCGGCCCTCACTCCGGCGCCTTGGGGTGGTCCGCCGGCTCGCCCCGGTTTGGTGACGCGGCCTCGGCCTCGGTGCCGAGCCGACTCACCATCACGTCCCCCTGCCCGCTTTCGAGGAGCTGGTAGCGCGGTTGACCGAGGAGGTCGCGCTCCACGGTCTGGGCGCAGTACGCGGGGAGCCAGGCAGGATAGTGGCCGGGCGTGCCCCAACCGCTCGTGTCGAAGGCCGTCCGCCCATCGCTGACCCGGAGCAGTGCGAGGGGACTGGCCTGGACGGCGTTCAGCGCGTCCGCCTCGAAGGCCGCCGTGCCGAAGAGGATGCCGGCCTCGACGCCCGCTTCCGTGACGTGGGCTCTCAGAGACTCGACCGCGGCGCGCCCGATGGGCACCTGTTGTCGCCGGCAGGCGATCAAGATCCGCCGCTGCCACCGGGCCCGACTGATTACGCCTTTGAGTTCAAGGAGATAGCCCCGCTCGGGCTCGGGGAGCGTGGCGCGTCGATGGACGCGGAGCGGCGACACCTCGAGCCCGACCTTGCGGAGCTCGCGTACCGCGAGAATCTCGAAGGACTCGGGCGTCAGCTCCGGTAGTTCCAGCATCGGTCCACGTCCCCGTTCCGCCTGCGGAGCGGACTCTAGGGCAACGGCCCGGGTGCCGCTAGCCCCGGGGTTGCGCCCTCCGAAAGCGATCCTTATATCATCCCTTCCAACTGGCTTCGCGCACGCAAGCCCACTCCTGAGGGGGAGGACCGTATGCAGGTCAGTCGACGTGATTTCGTCCGGCTCACGGCCAGCGCCGGGGCGGGAACGGCGATCGGCGGGATGGTGGGGCTGGGGGTGACGTTGGCGCCGGCCACGGCGCGAGCGCAAGAGCTGCGAATCAAGGACGCGAAGACCACCCCGAGCATCTGCCCCTTCTGCTCCGTCGGCTGCGCCACCCTGATCCACACGGTCAACGGGAAGATCGTCAACATCGAAGGCGACCCGCGCAGCCCGCACAACGAGGGCACCCTCTGCCCCAAGGGCGCGGCGATCTATCAGCTCCACATGAATCCCAACCGGGCGACGAAGGTGCTGCACCGCAAGCCCGGCGCGTCGGACTGGGAGGTCGTCGAGCTCGAGTGGGCGATGGACCGGGTCGCCGAGCTGATCAAGAAGACCCGCGACGAGACGTTCATCGAGAAGCTCCCGAACGGCAAGCTCGTGAACATGACGCCGGCGATCTTCGCGCTCGGCGGCGCGACGCTCGACAACGAGTTCAACCACGTGTGTCAGAAGTTCTGGCGTGGGCTCGGGGTCGTCGCCATCGAGAACCAGGCCAGGATATGACACAGCTCTAGCGTCCCCGGTCTGGGGACACGGTTCGGTCGCGGCGCGGCGACCCTGTATCCGCGCAACCTCGAGCACACCGACTGCTTCGTGATCATGGGTTCGAACATGGCGGAGTGCCACCCGGTGGCGTTCCGCTGGCCCATGAAGGCGAAGCTCAACGGCGCGAAGCTGATCCACGTCGACCCCCGCTTCACCCGCACCAGCGCAGTGGCGGACCTGCACGTCCCGATCCGCGCCGGCTCGGACATCGCATTCCTCGGCGGATTGATCCATTACGTCATCAACTCGAAGCGGTGGAACACGGACCCCTTCTTCAAGGAGTTCGCGGTCAACTACACCAACGCCGCCACGATCATCAGCGACGACTTCAAGGACACCGAGGACCTGGACGGCGTCTTCTCAGGCATGGTGAAGTTCACCGAGCCGGCGTTCTGGCCGTACAACGGGCTCGAGGGTCGGTACGACAACGCGACCTGGGCGTATAAGCGCGGACCCAAGCCCCCACGGGCTGAGATCGGCGCAGTAACACCCGGCGAGCTTTACCGCGTCAAGCCGGGGGCGACCACGAAGGATCTGATCGCGAAGCGCGCCGGTCCGCCGTTCGACGACCTGGTGCGCTCGCTCAAGCCTGGGCCGGCCGAACGGGATCCCACGCTCCAGCACCCGCGCTGCGTGTTCCAGATCCTGAAGCGGCACTTCAACCGCTACACGCCCGAGATGGTGGAGCAGGTCTGCGGGTCGCCCAAGGAGAAGTTCATCAAGGTGGCCGAGATGCTGCTCGAGAACTCGGGCCGCGACCGCACCAGCGCGTTCGCCTACGCGGTGGCCTGGACCCAGCACACCTACGGCGTCCAGATGATCAGCTGCTGCGCCCTGCTGCAGCTGCTGCTCGGCAACATCGGCCGGCCGGGTGCCGGGGTGATGGCGCTGCGCGGTCACGCGGCGATCCAGGGCTCGACCGACGTACCGACCCTGTACCACAGCATTCACGGCTACATGAACGCCCCCTCGGCGCTGCGGCCGCACGAGACGCTGCGGGACTACATGGCCGCCGAGACCAGTCCCACGAGCTACTATGGCAACCTGCCGAAGTTCCTCGTCTCGTACTTCAAGTCGGTGTACGGCACCGCGGCGACGAAGGAGAACGATTTCGGCTACGACTGGCACCCGAAGATCCTGGGCGACCACTCCCACATCGCCACGTTCGCCGCCATGGCGGACGGCAAGGTCAAGGGGATGTGTTGCGTCGGGCAGAACCCGGCCACCTCGCTCAACGGGGGTGCGACTCGGCGGGCGCTGCGGCAACTCGACTGGCTCGTCGTCAAGGACAACTGGCTTACCGAGACGGCGACGCATTGGTATCTCGCGCCCGAGGTGAAGAGCGGCGAGGCGAAGATCGAGGACATCAAAACCGAGATCTTCTTCTTCCCCGCGACTCAGATCGCCGAGTACGACGGCAGCTACACCAACACGCAGCGCATGCTGCAGTGGCACTTCAAGGCGTCGGACGCGCCGGGCGACTGCCGCACGGACACCTGGTTCTACCACAACC
>QHUR01000053.1 GCA_003221995.1 Gemmatimonadota bacterium | reverse complement strand
CGTGGCCGCGCTCGGAGTGGCCGTGGCGGTGAACGTCGCGGCCGGCGGATCATTCGGCGTGTTCGTCTGGAACATGCCCAACTTCGCCCGGTCGATCTATACGGGGATGGTGGGGCGGCGGCGGATCGAGCTCGTCGAGCCGCCGGTGTGCGAGCGCTGCGGCACCGTGCTGCTGCTGCGCGCGAAGCAGGTCGCGCGGGCGCGGCTCACTGCGACGCAGCAGGCGGATCTGGCGCTGCTCCTCACCTGCCCGAACTGCGGCAGCGAAGCAGCGATGCTCACCGGCCCGGACGCCGCGGCCGCGCTGCGCCGCGGCCTCACCTATCTCAACCTCGCGCGCGGCGGGCGCCAGCGCGCCGAAGACGCCGCGCGGCTCGTGGAAGCGTCGGGGGGCCCCGATCGCTTGATCCGCGGCGTCGCGCGGAGCGAGCTGACCGTGCGCAGTCTCGCCCCCGACCGCCGGCTCGCGCTCGAGATGGCCGTGGACGAGCAGGCGGAGGTGGCCGCCCTGGAGCAGCAGTGGAAGGACGCGGAAGAGCTCGCCGACATCGCCGACGGCCTGCTGTCGAGCGATGCGGAGCTGGAGCGACATCTCCGCCGTTTGAAAGACGATACGGATCAACCGAATGGTTGAAAACACGCCTACCCCGCTGTTCCCGTAGCGACTATCTTCCGCTGTCCCGATGGCCGCACCCCTCGTCCAACTCACGCCCCTCGCCCCCGCTCCCCCGGCGGCGCCCGTGGGGTCGCTCCGCAAGCCGGCGTGGCTCCGGGTGCAGGCCCCCGGGGGGCCGAACTACCTCGCGCTGAAGCACCTGATGCGGGACCTCCAGCTGCATACGGTGTGCGAGGAAGCCCACTGCCCCAACATCGGGGAGTGCTGGGAGCACCGAGCGGCCACGTTCATGATCCTGGGCGACGTGTGCACGCGGAACTGCGCCTACTGCGCGGTCGCCCACGGGACCCCGCGCCCGCTCGATCCGGGGGAGCCCGCACGGCTCGCCGAAGCGGTGGCCCGGATGGGCCTGAAGCACGTCGTGATCACGAGCGTGGACCGCGATGACCTGCCGCACGGTGGGGCGGAGGTCTTCGCGGCGTGCGTCGCCGAGATCCGGCGGCGGCTCCCCGAGACCTCGGTCGAAGTGCTGATCCCGGACTTCAAGGGGAGCGAGGCGGCATTGCGCATCGCCGTCGCGGCGCGGCCGGACATCCTCAACCACAACCTCGAGACGATCGAGCGGCTGTATCGGCTGGCGCGACCCGGGGGGCGCTACCCGAGGGCCCTGGAGCTGCTGCGCCGGGCCAAGGAGCTCGATCCCAGGCTCCTCACCAAGTCGGGCATCATCTGCGGCCTGGGCGAGGAATGGGACGAACTGCTGGTCGCGATGCGGGATCTGCGTGCCCAGAGCGTCGACATCCTCACCCTGGGCCAGTACCTGCGGCCCTCCGCCGCTCACCTTCCGATCACGCGCTACTACACCCCCGACGAGTTCGCCGAGTTGCGGCGGCTGGGGGTCGCGATGGGCTTTCGCCACGTGGAGGCGGGCCCGCTGGTGCGCTCGAGTTACCACGCGTGGGAGCAGGTCGAGCGCGCGACGGCGTCCGCCTGACCCCGACCGCGCTCCGCATGGCCACCGCAACGGCCCAGCCTGCGAAAGACGAAGCGCTGCTCGAGCTGCAGCGCCGGATGCTGCGCCAGATGCTGCTGGTGCGGCGCTTCGAGGAGAAAGCGGCCGAGGCGTACGCGCTCGGCAAGATCGGCGGCTTCTGCCACCTGTACATCGGGCAGGAGGCGGTGGCGGCGGGGTCCCTCGCCGCGCTGCGCGACGACGACTACGTGATCTGCTCCTACCGCGAGCACGGCCAGGCGCTGGTCCGCGGGGTCCCGGCGAACGCGGTGATGGCGGAACTGTTCGGCAAGGCCACGGGCTGCTCGCGCGGCAAGGGTGGCTCGATGCACCTGTTCGACGTCAGCCGGCGCTTCATGGGCGGCCACGCCATCGTCGGCGGTCATATCCCGCTCGCTGCGGGATTAGGGTTCGCGATCAAGTACCGAGGCGGGGACCAGGTTTGTCTGTGTTACTTCGGGGAAGCGGCGGTCAACATCGGCGTCTTCCACGAAGCCCTCAACATGGCCTCCGTCTGGAAGCTCCCCATCATCTTCTGCTGTGAGAACAACCGCTACGGCATGGGCACGGCGTTCGAGCGCGTGGCGGCCGTCACGGATGTCGTCGAGCACGCGTGCAGCTACGACATGGCGGCCGAGCTCGTGAACGGGATGGACGCTATGGCAGTCTACGGGGCGACCGAGCGCGCCGCCGAGCGCGCCCGCAAGACCGGGCATCCCACGCTGCTCGAGGTGCGCACCTATCGCTTCATGGGCCACTCGATGTCCGACCCGCTGCACGGCGTGTACCGCACCAAGGAAGAGGTGGAGGAGCAGAAGAAGCGCGACCCGATCTCCCAGCTCGCGCTGAAGCTGAAGGAGGAGGGTGCGCTGGACGGCCCGGCGCTGGACGCGCTCGACGCCGAAGTGCGCGCCGTAGTCGAGGCCGCCGTGCAGTTCGCCGACCAGAGCCCGGACCCCGATCTCGCCGAGCTCACGAGCCACGTGCTCGTGGAGTGACGTGCCGACCCTGACCTACCGGGACGCCCTCAACCAGGCGCTGCGGGAGGAGATGCAGCGCGATCCCAGCGTGTTCCTGATGGGGGAGGAAGTGGGGGTCTATCAAGGCGCCTACAAGGTGAGCCGGGGGCTGCTCGAGGAATTCGGGCCGATGCGCGTCGTGGACACGCCGATCGCCGAGCTCGGGTTCGCCGGCGTCGGCGTAGGCGCGGCGATGGCGGGCCTGCGCCCCGTGATCGAGTTCATGACCTGGAACTTCGCGGTGCTGGCGCTCGACCAGATCGTGAACTCGGCGGCGAAGATCCTCTATGAATCGGGCGGACAGGTGCCGATCCCCATCGTGTTCCGGGGCCCGAACGGCGCGGCGCTGCAGCTCGCGGCGCAGCACTCCCAGGCGTGGGAGAGCTGGCTCGCCCACATCCCGGGCCTGAAGGTGGTCGCGCCGGCGACGCCGGCCGACGCCAAGGGTTTGCTCAAGGCGGCGATCCGCGACGACAACCCCGTCATCGTGCTCGAGGGCGAGATGCTCTACAACACGAAGGGGGACGTCCCCGAGGGCGAGCACGTCGTGCCGATCGGGAAGGCCGACGTGAAGCGCGCCGGGACGGACGTGACCCTGATCTGCCACTCCAAGACGGTGGTGCCCGCGTTGAAGGCGGCGGAGCAGCTCCAGGAGCAGGGCGTGTCGGCCGAAGTCGTGGACCTGCGTTCGCTGCGCCCGATGGACGAGGAGACGCTCGTGGCGTCGGTCGTGAAGACGAACCGCTGCGTCGTGGCCGAGGAAGGCTGGCCCCACTGCGGCATTGGCGCGCAGGTCGTGGACATCATCCAGCGCGAGGCGTTCGACTCGCTGGACGCGCCGGTGCTGCGCGTCACCCAAGCCGACGTCCCCATGCCCTACAACAAGCAGCTCGAGCGCGCGGCGAAGCCCAGCCCGGAGAAGATCGTCGCCGCGGCGCGGCGGGTTTGCTACCTCGACTGACGATGGCCACCACCGTCTTCATGGAGGCGCTCTCGCCCACAATGGAGGAGGGGCGCCTCGTGAAGTGGCACAAGCGCGAAGGCGACGCCGTGCAGGTGGGGGAGACGCTCGCCGAAGTCGAAACCGACAAGGCGATCATGGATCTGCAGGCGCGCGCGGACGGGATCCTGCGGCAGGTGGCGGTCGCCGAGGGGCAGACCGTGCCCGTCGGAAAGGAGATCGCGGTCATAGTCGCGCCAGGGGAGACCGTCGGGGCGGGACGGGGGACTGGGGACGAGGGACGGGTGGCACCGTCGCCCGCAGCGACCGTGGCCGCCCCGTCCCCTGCGCCTCGTCACTCGCCCCCTGCCGCTGCTGCAGCCGATGCCGCCCCCGTCAAGGCGTCACCGCTCGCCAGGCGCATGGCCAAGGAGTCCGGCGTCGACCTGAAGTTGCTCACGGGGTCGGGGCCCGGCGGTCGTGTCGTACGGCGGGATCTCGAGACCGCTGCGGCCCGTCCGGCCGCGACGGTGTCGGCCTCGGCTCCGGTTGCACCCGTCCCCCCTCCCCCGTCCCCCGTCCCCGTTTCGCGCACCGGCGCTCCGTACGAAGACGTCCCGCTCACCCAGATCCGCAAGACGATCGCGAAGCGCTTGGCGACCTCCCTCGGCCCCGTCCCCCACTTCTTTCTCACTACCGAAGTGGACATGGAGCGAGCGGCCGAGGCGCGCGACGCGCTGAACCGGCAGCTCGGCGACCGCGGCAAAGTTTCGTTCAACGACATCATCCTCAAGGCGACGGCGCTGGCGCTCACCAAGCACCGTGCCTGCAACGCCTGGTTCCAGGAAGATCACATCCGCTACTGGAACGAAGTGCACATCGGGATGGCGGTGGCCGTGGAGGACGGGCTCATCACGCCGGTGATCCGCAACGCGGACGTGAAGCCCCTGCTCGAGATCGGTCGCGAGGCCGGGGACCTCGCCGACAAGGCCCGGAGCCGCCGCCTCCAGCCGCACGAGTACACGGGCTCGACCTTCTCGGTCTCAAACCTCGGCATGTTCGACATCGACCAGTTCACGGCCGTGATCAATCCTCCCGAGGCAGGGATCATCGCGGTGGGGTCGATCGTGCAGAAGCCCGTGGTGGTGGACGCCACGGTCCTGCCGCGGCGTCGCATGCGGATCACGATGAGCTGCGATCATCGGGTCATCGACGGAGCGACGGGGGCGGGGTTCCTGAAGACGCTGAAGGAGATGCTGGAGAATCCGCTGGCGATGCTACTGTGATTGCGGATTGGGGATTGCGGATTGCGGATTTACCGCGCCGCGATCTCGATGCGCGAGAATCCGCAATTCGAAATCCGCAATCCGCAATTGGGGAGTTTCCGTGCCCAACCAATTCGACGTAATCATCCTGGGTGGCGGCCCCGCCGGCTACGTCGCGGCCATCCGCGCGGCGCAGCTCGGCCTGGCGACCGCGCTGGTCGAGAAAGAGAAACTGGGCGGGGTATGCGTGAACATCGGTTGCATCCCCACCAAGGCGCTGCTGCACTCGGCCTACATCGCCAGGCTGCTGCGCGAGGCCAAGGAGTTCGGCATCGAGGCGGGCGCCGTCAAGACGGACTACGGCGTCGCCATGCAGCGCTCCCGCCGCGTGAGCGACCAGAATTCGAAGGGCGTCGAGTTCCTGATGAAGAAGAACAAGGTGACGGTCGTGAAGGGCACGGGTGTGCTCCAGCCTGGAAAGAAAGTGAAGGTCGGGAGCGACAGCTATGAGGCCCGGAAGGCGGTGATCGTCGCGACGGGCTCCCGGGTGAAGGGGCTGCCCCAGATCGGGCTCGAGATCAACAAGACCACCGTGATCTCGTCCGACGAGGCCCTGTTCCTGGAGCAGGCACCGGCGTCCATGGCCGTCGTCGGCGCCGGAGCGGTGGGGATGGAGTTCGCCGACATCTTCCACGCCTTCGGCACGAAGGTGACGCTCATCGAGGTGCTGCCGCGCATCCTGCCGCTCGAGGATGCCGAAGCCTCGGACGCGTTGACGAAGAGCTACAAGAAGCGGGGCATCGAAGTGCTCGCGGGAGCGAAGGTGACGAAGGCGAACGTCGGCAAGGACCGGGTCGCCCTGGACGTCGAGGCCAACGGCGCCAAGCAGAAAGTGGAGGCCGCGGTCGTCCTCATGGCGGCGGGCCGCGCCGTCAACACCGAGAACATCGGCCTCAAGGAAGCCGGCGTGCAGCTCAACGACCGCGGCTTCATCAAGGTCGATCAGAACCTCCAGACGACCACGCCGGGCGTCTACGCGATCGGCGACGTCGCCGGTCCGCCGATGCTGGCGCACAAAGGGTTCCGGGAGGGCGTAGTAGTGGCCGAGCAGGTCGCCGGGCGCAGGCCGCACCCGATCAAGTACGACAACGTCCCGAGCGTGACGTACTGTCACCCCGAGGTCGCAAGCATCGGTCTCACCGAGGACCAGTGCAAGGAGCGCAAGCTCGACTACGTCGTCGGAAGATTCCCCTTCTCGGCGAACGGGCGCGCGCGGGGGACGGGGGAGACCGAAGGCTTCGTGAAGATCATCCGGGACAAGAAGTACGGCGAGATCCTGGGGGCGCACATCGTGGGGAGCCCCGCCTCGGAGCTGATCCATGAGCTGGCCGTGGCCCGCGAGAACGAATACACGGTGGAGGAGGTCGAGCTCGCCATCCACGCACACCCCACGATGTCGGAAGCCGTCGCCGAAGCGGCCCTCGACTCCCTCGGCCGAGCGATACACATGTGACCGCTCCTCCGTCCGAGAAGGACCCGCTCGCCATCGGGCTGGGCGCCCTGGGCGCCGGCGCGGGGCTCGGCGGAGGGTGCATCCTCCTCATGCTCCTCGTGGTGCGGGCCCTGCAGCGGGTCGAGCTGCGCCGCTACGGAGGTGCCGTCTCGGACACCTCTCTCGAGCCCCTGGTCGGCCTGTTCGCCGCCGTCGGCATCGCCGTCTTCTTCGGGTGGCGACGCAGCAGGGCGCTCGAGAATATCTGGCAACGCGGCGTGATCTGCGCGCTTGCCGCGTTCGGTGCGATCATCCTGGCGTTCCTGGCGATCCCCTTCTGGCACTACCTCGGCTTTCCCGGTCTGGCCGTGCTGCTGCTCACGAGCCTCGCCCTCGGCGTCGCCGGGAGCGCGTGGTCCGTGCGCGGGAGCGGCGCATGAGCGCGCACGTCCTGCAGGTCGTGCGGGCGGGCGTCGTCCCGTACGCCGAGGCGCTCGCATGGCAGCGCGCCCTCGCTCAGGCGCGCCTCGAGGGCCGACTTCCGCACGACGTCCTCCTGCTGCTCGAGCATCCCTCCGTGCTCACCCTGGGCCGGACCTCCCGCGAGACCCACGTGCTCCGGCCCGAGGGGATCGACGTGTTCGAAGTGGAGCGGGGCGGCGACGTCACCTACCACGGCCCTGGCCAGCTCGTGGGCTATCCCATTCTCGACCTCGCCGGGCACCGCAAGGACCTGCACTGGTACCTGCGCACGCTCGAGCAGGCGCTGATTGACGCCCTGGCGGAGCTCGGGATCGCAGGGGTGCGCAACCCCGGCCACACCGGTGTCTGGACCCGCGGGGAAGGAGGGGTCCGCAAGATCGCGAGCATCGGGGTGCACGTGAAGCAGTGGGTCACCTGGCACGGCTTCGCGCTCAACGTGACGACGGATCTCGCCCAGTTCGACCGCATCGTGGCCTGCGGGATTCCCGACGTGGTGATGACGTCGATCGAACGGGAGCGGGGACGGGGGAAGGGGGATGGGTCGATTTGGGACGGGACCGTCGCGGCGGTCGTGCGGGGGTTCGAGCGGGCGTTCGGGGTAACTGCGAGATCCGCAGAGCTGTCGCCCGTCGTATCTCACACCCTGAAGGGTGCGCTCGGCGAGACCCTGTGCTGAAGCACACTGTCCTTCAGGACAGTGCAGTGCCGAGCCCAGGCTTCAGCCTGGGAAATCACACGTGACCAAGTTTCTCGACGCCTTACGACAGAGGTCGTCCGTGTCGCAGGATCGTCTTCCCCCCGGCCAGGTCGTCACGACGAAGTGGCCGGTGCTCCATTACGGCGACGTCCCGCGGGTCGATACCCAAGGGTGGACGTTCACCGTGTCCGGGGCGGTCGATCGCCCGTTCACCCTCAGCTACGACGAGCTGCTCGCGCTACCGCGGACGACCGTGGGGTGCGACATCCACTGCGTCACGCGCTGGAGCCGGCTCGACAACGCGTTCGAGGGCGTTCCGGTGCAGCTCCTGCTCCAGCGGGCGGGCGTACGGCCCGACGCGCGGTACTGCCTCGTCCTCGCGGAGCAGGGATTCACGACGAACCTGCCGCTCAGCGACCT
>QHUR01000052.1 GCA_003221995.1 Gemmatimonadota bacterium | reverse complement strand
AACATGCGTGAGCCTGCCGTGCCGGTCGGCTCGACCACATCGGTCTGTGGTGTTGGGGGATGTGTCAGGCCCACACCGACGTAATTCGTGCCGATGCTGACGGCGAAAATGATGAGGGAGTTGAGGAGGTAGTACACCGCCCGTTGCCACAACGGAACCCTCTTGGCCACGAAAACGAGGAGACCCAGGAGAAAGCTCAACACCAGCGATGTCCAGCGCGGGGGCAGGCTGAACGCGACCCACAGCGCATTGGCGATCAACATCGTGACGCCGCCCGCTATGCCGGGCGTGAGCATCGCCTTGGGCTGCAGGAACTCTTCTACTCTGGCCTTCTCCAACTACGGCTTCTTGATCAAGGCGCGAACCCGCGTGGCGTCCTGCTTGGAGAGGACGTCGACCTGGTGCAGCGCCGTGTAGGCCGGCACGGCCTGGCCCGCCAGCATGGTGAGCGGCGAGCCGGTGGTCGAGTCTTTGTGGAGCACAAACGTGCCTTCCTGCCCGACGGCGAACCTCGGCGTGCCGACCCAGGCGACGTCGCGTGAGCCGGGGAAGCGCACCACGACCTGCTCCCCTGCCTTGGCGCCCTTGATGCCGTCTTCGACCTGAATGATCGCTTCCTGCCAGTCGGGGTCATGCTCGGTGATCCTCCTGGGACGCGTCGGCGCCGCGGCGAGCTCGGCCGGACGCACCTGCTCCACGCGGCCCGCGACCACCATCGCCGCTCTCTGAATGTGCGCCTTCAGATCCGCGTCGTTCACCAGTGCCCGAGCCCTCGCCACCGCTTCACGCGCGTCCGCCGCCACGACCGGCGATTGCCCCGGCTCGTGTCCGACCTCGCGCACCGCCACGCCCCGACCGAAGATCCAGCCCGTCGTATAGAACGTCGCCTGGATTCCCGCCTTCAGCGAGCCCGCCCGCGCGGCTTCAACGGTAACGGAATCGCCCGCCGTCAGGGCGACCGGGGCCGGCTTCTCGATCACCTGGTCGACCCGCACCACGACCGTCCGCTCCGACGGCGGGACCTCGGGGACCGCGACGGCGCCGACCTGCGTGACGGTTCCGATAAAGATGATGTCGGACTGTTTCACGAGTGCCGCCCGGCTCATCTGGGCGACCGCGGCTCCGGGAAACGAAAGCGCGACCGCGAGGAGCATCGCTGACCGAATGTGCATGGGACCCTCACTGCGACCGTCTGTCGTCATGGCAGGACCGGGACGCTGAAGAAGAACGGATCGATCGAGACCGCCACCGGGGCACCCGAGCCGTCGAGTAGCCGATGCGTCGGGAAGTCCACACGCCGTTGATACACCACGCCTTGCGGAAAGTTGGCGGAATCGGGCGTGTTGTTTGCGGAGAATATACCCAGGAACTGGTTCCCGCGGGTGAGCAGGCAGTTGTAGTCGCCGATGTACGGGAGGAACTGGAACGACGGCGTCGCGGCCGGGACGGTGGCGAGGACGACGTCCTGGTGCGTCGCGAAGCCGTCCCGGGACTGCTCCAGGCGGGTGACCCACCGGCTCGTGCTCGCGGACCCGGTCACCTGCTGATACAAGAGGCCGACCGTGCCGTTGGTCGAGACCGCCAGGCTTGCATCGGTGGCGTTCGTCAGGGTGCGCAGGTCGCTGCTCCACGTCGCGCCGCGGTCGGTCGAGCGCCGAACATGTACCGTATAGATGTCGCCCGTCCCCACGCGATCGGCCCATGCCAGGTACACGTTGTCGCTATGGAGCGCGTCGACCGCGATCGACAGCGTGGACCCGATGCGCTCCTGTCCCAGCGTCGGCGCGTTGGACCAGGGGATGGTCACGTGGGTCGCGACGAGGCGGCCGGGGAGGTGGTCCGAAGGGTCGACCAGATCGCGGAACGGGGTGGTCCCCGTCGCGCCGCTATCGTCGCGCACCACGACGACGTCGCTCGTCACGTCGGCTCCCGCGTTCGACCGCCAGCCGAAGTACGCGACGTATACGGTGTGATCCTGTGCCACGACGGGTCGGATGGACGGACCATTCTGCCCCGCCGTGTTGCGGGTTTCGATGCGCCGGGGTGCATAGGTCGTGCCCCCGTCCAGCGAGACGTCGACGGTGGCGGTCCGCCCGTCCGGTGCGTCGAAATCATTGAGGCCCACGTACACGCGATCGGCGTTGCCGACGGCGGTCGTGCGGACGAACGGCTGATCGATGTCGGCGCGGAACCCTTGCAGCGTCATGGTCGCGGGCGAGAAGAAGTCGTTCGCCTTGAGCTCGTTGAGGGGGAAGTCGGGCACCTTCAGGATTCCAGCGTACAGCATGGGCGGGTTGCCCCCGACCGCGTGGGTGATATCGGCCGTCATCGCCTGGCTGGGGAGGGTGTTGCGGAGCGTCCAGGAGTCGCCGCCATCGTCGGAGACGAAGATGGGAGCCGTCGCGCTGGCGGAGCCGCCGGGATTCGGTGTGAAGGCGGAGGCCGCCATGAGACGCGGGTTCGAGGCGTACAGCGCCAGGAACGGCTCGGCATCTTGCCAGGTTTCCCCACTCAGCGAGACAGGAATCAAGTCCACGACCTGTGCGCCCGCCACCTTGGCCGGTGGCTTTGGCAACTCTGGTCCCTTACAGGCGATACACAGGGCGACTCCGACGGCAATCACTCTGGCCCGCATAGCCCACCCTCCTCCTTGCCGGTTTCGCTGCGGCGCGGAAGCCGTCAAGATAATGGATCGCGGGTTATATAGGCATCACCTTCCCCCGATTTCACAGGACGGATCGGACCTGGGTGAGGACATGACGAGATCCAACCTGGAGCAGCCGGGGCAAGAGAGGCCGGCGTCGCTCCCGCTGCTCCTTCTGGTGTTGACGGTCACCACGGGCTTGATCGACGCCGTGAGTGTGCTCGGGCTCGGACGAGTGTTCACCGCGAACATGACCGGCAACGTGGTCTTTCTGGGATTCGCGCTCGCGCGCGTGCCGGGCTTCTCGCTGGTGCGGGCATTGGCCGCGCTCGCCGCCTTCCTCGCCGGGGCCGTGATCGGCGGGCGCCTCGCCATACGGCTCGAGGGTTCGCGCCGTCGCTGGCTCGCGACCGTCGCGGTCGTCGAGTCGAGCCTCCTCTTCGCGGCCGCGCTCACGGCCCTTGGATATGACGGCGGGCAGCTCGTCCCCGTCGCCCGACTGTACGCGCTGATCGCGCTCACGGCCGTGGCCATGGGCCTGCGCAACGCGACGGTGCGCCGCCTCGCAGTACCCGACCTGACCACGACCGTGCTCACCCTGACGCTGGCCGGGCTCGGCGCAGACTCGTCCTTCGCGGGCGGCGCCAACCCCCGGTTTGCCCGGCGCGTCGCCTCGGTCGCCGCCATGCTGGCCGGCGCCGTTGCGGGCGGGATGCTGGTCTTATCGGTCGGAGTCGCCTGGCCGCTCGCCGTGAGCGGTGCAATCACGCTGCTCGCGACGCTGATCTATGTGGGCCGAGCTTCCTCCGTCGGAACCTTGCTCGACGTGTAACGGTTAGGAGCAAGACGTCATTCATTGCGACGGAAATCACATGGGAAAGCTTGAAGCCAAAATTGCACTCGTCACCGGTGGCAGTAGCGGCATCGGCCTCGCGACCGCGAAGCGGTTTGTGAACGAAGGCGCATACGTCTTCATCACGGGGCGGCGGGAGGCAGAGTTGGCTCGCGCGGTGAAGGAAATCGGGAGAAATGTCACCGCCGTGCAAGGAGACGTGTCGAACCTGGACGATCTCGATCGCCTGTTCGCACACATCAAGCGGGAGAAGGGCAGGCTCGACGTCGTGTTCGCGAATGCCGGCGTTGCGAGGCATGCCCCCTTGGGGACGATCACTGAGGAGTTCTACGCCTCGATCTTCGACATCAACGTAAAGGGCGTCCTGTTCACGGTGCAGAAGGCGCTGCCGTTGCTGCCGGATGGTGCCGCGATCATCCTGAACGCGTCCATCGTCGGCAGCAAGGGATTCGCGTCGAACAGTGTGTACAGCGCCACCAAGGCCGCCGTGCGTTCGTTCGCACGGACGTGGACATCGGACTTGAAGGACCGCCACATTCGCGTCAACGCGGTCAGCCCGGGCGCGACCGATACGCCCGGACTGAATGAGCTCCTGGGTTCCTCGGAAGCGGGCCAGCAACGCGCCAAGACGATCGCCAGCACGGTGCCGCTCGGCAGGCGCGGTACGCCCGACGAGATCGCGAAGGCCGTGGTGTTTCTCGCATCCGACGACAGCAGCTTCATCACGGGAGCAGAGTTGTTCGTGGATGGCGGTTTCGCTCAAGTGTAGGGAGGTGGCTGTCTTCGTCCATCGTGATCTCATGGAGCGTGATTCATGGTGACACTGATGGGCCGGGAGCGGCGCCAGGGAGAGTGAGGTCGCCTCGACAGAGGGAGCGATGGCACGAGACCTAGAGCAGGAGGCGAGGAATAAGGCGCTGGTTCTCGAGGCATTCGACGCACTCTTCAACCGGAGAGACTTCGAGGCCGCTGCGACATATTTCTCGCCCACGTACATCCAGCACAGCGCGGGGATCGCCCCCGGGCGGGACGGGCTGTTCTCGTTGGTGCGTGGCCTCACGCGGCGGTACCAAAGCTCGCTCGCAGTCGCCGAGGGCGACTACGTCATGGTGCACGGGCGCTTCAGTGGGGGTGGGAGGCCGACCCGGATCGTCGTCGACATCCTCCGTATAGCGGACGGACGTCTCGCAGAGCACTGGGACGTCGTGCAAGACGAGCCCACGAAGGCCGAATCGAAGAGCGGCCTCCCCATGTTCGGCGAGGCGTTTCCGGAATGAGCGCGAGAGTCATCCGGTGCCTTTGTCTATCGTGATCTCAAGGAGCGGATTTCATGGCAACACTGAACATCAACGGACGCGACGTGACGGTCGACGTGCCGGCGGATATGCCCGTGCTGTGGGTGCTACGTGACGTCGTCGGCCTGACCGGCACCAAGTTCGGCTGCGGCATCGCCGCCTGCGGGGCGTGTACCGTGCACTTGGACGGGCAGCCGACCCGGTCGTGCGTGACACCCGTGAGCGCTGCCGTCGGGAAGCGGATCACGACCATCGAGGCGATCGGCGCGACGCCGGCTGGTAGGAGAGTGCAGCAGGCGTGGCTGGATCTCGAGGTCGTGCAGTGCGGGTACTGCCAGTCGGGCCAGATCATGTCGGCAGCGGCGCTCGTGGCGAAGAACTCGAACCCCAGCGATGCCGACATCGACGCCGCGATGTCCGGCAATGTCTGCCGCTGCGGCACCTACCAGCGCATCCGTGCGGCCATCAAGCAGGCCGCGCGGGCGCCGTCCGCCGTCAAAGCAGGAGGCTGACCATGGACCGCGTGTCCCGACGGGAGTTCCTGATTGCCGGCGCCGCCGCCGGCGGCGGCTTGCTGCTGGGGTGGCATGTCGACGCACGGGGGGCGACGTCGCCGGACTTCGCGCCCAACGCGTTCATTCGCATCGGCACGGACGGCCGCGTGACCATGATCATGGGGCAGGTCGAAATGGGGCAGGGCATGTACACGGCGATGCCGATGCTCTTGGCGGAGGAGCTCGAGGTCGGGCTCGACCAGGTCCGGCTCGAGCACGCGCCGCCCGATGACAAGCTCTACGCCAATCCGATCTTCGGCTTCCAGGCGACCGGGGGCTCCACCTCCGTGAAGGGCCTGTACCTGCCGATGCGGCGGGCGGGGGCGACCGCGCGGACGATGCTCGTCGCCGCGGCCGCCAAGCGGTGGAACGTGGACCCCGCGTCCTGCCGCGCGGAGCGAGGCGCGGTGATCCACACTCCCAGCCATCGCCGGCTCCGGTACGGCGCGCTCGCCGCCGCGGCCGCCACGCTGCCCATACCGGACAATGTCGCGCTCAAACGGCCGGAAGATTTCAAGCTCATCGGCACACGCGCCAAGCGGCTCGATACCCCGGCGAAGGTGAACGGGACAGCGCAGTTCGGCATCGACGTGCGGCTCCCCGGGATGAAGATCGCCACGGTCGCCGCGAGTCCGGTGGTGGGCGGCACGGTGGCCGGCCTGGACGAGGCCAAGGCGATGGCGATCGCGGGCGTGCGGCAGATCGTCAAGCTGGACGATGTGGTCGCCGTCGTCGCCGACCACATGTGGGCGGCGAAGCAAGGGCTCGCCGCTCTCTCCATCCGCTGGGACGATGGGCCCAATGCCAAGGTGAGCACTGCCGATGTCGTCCAGGAGCTCGACGCGGCCTCGCAGCAGCCGGGCGTGGTCGCGCGGAAGGAGGGCGACGCCGCGGCGGCGATCGCCGGAGCGGCGGGGAAGCTCGAGGCGGTGTACCAGGCCCCCTTCCTCGCGCACACGACAATGGAGCCGATCAACTGCACGGTGCACGTCCGGTCCGACGGCTGCGAGGTGTGGACGGGCTCGCAGGTGCTGGCCCGCGTGCAGGCGACGGCCGCCCAAGTCACGGGGCTGCCGCTCGAGAAGGTGGTGGTGCACAACCATCTCCTGGGCGGCGGCTTCGGGCGGCGCCTGGAAGTGGACTACGTCACCCAGGCCGTCCGGATCGCCCGGCAGGTCGAAGGACCGGTGAAGATCGTGTGGACTCGCGAGGAGGACGTGCAACACGACGTTTATCGCCCGTACTACTACGACCGGATTGCCGCGGGGCTAGACGCGCAGGGCAAGCCGACTGCGTGGACCCACCGCCTGGTGGGCCCGTCGATCCTGGCGCGCTGGGCGCCACCGGCGTTCCGGAACGGGCTCGACGGCGATGCGTTGGACGGGGCGGTGCATCTGCAGTACGACATCCCCGCGATCCTGGTCGAGTACGTGCGCCACGAGGAGCCCGTCTTGAACACCGGCTTCTGGCGCGGCGTCGGCGTGACGCACAACACGTTCGTGATCGAGAGCTTCATCGACGAGCTCGCCGCGGCCGCGAAGCAGGATCCCGTCGCGTATCGCCGCGCGCTCCTCGGCAAGTCGCCGCGGGCCAGGGCGGTGCTGGACCTCGCGGCGCAGGCGGCCGGGTGGGGCCGGCCGCTCCCCGCCCGCCGCGGTCGCGGCGTTGCGCTGATGTACAGTGGGTGGGATACCTATGTGGCCCAGGTCGCCGAGGTTGCCGTCTCGGACGCGGGCGACGTGCGCGTGCAGCGGATCGTTTGCGCGGTCGACTGCGGCACCGTCGTGAACCCGGATATCGTGAAGGCGCAGATCGAGGGTGGGGTGGTGTTCGGCATCGGTGGTGCGCTGTGGGGCGAGATCACGCTCAAGAACGGCCGGGTCGAGCAGTCCAATTTCAACAACTACCGGACGCTGCGGATGAACGAAACGCCTCTGATCGAGGTGCACCTCGTGCGCAACCTCGAGCCGCCCGGCGGGATCGGCGAGCCGGGCACGGCGGTCACGGCCCCGGCGCTGGCCAACGCGATCTTCGCGGCCACCGGAAAACGGATCCGCAAGCTGCCCCTGGTTCCCGCTCTCAAGACGTGACCGAGACCATGAGGAGGAGCGGTGGCTATATTGCTACCAGGAAGACGCGTTCGCGGAATCTTGAACTGGAGTAGGACGCTACGATGACCACCACCACCACCACCACCACGCCACAACTCTATCCCACGAAGAACGATCTGCCCGGCCAGCGCGCCGAACGCCTCTATCCGACGCTGACGCCGGCGCAGCTCGCCCGCATCACCGCGCACGGGCGCCCGCGCCACGTCGAGCGGGGCGAGGTGCTGGTGCAGGCTGGCGAGCAGACGGCGCGTCTCTTCGTCGTCGTCGCGGGCCGGCTCGACGTCATACGTCCGGCCGCCGCCGAGCAGGTCGTGGTGTCGTTCCGCCCCGGAATGTTCACGGGCGAAGCGACCATGCTGTCGGGCCGCCCGGGGCTCGCCCAGATCCGGGCAGGAGCGGACGGCGAGGTCATCGAGGTCGCTCGCGACGACCTGCTGGCGCTCATCCAGACCGACGGCGAGCTGAGCGCGATCTTCATGCGCGCCTTCATCCTGCGGCGGGTG
>QHUR01000057.1 GCA_003221995.1 Gemmatimonadota bacterium | reverse complement strand
CTACGACAATCAGCTCAACGCCGGCGACGGGGCAAATCCCACGACGGTGTTGGGAGGCGGGCAAATCATCATCCACCACTAGGCGCGCAGACAGTGCAGCGACCGCGCGGGGCGGGCCGGCTCAGTTGGCCCGCCCCGCGAGCGTCTGCACATCCGATACCAGTACAGAAGCGGGGCGCGCCCCTAACCCCGCAGCGCGATCGCGTCGATCTCGACGCGCACACCCTTCGGCAGCGCGGCGGCCTGCACCGTCGAGCGCGCCGGCTTGTGGCTGCCGAAGTGCTTCGCGTACACCTCGTTCATCTGCGGAAAGTCGGCCATGTCGGCGAGGTACACGGTCGTCTTGACCACGTTGTCGAGCGTGGAGCCCGCGGCCTCGAGGATCGCCCGCAGGTTCTTCATCACCTGGTCCGTCTGCTCGGCGGTGCTCCTCCCCACCACCTGGCCCGTCGCGGGATCGGTTGGGATCTGCCCCGCCGTGTAGATCATCCCATCGGTGGTGACGGCCTGGCTGTATGGGCCGATCGCCTGCGGCGCGGCGTCGGTCGCCACGATGCCCAGTCCTTTGGTCTTCCGCATCAGAACAGTCCTTCGATCGTCCCGTCGGGGTGGACCCGAATCTTCTCGGCGGCGGGCGCCTTCGACAACCCCGGCATCGTCATGATGTCGCCGGCGAGGGGCACGACGAAGCCGGCGCCCGCCGAGGGCAGGATGTCGCGGATCAGGATGCGGAAGCCCGTCGGGGCGCCCAGCTTGCCCGGATCGTCGCTGAAGGAGTACTGGGTCTTGGCCATGCAAATGGGAGTCTCGCCCAGCCCGAGCGCGGGGAGCTGCTCCAGCGCCCGCTCGGCGGCCGCGGCGAAGTCCACGCCGTCGGCGCCGTAGATCTCCCGCGCGACCGTCTCGATCTTCTCGCGCACGGGCCGCCGCACGTCGTACAGCGGCTTGAAACGCGCCTGCCGCCCGTCGAGCAGCTGCTGCACCGCCTCGGCGACTGGGATGCCCCCTTCCCCACCCTTCTCCCACACCTCGCACAGCTCGACGCCGACTCTCTCCGTCGCGCACTCGTCGCGCACCGCGTCCAACTCGGCGTCCGTGTCGGTGACGAACCGGTTGAGCGCCACCACGACCGGGACGCCAAACTTCTTCACGTTACGGATGTGGCGCCGCAGGTTCGCGGCCCCCCGCTGCACCGCAGCGGGGTCAGCCGCGCTCAACTGGGCCTTCTTCACGCCCCCGTGCAGCTTCAGCGCCCGCACCGTCGCGACCACGATCGCCGCCTCGGGATTGAGGCCCGCCATCCGGCACTTGATGTCGAAGAACTTCTCCGCGCCGAGGTCCGCGCCGAAGCCCGCCTCGCTGAGCACGATGTCGCACAGGCTGAGCGCGAGCTGCGTCGCCACCACCGAGTTGCAGCCGTGGGCGATGTTGCCGAACGGGCCGCAGTGGATGAACGCCGGTCCGCCCTCGAGCGTCTGCACCAGGTTCGGGTTGATGGCGTCCTTCAGGAGGAGCGTCATCGCACCTGCGGCCTTGAGGTCGCTCGCGCGCACCGGCGCCTTGTCCCGCGTGAGACCGACGATGACACGCGCGCAGCGCTGCTCCAGGTCGTCGACGCCGGTGGTGAGGGCCATGATCGCCATGACCTCGGAGCCCGGGATGATCACGAAGCGGTCCTCGCGCGTCGGGCCGGCGTTCGTGCCGCCCAGGCCGACGATGATGCTGCGCAGCGCCCGGTCGTTCATGTCGATGGTGCGCGGCCAGATGATGCGGCGCGTATCGAGCCCGAGCCCGTTGCCGTGGTGCAGGTGCGCGTCGAGCATCGCCGAGAGCAGGTTGTGCGCGCTCGCGATGGCGTGGAAGTCGCCCGTGAAGTGGAGGTTGATGTCCTCCATCGGCACGACCTGCGCGTAGCCGCCGCCGCACGCCCCGCCTTTCACGCCAAACACGGGCCCGAGCGACGGCTCCCGCATGCACAGCGCGGCGTTCTTGCCGAGCCGGCGGAGTGCCTGAGTCACGCCCACGGTGACGGTGGACTTCCCTTCGCCCGCGGGCGTGGGATTGATCCCGGTCACAAGCACGAGACGACCCTTGGGCTTGCGGGCCGCCAAGGCCGCGAGCCGGACCTTCGCCTTGTACTTGCCGTACAGCTCGACCTCGTCCTCGGCGAGGCCCAGCTCCGCGGCGATGTCGGCGATGGGGCGCAGCTTCGCCGCCTGGGCGATGGCGATGTCGGTGGGAACCTTGGCCGTCGTGGTCACGGGTCCTCTCGGGCTAAAGCGTGGCGGCGAGGCGCGAGCCGAAGAGCCGTCGCGCGTTTTCCGTGGTCCGTGGTCCGAAGGTGTCGAGCGACTCTCCGCGGATGCGGGCGAGCGCGGCGGCGACATCGCGCACGAACGCGGGCTCGTTGCGCGTGCCGCGGTGCGGCACGGGCGCGAGGTACGGGGCGTCCGTCTCGACCAATAGGCGGTCGGGCGGACAGGCGGTCAGGCGGTCGGTCATCGTCCAGTTCTTGAACGTGATCATGCCGGAGAAGGAAAAGTACGCGCCGATCGCCATCCCCGCCTCGAACACGTTGGGGCCGGAGCTGAACGAATGCAGCACCACCGCCACGCGCGCCGCGGCGAGCATCGCGGCGACGTCGTCGTCCGCCTCGCGGGCGTGCACGACGACGGGCTTGCCGAGCTCCGCCGCGAGCCCGAGCTGCGCCTCGAAGGCACGTCGTTGCGCGGGGCGCGGCGAATGGTCGTAATGGTAATCGAGCCCGGTCTCGCCCACAGCCACCACTTCAGGTAGGGCGAGCAGCGCCTTCAGGCGGGCCGCCGCCTCCGGCGACCAGGACCGCGCCTCGTGGGGATGCAGACCGGCGGTGGCCGAGAGACCGGGCCCGCCGCGGGCGAGCGCGGCGGCCCGCTCCGACTCCGCGACCGTCCCCCCGATCACCACGACGTGTCCCACGCCCGCGGCCCGGGCACGCACGAGCACCGCGTCCCGGTCCCGATCGAACGCCGCATCGCCGAGATGGCAGTGGGCGTCCACGAGCAGCATGCCGCGCCCCTACTGCCGCATGGCCTGCGGCTGGGGGGCCCGCGGCGGCGCGCCGGGGGCGGGGGAGACCGAGGCGGCTCCGGGGCGGAACTGGCGGGCGCCGCGCGCATCCTGGCCCGGCCAGCGCTTCTCGATGTACATGAGGATCGGCGCCGCGATGTAGACCGACGAGAACGTGCCGGTGAAAATCGCAAACGTCATCACGAGCGCGAACGGCCGCAGCACCTCGCCGGCGAGGAACACGAGGGCCAGCGTCGTCGCCATGGTCGTGCCGTGCGTCAGCACCGAGCGCGGCAGCGTCTCGTTGATCGAGAGGTTGAGGATCTCGTACAGGTTCTGCCGCCGGAATTTGCGCAGGTTCTCCCGCACCCGATCGAAGATGATGATCGTATCGTTGAGCGAGTAGCCCACCATGGTCAGCACGGCGCCCACCACGACGAGGCTCACTTCGAGATTCAGGTAGTGGATGAACGCGATCGTGCTGAGGATATCGTGGAACGTCGCGAGCACGGCGGCGAGCCCGAAGCGCCACTCGAACCGGATGGCCAGGTAGATGAGCGTGACGATAAACGAGAAGAAGATGGCGAGGAACGCCTTGCCCTGAAGCTCGCGGCCCACCTTCGGGCCCACCGCCTCGGTGCGGAGGATCCGGTACTGGTCCGCGCCCAGGCCGTGCGCGAGCGCCGAATCCACCGCCTGCGCCGTGGCCTGCGTGCTCCCTTGGGCCGTCACTCCGCCCGCACCGAGCCGCGCCCGGACCACGTACTCGTTGGATGCCCCGAACTGCTGGATCTCAGCGTCGCGGACCCCCGCGGCGTCGAGCGCGCTGCGGATCTTGCCGGTGCCGACCGGCTGCACGGTCGTGACCTGGATCAGCGTGCCGCCCGTGAACTCGATCGAGTAGTTCAGCCCGCGCACGAAGAAGAGCGCGTACCCCGGGACGATGAAGGCCAGGGTGAGGCCGATCGCCCAGCGGCGCCACTTGATGAAGTCGTAGTTCGCGTTCGCGAAGAGTCGGATCATCAGACGCTCAGGGTGGCCATGTCCGGCCGCCGCTGCAGCCAGATCATGTAGAAGGTGCGCACGAGGAAGACGGCCGTGAACATGGAGGCGATGATGCCGATGATGAGCGTGATCGCGAAGCCCTGCACCGGGCCCGTCCCGACGAGGTAGAGGATCGCCGCGGTGAGCGCCGTGCTCACGTTGGAGTCGATGATGGCGCTCATCGCGTGCTTGAAGCCCTCGTCCACGGCGGTGCGGATCAGCTTGCCGTGCTGCAGCTCCTCGCGGATGCGCTCGAAGATCAGCACGTTCGCATCCACGGCGATGCCCACCGACAGGACGAGCCCGGCGAGGCCCGGCAGCGTCAGCGTGAAGCCGAAGGCGGCGAGGCCCCCGAGCGTCAGCAGCACGTAGAAGGTCAGCGCCGCCACCGCGAGCGCCCCGGACAGGCGGTAGTAGATCACCATGATCAGGACGACGAGCGCCACGCCCACGATGCCCGCCCGGATACCGTCCGCGATCGAGTCCCGCCCGAGTGACGGGCCGATGGTCCGCTCCTCCACGATCGTGAGCGGCGCGGGAAGGGCACCCGCCCGCAGCACCAGCGCCAGGTCCTGGGCTTCCTGCAGCGCCTTCGCGCCCAGCTCGATCTGGCCCCGCTGGCCGATCTGGCTCTTGATGATCGGCGGCTGTCGCTGCACGCGCCCGTCCAGGATGATCGCCATGTAGTCGTTCACGTGCCGGCCCGTCTCACGCTCGAACGTGCGGCCGCCGCGCCGGGAGAGCACGAAGTCCACCACCGACTGGTTCGTGAGCTGATCGCGCCGCGCGGTCGCCTTCTCGAGCTCGTCCCCCGTGATGATGGGTCGGTCCTCGACCGCGTACAGTGTCTGGAACGAGCGCGCGCCGCGCGAGATGTCCTCCGTGCCCCACCTGAGCTCGATGCCGCGCGGTACGAGCCGCTGCACCTCGGGCCGCGCGAGCAGACTCTCGGCCACCGGCACCTGCTCCACGGGGACGAGGTATTCGCCCGGGAGCGCGCCTTGATAGAGCAGCGAGGACAGGGGTCCCGGCGCATTGAGGCCGGCCGTGTCGGGCTGCTGCTTCCGCTTCGCGCCCGGCTGCTTCTGCTTGGCCGTGTCGGCGCCGAACAGCTGCGACACGGCGGACACGGGTGCATTGCCGGGCGCTTGCACCCCCGCCGCGCGCAGCGCGCGGTCGATCGCGGGGATCGCGTCGCGGAACTTGCTCTGCATGTCCGTGATGCGGAACTCGAGGAAGGCCGTCTGCTGAATGACGCGCTTGGCGCGGTCGGGATCCTTCTCGCCCGGCAGCTCCACGATCAGGCGGTTCCCGCCCACCACCTGCACCACCGGCTCGGTCGTGCCGAACTGGTCGATCCGCGTCCGTACCACGCGCTCGGCGCGGCGGATCGCCTCGGCCGCGTCGGGCACCGGGCCCCGCGACTGATCCACCTCGAGGGCGAGGTGGATGCCGCCCTGCAGGTCGAGCCCGAGGCTGATGGGCACCCGCCGCACCGTGGTGTCCTTCATGCGGCCGCTCTTCTGGTCCAGCACCCGCTGGGTGGTGTTGCGGGGGACCAGCGCGGCCACGGCGAACACGGTGGCGAGCGCGACCCAGAACAAACGCCAGCGTAGCGAGCGCATGCGGCTCTCTTAGAGGTTGAGGATCTGTCGCGCCGCCACCCGGTCGCGCTCGAGCTGCTGCACGAGCGCCTCGCGGGAGGGAAACGCCTGCACGTCGCGCAGGCGGCGCACCCACTCCACTCTCACCGACTCGCCGTACAAGTCGCCGGCGAAATCGAACAGGTGGATCTCGAGCGCCCGCGCCGCGATCCCGAACGTGGGGCGCGGGCCCTGATTCATCATCCCGCCGAGCCGCTCCCCGCGCCACTCCACCCGCACCGCATATACCCCGTCGGGAGGCAGCAGCTTGCGGGGGTCGGGTGGCGCCAGGTTGAGCGTCGGGACCCCGATCGTGCGGCCGCGCCCCACTCCCCGCTCCACCACGCCGCGCAGGCTGTGGGGCCGGCCCAGCCAGCGCTCGGCCACGGCGAGATCGCCATGCGCCACCGCCGCCCGGATCACGGTCGAGGAGATCGGCTGCCCGTCTTCCCGCACGGCGTCCACCACGTCCACCCCGAACCCGTCGCGCGTCCCGATCCGGCGCACCGCCTCGACATCCCCTGAGCGGCTGCGGCCGAAGCCGTGGTCGTAGCCGAGCACCAGGTCGTGCATGGCGTAGCGCGCCCGCAGCACGTCGCGCACGAACTCCTCGGGCCCGAGCCGCGCGAGCTCGGGGGTGAACGGCAGCAGCTCCACCCGGTCGAGCCCCGTCCGCGCCAGGAGCTCCCGCTTTTCGTCGGGCAGCGTGAGGAGCTGGGGCGCCGCCGCCGGGTTCACGACCGCGAGCGGGTGCGGGTCGAACGTGACGAGGACCGCCTCGAGCCCCGCGCCCCGCGCCTTCCGCACGACTTCGGCGACCACCGCCTGGTGGCCCCGATGGATCCCGTCGAACGTGCCGACGGTGACCACGGTGCCCGTCACGGCTCCGCGACCACCACGCGCGGCTTCAGCACGTCGCCGACCTGCTCCGCCACGGCCACCAGCTCCCCCCGCGCGAACAGGGCCACCCTTCCCCCTTCCCCCTTCCCCGCCGGCAGCGGGCGTCCGTGAATGACCGCGGCCCGCCCTGCGTCGTCGAGCTCCCCCCGCGGCAGGTCCGCGACCAGGGCGGCCGGATCGCGCAGGTCCGCGGGAGTCACCGCCCCCGGCCCCACAGCGTCCTCCAGCCGGAACGGTCCGACGCGGGTTCGCACGAGCGCCGCGAGGTGCGCCCCGCACCCCAGTGCGGCACCGGCCTCGCGGGCGAGGCTCCGCAGGTAGGTGCCGGCACCCACCGTCGCCCGGAAGCCCACATCCGGTGGCTCGAACCGCGTGAGCTCGAGCTCCCGCACCTCGACTGGGCGCGGAGCGAGGTCCACCGCCTCGCCCCGGCGGGCGCGGCGGTAAGCGCGCTCGCCGCCGACCTTCACCGCCGAATAGGCGGGCGGCCGCTGCAGCCGGGCCCCTCGCAACTCGGCGAGCGCCGCCGCGACCCGTACCCGGTCGAGGGTGCGCCATCCCTCCGCAGTCGCCACCACATCGCCCGAGGCGTCGTCCGTCGCCGTCGTCGTCCCCAGCCGGATGACGCCCTCGTAGGTCTTCATCCAGCCCGCGGCGAACGGCGCGAGCCGGGTGGCGCGCCCGACGACCAGGACGAGGAGGCCCGCGGCGAAGGGATCGAGCGTGCCGAGGTGCCCGATCCGCCTCGTCCCCAGGGCGCGCCGGGCCGTGTCCACCACGTCGTGCGAGGTAGGGCCGGCCGGCTTCGCCACGAGCGCCACCCCGGAGATCAGCCGGCGCCCTCCTTGAGGTCCTTCAGCAGCCGGGCGATGCGCATCGCGTGCTCCTGGCCGCGATCGAGCTCGAAGCGCAGCTCGGGCGCGGTGCGCAGCGGCAGCTCCCGGGCGAGGCGGGTGCGCAGGAAGCGCGCGGCGCTGGCGAGGCCTTCGAGGTTCTTCGCTTTTTCCTCGTCCGAGCCCATCACGCTCACGCGCACGCGGGCGTGCGCCAGATCGGCCGACACCTCGACGGCTGTGACGGTGACGAAGCCGATCCGCGGGTCGCGCGCGTTCCCGGTCAGGAAGGCGGCCACGCTCTGGCGGATCATCTCGGCCACGCGCTCGGGCCGGTGGCTGGGTCGTCGCATCACAGGAAGCTGGTGACCGTGTCCACGATGCGCGCGCCCGCGGCGCCCTCCACCAGGCGATCGGCCTCGCGCAACACCCGCTCCGCCTGCTCCCGGTCGGTGCTCACGACACACACGCTGAGCTCGGCCCGCTGCCACAGGTCATGGTGGTCCGTTTCGG
>QHUR01000056.1 GCA_003221995.1 Gemmatimonadota bacterium | reverse complement strand
CGCACGCTGCTCTTTAAAAACGCATTCGTGAACCCGTTGCGTCCACGCAGCGCTTCGGAGTGAAACTCTGGGGCGCGTTCGCAACGCGCTAGCACCGGCAACTCGAACCTCAACTACCGACCAGAGGGAGATATGACCGCGCCCCCGCTCTCCATCAAGGACCTTCGGCGTGTCGTTATCGCCGCGGCAGTCGGGAACGTGATCGAGTGGTACGACTTCTACATTTTCGGGAGTCTGGCCGCACTCCTGTCGGTCAAGTTTTTCGCGGCAGGCGCCGCCGGAAGCGCGCTCATCAAGACGGTCGGAACGTTCACCGCCGGGTTCCTGATCCGCCCGTTCGGAGCCTTCGTCTTCGGCCGCATCGGCGACATCGTGGGCCGCAAGTACACGTTCCTCATTACGCTGAGCGGCATGGGTCTGGCGACGGCTCTCATCGGCGCCGTGCCGAGCTACGCCAAGATCGGCGCAGCAGCGGGGATTATCCTGTTGTTCCTGCGCCTCATCCAGGGCCTGTGCCTCGGCGGCGAGTATGGCGGCGCGATCACGTACGTCGCCGAGCATGCGCCGGACGACAAACGGGGCTACTACACCGGCTGGCTCCAGACGTCGCCGACGCTCGGGATCGTGGTGTCCCTGGTCGTCATCATCGTGACGCGCGAGACGCTGGGGACCGAAGCGTTCAACGCGTGGGGATGGCGCATCCCGTTCCTGCTCTCGCTGCTCATGGTCGCGATCGCCATCTACATCCGACTGCAGCTCCAGGAGACGCCGATTTTCCAGGCCATCAAGGCGAAGGGACAGACGGCGGCCAATCCGTGGCGCGAGGCCTTCTGGAGCCAGAACATCAGATACGTGCTGATCGCCAGCGTCGTCGTGATCGGCGAGGGGGTCGTGTGGTACAGCGGCCAGTTCTGGGCGCTCTACTTCATCCAGCAGGTGCAGAAGCCTGACGTCCTGCACCCCGCCCTCATCACGGGCACGGCGCTGCTCCTCGCTACCCCGTCGCTCATCTTCTTCGGTTGGCTCTCGGACAAGATCGGCCGGAAGCCGATCATCCTGGCCGGGTTCTTCCTCGCGGCCGTCACGTACTACCCGCTCTACATGGCGCTCGGCAACGCCGCCAACCCGGCCAACATCAACTACCCGCTGGCGATCTTGATCGTCGCGATCATGGTCTCCTACGTGGGCATGGTGTACGGCCCGATCGGCGCGTTCCTCGCCGAGTACTTCCCGGCGCGCATCCGCTACTCGTCCGTGTCGGTGCCATATCACATCGGCAACGGCTGGGGCGGTGGGCTGGTGCCCGTCATCACGACCGCGGCGTACGTGACCGCGCAAGCGGGGGGGCTATCCATGTCCCAGAGCCTGGGCCACGCACTGGTCTATCCCATCACCGTGCCGGCCGTGGCGTTCCTGCTGAGCCTGTTCCTGATGCCGGAGACGCGGAAGATCAGCATCTGGCAGCCGGCAGCGGTGCGGGCAGGCGCCAGGGGCTGAGTGAAGGGGTTGCCTGAACGGTAGGGGCGCAGCATGCTGCGCCCCTACTCGCATCCACCATCACTTCACGATCGTCAGCCCGTGCGGCACCGCGCCGGGGAAGACGTAGGCGTACAGCAACACAATCACCCCGACGACCGCACCCAGGGCGACCGAGTGCCAGAACACCCACCGGAAAATCGTCCCCTCGTTTCCCACCTGATTGGTCGCGGAGGTCGCCACACAGATGGACTGCGCGTCCACCATCTTGCCCATCACCCCGCCGGCCGAGTTCGCGGCGCACATGAGCACGGGGTCGAGGTTGAGCTGCTGCGCGGTGATCCGCTGCAGGCTGCCGAACAGTGCGTTCGACGACGTGTCGCTGCCGGTCAGCGCGACGCCCAGCCAGCCCAGGTACGTGCCGAAGAAGGGAAACAGCCAGCCGGTACGCGTGAACGCCAACCCCAGCACCGCATCGAGTCCCGAGTAGCGGGTGGTGAACCCCAGGCCCAGCATGAAGGAAATCGCGATGACGGCGAGCTTCATGCGCTTCAGGGTGGACCAGAAGATCTTCGCTAGCTGGGCCGGTCCGACCCCGAGCAGGAGCCCGGCGACGATCGCGGCGAAGAAGCAGCCGGTCCCGGTAGCCGAGAGCCAGTTGAAGTCGTACCGCGCCGCTTCCGGCGTCAGCTTGGTCACGACGGGGGCGGCGCGGGTGACCGCGTTGTGCAGATATGGCACCTCCCAGACCGGAGTGGTGGCTCGGTTCATCGCCCCCTTGACGGCCGGCAGACCCCACACGAGCACGAAGACCGAGAGGATGGCGAACGGCATCCAGGCCTTGATGATCTGACCCGCCGTGTGCCGGCGCACGCCAGGCGCCGCGGACGTCGCTGCTGGCTCGTGCTCGAGCCTCCAGATCCGCTTCGGTTTCCAGAACCGCAGGAAGAGCACCGTTGCGAGGAGGGAGATGACGCCGCCCGCGATATCGACGAGGTTCGAGTCCACGTGGTTGGACCAGAAATACTGCGTTAGACTGAACGAAACCCCGACCACCAGGATGGCGGGCAGCACTTCGAAGGTTTCGCTCCAGCCAACCATCGCGCGGACCAGCCAGAACGGCACGATGATCCCCGTGATGGGAAGGATGCGGCCGATCATCGCGCTCAGATCAGATTCCGGCAGGCCCGACACGGCGGCCAGCGTGTGCACGGGTGTCCCGATGGCGCCCCACGCCACGGGCGACGTGTTGGCGAGCAGATTGAGCGCCGCCGCGTGGAACGGCCTGAACCCGAGCCCGATCATGAAGGCGCCGGCGATCGCCACCGGAGCGCCGAATCCCGCTGCGCCTTCGATGAAGGCGCCGAAGCAGAACGCCACGAGCAGCACTTGCAGACGCCGATCCCCCGTGATCCCGGCCACCGACTCTTTCATGATCTCGAACTGCCCGGTGAACACGGAGACGTCGTACAGGTAGACCGCCGCCAGCACGATCCAGGCGATCTTGAGGACGCCGAATCCGACCCCGTAGACGAAACTCATGCCCGCCAGCGGGAACGGCATCCCGAACACCGTGACGGCAACCAGAACCGCCGTCCCGGCTCCGGCGATGGCGCACCAATGCGGCTTCACCCTTAGCCCGGCCAACAGGCCGAACAGCACCAGGATCGGTAACGCCGCCACCAAAGTGGAAAGGATCCAGCTGTGCAACGGGTCGTACGTCTGGGTCCAGGCCATGGGTCACCCCTGGGGTGTGGTGCGGCGCTTACTTCACCGTGAATCGGACCGTGTCGACGACGAGTGGCTTCAAAGGAACGTGCTTCCAATCCGCGACGACCGCGATCACCCGGTGGGGACCGGGCCTCAGCGAGTCCAGCACGAAGTCGGTCTGGCCCCGGCCCAAGTGGATGATCCCGGTCACGCCACGGGGAATCGTATCGTTCGCAGGCGTCACGTCGCGATCCACGAACAGGTGGTGGTGTCCCGTTCCCGGTCGCTCATCGGTCGCCGGAACGATCTCCACGCCGGTCGCCTTGAGCGTGACCTTCACCGGGCCGGTGACGCTAGCCCCGTTGCGTGGCGTCGTGATCTTCACTGTCGGTCTGGTCGTCTGCGCCAGCGCGGCGCTGGACAGTAGTGCCGCGGTGCCGAGTGCCAGCGTCAGCGGCGTAGTCCAGATTCTCACTTTGACTGTGCCTCCAGTAGGACTGTCAGGTGGTGGCCGCCACGCGGCCGGTCAACAGGCCCGCCGCGGGTCCTGTAAAGGACGCCTCTCGGGTGGCGCAGTCAAGATGGCCTCCGGAGCGGCCTCCTAGCGGACCACGACGGCCGCGGGGTGGCGCAGGCCGCCGTCCGGGCCGCGCGCGGCTGCGTCGAGCGAGTCCGCGTCCCACATCGCCATCGTCACGAGATCAGGGCCCGACAGGAAGCTGTTGAGGTCCTGGCGCGACAGCTCGCGCTCCTTGAGCGGCCGGCCGTCGAGCCCGGCGCGGTAGGGATGCGTATGCCAGGTGCCCACGAAGCTGTGCACGGCGTTGCAGTCCCCCGTGACCGCGAACTGCAGCTGCCGCAAGCGCCGCGCCGGCGCGGCGCCCTCGATCCACAGGGTGTCCTGCGCTACTCGTCCGAATAGGCACCCCAAGTACTCGTGCTGCGTCGGCTTCCCGGTGCCGAGCATCTGGGTGAGCGTATTGACGTCGGAGAGCTCGTCCCAGTGACGGTTGTTCGCCTCCCAGCGGGCGCGCATCGAGTCCCGCACGGCGCGTGGGAGAACGACGACTTCGAAGACCGGGGAGCGGGGAGGCAGACCGAGCACCAGCAGCGCCAACAGCACCCTCATCGCTTGCGTCGCGCGTAGGTGCCCATGAGCTGCGCCGTGGCGAGCACGTGTCCCTGCATGGCCCGCTCGACGTCCCGCTTCGTCGCGCCTGGCTTGAGGCCGAGCGGCGCGTCCAGCGCGTACAGCTTGAAGAAATAGCGGTGCGCCTTGCCCGGCGGGGGGCAGGGCCCGCCGTAGCCTGTACGCGGGAAGTCGTTCCTCCCCTGCACCGCCCCATCCTTGAGGGCCTCCGTTTTGGCCACGTTCTCGGCGAGCGCGCTCGAGCGCGCCGGGAGGTCGTACAGCACCCAGTGCACCCAGGTGCCGGCCGGGGCATCGGGATCGTCCATGATCAGGGCGAATGCAGCGGCGCCCGACGGCGTGCCGCTCCAGGCCAACGGCGGCGACACGTCGGCACCGTCGCAGGTGTGCTTGGCCGGGATGGGGGCGCCCTCCGTGAAGGCGCTACTCGTGAGGGTGAACGCCATGGGGACCTCCTGCATCGTGCGTGCGGCGAGCGGCAGCGCCAGCAGGGTGAGCCACCGGCTCAGGAGACGGTGCATGGGACGAAGATAATGATATGTTCTGTCCCATGACCGACGCCCGGCCACCGGCGAAGTACAGAGTGGGACTCGTCCAGATGGCGATGTCCGCGGATCCGGACGAGAACCTGAAGCACGCGATCGCCCGCGTGGAGGAGGCGGCGCGCCAGGGTGCGCGACTCGTCTGTCTCCCCGAGCTGTTCCGCTCGCGCTACTTCGCCCAGGTGGAGGACCCCGCGCTGTTCGACCTTGCCGAGCCCGTGCCCGGGCCGAGCACCGAGGCGCTGGGAAAGGTCGCCAAGCGGGCGGGCGTGGTCGTGATCGCGCCCGTGTTCGAGCGGCGCGCGCCGGGACTGTATCACAACACGGCGGCGGTCATCGACGCGGACGGCCGCCTCGCCGGCCTGTACCGCAAGATGCACATCCCCGACGACCCCGCCTACTACGAGAAGTTCTACTTCGCGCCGGGTGACCTCGGGTTTCGCACGTTCGACACGCAGGTGGGGCGGATCGGGACGCTCGTCTGCTGGGACCAGTGGTACCCGGAGGGCGCGCGCCTCACGGCGTTGCAGGGTGCCCACATTCTCTTCTATCCCACCGCGATCGGCTGGCACCCGCGCGAGCGGCAGCAGCACGGCGCCGAGCAGCTCGACGCCTGGCGCACGATCCAGCGTTCTCACGCGATCGCGAACGGTCTCTTCGTCGCCGCAGTGAACCGCGTCGGGCACGAGCGCCCGGCGGAGGGCGGCCGCGATCGCGCGGACGGCATCGAGTTCTGGGGTTCGTCGTTCCTCGCCGACCCGTTCGGCGTCGTGGTGACGGAGGCGCCGCGCGATCGCGAAGCGGTCCTCGTCGCTGAGGTGGATCTCGCCCGTATCGAGGAGGTGCGCCGCGGCTGGCCGTTCCTGCGCGACCGGCGGATCGACGCCTACGCGGGGATCGGCGAGCGATTCCTGGATGCGCCACGCCCTGATCGCTGACGGCTGATGGCTGACCCCGACTCACCAGCCGCGCTCGGCTTCCGCATGCCCGCCGAGTGGGAGCCGCACGCGGCGACGTGGATCGGGTGGCCGCACAACGCGAGCGACTGGCCGGGGAAGCTCGCCGCGATCCAGTGGGTGTATGGGGAGATCGTGCGCAAGCTCGCCCCCGGCGAAGCGGTGCGCGTCCTCGTGCAGTCGGGAGAGCACGAGCGCCAGGCGCGCCGCGTACTGGAGCGGACCGGCGTGGACCGCGCGGGGGCGGAGTTCCTGCGGCTCCCCACGAACCGCGGATGGACGCGCGACTTCGGGCCGATGTTCGTGCGGCGCGCCCGGCCCCCCGCGGAGGTCGCGATCATACGGTTCCGCTTCAATGCCTGGGCCAAGTACCCCGACTGGAAGAAGGACGACCAGGTCCCCGAGCGGGTCGCCCGCCGCCGCAAGCTGCGGCTGTTCCCGGCGCAGTGCGGCGGCCGCGACGTGGTCCTCGAGGGAGGGAGCATCGACGTGAACGGCCGCGGCACGTTGCTCACGACCGAGGAATGCCTGCTCGACCGGGAGGTGCAGGCCCGCAATCCTGGGCTGTCGCGCGCCGAACTCGAGGCGGTGCTGCGCGACTCCCTCGGAGTCACGAACGTCCTCTGGCTCGGCAAGGGGATCGCGGGCGACGACACGCACGGGCACGTGGACGACCTGTGCCGGTTCGTCGACCCCCGCACGGTGGTGCTGTGCCGGGAGCACGACCCGCGAAACGTGAACCACCGGCCGCTCGAGGAGAACCGCGAGCGGCTCGCGGGGATGCGGCTCGAGGACGGGTCGAAGATCGAGGTGATCGATCTCCCCATGCCGGCGCCGCTCCAGTTCGCCGGCCAGCGCCTGCCCGCGAGCTACGCGAACTTCTACGTGGGGAACGCAGCGGTGCTCGTGCCCACGTTCAATGATCCGAATGACCGTGCGGCCCTGGGCGTGCTGGGCGAGGTGTTCACGGACCGAGCCGTGGTGGGCATCCACGCGGTGGATCTCGTGTGGGGATTGGGCACGATTCACTGTCTGACGCAGCAAGAACCCGCGGTCTAGGCCAAATACTTCCGCCTGGGTGCTGCTATTCCGCAGTAGCCCCCGCATACGTCCAGATCAGCCCGCCAACCAGTGTCGCGGCCGGCAGAATCAGCACCGCCTCCCCGAGCGACCGCGCGTCCGAGATCATCCCGACGAGCGCCGGGGACGGGACGTCCCCGAGCGTGTGGATCGTGAAGATGCTCAGGGCGACGGCCGTGGCCCGAATCGCGGGCGACACGACGTTGACGATGGTCGAGTTGATCGGGCCCGTGGAAATGAACATCAGCACCTGGGCCGTGACCAGCGCGGCCCAATAGGGACCGGGCCGGGTCGCGACGAGCGCGAGCAGAAACAGCGGTGCGGCGAGCAGGGTCGCGAGCCCGGAGACCCAGAGGTAGGCATGGCGCGAGAAGCGCAGGCAGTAGTCGCCGAGCCAGCCGCCGAAATACGTGCCCACGAACCCCGTCACGACGACGATCGCCCCGAACTGCACCGTGGCCTGGGCCCTCGGGATCTCGCGCACGCGTTCCAGGAACGACGGCATCCAGAAGGCGATACCGCCCAGCGCGAACGTGTAGGCCGCGTAGCCGAGCACCGTGAGCACGTACGTCCGGTTGCCCAGCAGCGCCGCCAGGGCGCCTCCAGCGCCGGGGGATCGAAGGGGCGCCGCCTCATCCTGCGCGCCGCGGGGCGGCTCCCACAGCCGGAGCGTGAGCGCGGCGAGCAACAGACCAGGCACGCCCGCGACGAAAAATGCGCCGCGCCAGCCGACCATGTGGTCCGCCAGCCCTCCCACGACGTACCCGAGGGCCGAGCCGATGGGGATCGCGGCGAAGAACACCGCGAAGGCGCGCCCGCGCCGCTCGCGCGGGTAATAGTCCGCGAGCAGGCTGGGCGCGATCGTGCCGTAGGCCGCCTCGCCCACGCCCACGGTCGCGCGCGCCAGGAACAGCGAGGCGAAGCCGCGCGCGAATCCGGCGAGCGCCGTGGCCACGCTCCACACCGCCACACCCAGCGCGATGAGCGTGCGCCGCGACCGCGTGTCGCCGAGCCGGCCGAAGACCGGCGCCGTCAGCGTGTAGACGATGATGAAGCCGGTCATCAGGGCGCCAAGCTCGGTGTCGGAGAGCCGGAGCTCGGACCGCTTGATGCTCTCGGCGACGGCCGCGACCACCCAGCGATCGAGATAATTGAACA
>QHUR01000055.1 GCA_003221995.1 Gemmatimonadota bacterium | reverse complement strand
AGCGAGTCGCGCTGGTACACGCTGCGCGGGTTCCACAGTACCCAGGAGGTGATGCCCAGCTCTTCCGCCGCGCGGATCTGCTCGCGGATCTCGAAGGGGGTGTAGCGCGGCAGCCGCCGTCCCAACGTGAATGCCTGCAGGTAGGGGCGGATCTCGGCCGCGCTCCCCCGGGGACGGGAGCGGTCGAGCGCCTCGCGCAAGGCGCTGCGAACGATGCGGTACGGCTCCGCGTTGGGGTGCGCGAACCCGTAGGCGCCGCGGTAATAGTGACTGGGATACACCATCGGGAGGACAACGTCCGCGACGGCGATGAAGTCCTCCCACACCTGCCCGATGCCGAGGTCGCCCGTGGCCGACGCCGTGAGACCGAAGATGTCGAAGGTCACGGGAGCGCCGAGCGGTCTGAGCCGGTCCCGGAGCAGGGTGATGTGCGCGCGCACGGCGTCGCGCTGCGACTGACCCGGGCGCCGCGCCGGGAAGATGGCCGTCTCGAGACGCTCGCGCGGCTCGTCGGGGAAACGGACGTAGTCAAATTGCACTTCCTGGAACCCCAGCTTCACGGCTTCGCGCGCGAGCTGAGCGGCGTAGATCCACACCGAGTCGTTGTAGGCGTCGACCCATGCCATCCCGATCCGGTCGCGCCACAGGCCGCCGTCGCGGTGTTGCACCGACCACCCGGGTTTGCGCTCGGCAAGGAGGGGGTCCTTCGCGACGACGAACCGCGCGATGGGGTAGATGCCGTGTGCCACGAGCGTGTCGAGCCGGGCGCGCGCGTCCTTGGCGCGGGCGCACGCGTTCGCGCCGATCTCCTGGGCAATGGGCACCGCCGACGGGTAGAGCATGCAGCCCGTGTCGTCCTTCACGTCGACGACGAAGGCGTTGATCTCGGTCTCGTCCGCGAGCCGCACCAGCTGCCACAGCTTGGAGGAGCCGAAGGCCCACGCGTTGACGTACAGCGCCTTGATCGAGGCCGGCGCGGGACCGAGGATCGGCTGCGGCTGTGCGTAGCGCAGATCCACGGGACGGAGCGCCACCTTTAGCTGATCGGCGGCCGCGACCGTGTCGCCGGGCGGCAAGCTGCCCTGCGCAAAAAGGCCGCGACTCGTGAAGAGCGCGGCCCAGAGCAAGAGGGCACTTACCCGCCGCCGGACCAGTCTCATAAGGGGGTTACAGGATAGGGAGTGCCCCCCCCACGGACAAGAGCGGCCATCACCGAAGCTGTAAGCTGTTGAACAACAACGGGTAAGTCGCGAGGCTCTGGCCGCGGTACTGGGGCCGGAAGCCGAACAGGATGACCCGTCCGGAACCCAGGTGCACTTCGAGCAGTGCCGCCCGGCCAGCCACTCGGTCAGGATGTAACACCCAGCCTGACAAGAGCACCTTGTCGGGGTCGGTCGGGTAGCGGCCGATCACGCGCACGGCCGTCGAGTCCACGACGTCGAACGCCGGTCCGTTCTCGAACCACGCGATGCTGTGGGCGGGGGTCCCCTTCGCGACCGCGTGCGCCGTGTCCAGCTCCAGCCGGAAGATGGAGCCCGGGGCGTAGAAGTCGTCGTCGGGCACGCCCTCGAGCACGTTGCGCACGGGCAGGAGCAGCTGCTCCATGACGAAGCGACTGGCCTGGTTGAGTGCGACGAGTGTGCCGCCGTCCTCGACGAACTGGCGCAAGGCGCGCGCGCCCTCCGATCCCAGGCCGCCGGCGTAGGGCGCGGGGTAATTCTTGGGCAAGCCATCGAGCAGCTGCCGCGGCTCCTGGTCGGGGAGCAGGATGGCGTCGAACTGCTCCTTCAGCCTGCCCGCGCGGACCACGGAGTCCACGAGCGGCTGGTAGGGCACCTTCCACGTGTCGAACGCCCAACGCGTCCACCCCTCGTCCATCGACGCGTCGTAGGAGCGGTACAACCCGATGCGCGGCGCCTGGCCCTCGCCGAAGCCCGGGTAGCCGGGCGTCGCACCCGGCGGCTCGACGGGCGCCGACAGCGGCAGGTGTAGCGAGTCGGGCGCGGGCACGGCGGCCACGCCCATGAGGAGCGGCAATGTGTGGGCCGTGACGTCGTACGGCGGAGTCGGGGGGCCTCCCGGAGAGAGCCGCAGGTCGGGGTAGTGCTGCGGCTCGAGCAGTGTCTTGGCGAAGGCCGCGTACGGTTGGCGCAGGACCACGACGTAGCTGCCGGCGGCAAACCGCTGGCCGCCGAGCGTGAAGGGCAGCTGGGCGGTACGGATCTCGACCTGGCCCCGGTGCAGGATGCCGAGCAGCGCGGCGATGGCGACGCTGTCCTGCCGCTGCTTGGGGATGACGTACGCGTAGGGCCAGCCCCTCCAGCCGCGCGCGGCGCGCCAGCCGACCGTCAGGAACGTCGCGAGCCAGCGGTCGCGGTCGCGCGCAGCGTTCTGCAGCAGCGCGTACGCCGCCTCGGTCTGGTAGCTCACGATGTCCCGCAGGGTCCAGTGACCGCCCGGCCAGGGAGCCGTGAAGTTCCAGGAGCGCTGCCGCGGGTTGTAACCGCGGGCGCGCGCCTGCAGCTCGTCGAAGGGGACGTCGATCGGCGAGGCGAGGTTGGCACTCGCGGCCTCGGACAGGATCCGCACGCCGCCGTGGTAGTGCTGGTAGGCGCGGGCGGGGGTCCAGGCGTCGTAGATCGCGTTGATCGCGATGCCCGTCTTCCCTTGCGCCGCGAGCGCCCACGCCATCGCCGTCCCCAACGCGTTCACGCCGTCGACGAGCAGCGGATCTACGTTCGGCTCGACGGGATCGAGGTAGGGTGGCAGAAACAGCCGCGAGCCGTCCGAGTCCTGCTGATGGATGTCCTGCACGATCTGGGGGTGCCAGACGTTGTACAGCGAGTCCACGGCCAGCCGCGTCTCCACCTGGGTGAAGGCGTACCAGTCCCGGTTGTTGTCGTGCCCCGCGTAGTGGTGGTACAACTCAGGCGGCTCCGTGCCCTCGGCGGGCGTCCCCAGCGTCCGATTGTACCAGCGGGTGACGATCGTCACGCCGTCCGGGTTGAGGGACGGAACGAGGAGCAGGATCACGTGGTCGAGGATGGCTCGCGTGGCGGCGCTCGTGTCCGTCGCGAGCCGGTGGGCGAGCACCACGGGCGTGAGGTGGCCGCCCACCTCGGTCGAATGGATGCCGGACGTGATCAGGACGACGGTCTTGCCGTCCCGCAGCGCCTCCTCCGTTTCCCGGGTCGAGCGCAGCGTGCGGGGGTCGGCGAGCCTGGCGTTGAGGCTGCGGAAGTAATTGAGCCGCCGGAGGTTCTTGGGGCTCGAGATCACGAGCGTCACGAACGGGGCGCCGAGCGTCGTCTTCCCGAGCTCGCGGTATTGCACACGGTCGCTCGCTTTGGCGAGCGCCTGATAGTAGCGCACGAGCAGGGGCCAATCCGCGAGCTTCCGGTCCTCGCCGGGCTCGAAGCCGAGCACCGCTTTCGGCGTGGGGATCCGCGGCGCCGGCCGCTCCGGCGGCCGTCTCCGCTGTTGCGCCGCGGCTGGAGCGGTGAGCAGCGCCGCGCAAGCGAGGGCGCCGAGCCCACGCGCGATCACGGATCGTGGCGTCACGAGGCTAGTGCAGCGCGCCGGCCGCGGAGGGCGTCTCGCCCGTGCCCAGCCAGTGCGCGAACCAGGTGCGGATCCGCTCCAACCGGTCCACCAGGAGCCACGGCGGCCCGGTGCGGGACAGGCCGTGGAACGAGCGGGGGTAGCGCACGAACTCCGCCGGCACGCCGCGCTCGCGCAGCAGCACGAACAACTGCTCGGCGTCGGTGATGGGCGTGCGCCGGTCGTCCTCGCTGTGCACGATGAGCATCGGTGTGCGCATCTGCTTCGCGTAGGTCATGGGCGACAGCGCCCGATACAGCGAGTCGCTCCGCCAGGGCTCGCCGAAGAACTCGTAATCCGTGAGCCCCTGCGCGTCGGAGGAGCCGTACCAGGAGTACCAGTTGAAGATCGAGCGGTCGGTCTCCGCCACCGCGAACCGCGTGGTGTGCCCCACGATCCAATTCGTCATGAAGCCGCCATAGGAGCCGCCCAGCACCGCCAGCTTCGCGGTATCCACCTCCCCCCGCGCGATCACGACGTCCACCGCCTGCATGAGATCCCGGAAGTCCTCCATCCCCCAGCGGCCGCGCGTCGCGAACGTGAAGGCATGGCCGTAGCCGCTCGAGCCGCGCGGGTTCGTGAACAGCATCCAGTACCCCTGCCCGGCGAGCATTTGGAACTCGGGGAAGAACACGTTGCCGTAGTTGGAGTGCGGCCCGCCGTGGATCGACAGCACGAGGGGGTACATCTTGCCGGCCTGGTACCCGTAGGGTCTCATCAGCCACCCCTCGATCCGTAGGCCGCCCGTGCCCGCAAACCAGAACGTGTCGGCCGGGATGATGGCGAGTTGCGCGAGCCAGGCGTCGTTGAACGAGGTGACGCGCCGCTCCGGTCCCCCGGCAGCCGGCGCCACGTACAGCTCGGTGGGGCGGGTGACGTCGCTCGCCGTGTAGGCGAGCCACTTCCCGTCGGCGCTGAAAGTAAAGCCGCGCAGCTGCCGCTCCCCGGCCGTGACCTGGCGCACGGGTCCCCCAGCCGCGGCCGCCGCGAACAGGTGCAGGTTCCCACGCGTCTCGGCGAAGAAGTAGACCGTCTTCGAGTCGCGCGACCACCGCACGCCGCTCGGGTCGAGGTCCCAGGAGCCCGTCACGTTGCGGACCGCTCCGCCGCCCGCGGGCATGACGCAAACGTCGTTCTCTTCCCCGCGCCCCTTCGAGCACTCGAACGCGATCCACTTCCCGTCCGGCGACCAGGCCGGCGACCCATTTTCCGCGTATCCTGTCTCGAGCCGCCGCGCGCTCCGGTCGGCGAGGGTCAGGACGTAGAGCTGGGGCCGCGGCTGCACGTCCAGCTCCACGGTGTCCATGGAGTCCTGCACGAACACGACCGCGCGGCCGTCCGGCGACCAGGCGGGATCGGTCTGAGCCAGCTCACCGCTCGTGAGCTGCACCGCATCGCCGCCATCCAGGGCCGTGACGTAGAGGTGCCGCGGCCGCCGGGTTTCCCGCGGGGCGATGAGCCCCCGCTCGTCTGCCACGACGGGGAGGGACGTGTACACGCGGCCATCGAAGCGCTTGGGATCGGGCCCGCGCGTGACGGCCGCGGACGAGACCCGTTCGCGCCACGGTTGCTGCTTCAGGCTGTCCGGCTCGGGGCCGCGCCACTCGTACAGGAGCCGCCGGCCGTCGGGCGAGAACACGGGCAGCCCGTGCACGCCGACGATCTGAAAGGCCTCGCCGCCGGGCGCGCCGGTATGGAGGAACCACACGTCGTCGTCCGCGCCCTCGCGCTTGCTCGTGAACGCCAGCAGCGAGCCGTCCGGCGACCAGCGCGGGCTCGACGCTTCGGTCGTGGGGCTGGTGTAACGGTACGGCTTCACCGAGCCGTCCGCGGACGCCATCCAGATCTCGCTGTGCCGCTTGTCCTTGTCTTCGACCACCGTCGTGACCGCGAACGCCACGCGCCGCCCGTCGGGCGAAAGCTCCGGGTTCGCGACCACGACGAGCTTGTAGTAGTCCGTCGCTTGGAGGGGTCTCTGGGCGGACAGGCGGTTAGACGGATAGGTGGATAGCAGCAGCGCGGCCGCGGTGGCAGCGCCGCGGTGGAGCGGACGCATCGGGGACAGTTCCATCTCTTTCGGGGGCTCGAAAGATACTGGAGCCGGCCCCGAGGCGCGACGGGCGGATAGGCGAGGGCTATCCGCCTACCCGCCTATCCGCCTGACTACGGCAGCTTGTGCAGCTCCACTCTCCGGTTCAGCGCCCGCCCCGCGGGCGTCGTGTTCGGCGCGATGGGGCCCGCCGGGCCGTAGCCCCGCGCGATCATGCGCGAGGGACTCACGCCTTTGCTCGCGAGGTACGCCCGCACGCGATCGGCGCGCGCCTGCGACAAGCGCCGGTTGAGGGTGGGGGAGCCGGTGTTGTCGGTGTAGCCCGCGATCTCGATCTGGATCTCGGGATTCGCGACGAGCGACGCGGCGACCTGGTCGAGCACGACGTACGACTGCGGCTTCAGGGCCGACTGGGCGGTCGCGAAGGTCACGCCTAGCAGGATGAGCGTCGGGCGCGCCGGCGCGCCGGGCTGCGGCGGTCCGGCGGGCTGCGGCTGGAACAGGATGATGCAGCCCTGCGCGTCCACCTTGGCGCCGGCGGGCGTGTGGGGGCACTTGTCCAGATTGTCGGGCACCCCGTCGCCGTCCTCGTCGCCGGGCTGAGCGCGCACGACCTCGTTCGACACCGGGCACCCGTTGGCGTCCACCTTGGTGCCCGGAGGCGTGTTGGGACACTTGTCGAGCGCATCCGGCACGCCGTCGCCGTCCGAATCCTTGCCGATCGGGCAGCCCGTGGAGTCGACCGGTGTGCCGGCCGGCGTGTCGGGGCACTGGTCGATGCCGTCCGGCACGCCGTCGTGATCCGAATCGATCGGGCAGCCGCTGGCGTCCACCTTGGCGCCGATCGGTGTGTTGGGGCACTTGTCCAGGCCGTCGGGCACGCCGTCATTGTCTGCGTCGCTCGGGCATCCTCTCGCATCGACCGTAGCGCCGGCCGGCGTGTTGGGGCACTGGTCGATACCGTCGGGCACACCGTCGTGGTCCGAATCAATCGGGCAGCCGGTCGCGTCCACCTTGGCGCCAACGGGTGTGTTGGGGCACTGGTCGAGGCCGTCGGGCACACCGTCGGCGTCCGCGTCGGCGGGGCAGCCGTTGGCGTCGACGCGCGCGCCGGCCGGCGTATCGGGACACTTGTCGAGGCCGTCGGGCACACCGTCCTGATCGCTGTCGATGGGGCAGCCCCGCTCGTCGACCTTGGCGCCGGCGGGAGTGTCGGGGCACTTGTCCTTGGAATCGACGACGCCATCCTGGTCCGAATCCTTCGTGGGGCGTCCCAGCTCGAAAAAGGAAAGGCCGACGGTCCCGGCCCAGTGCGTGGCCGACGAGGCGAAGGACGACTGCGTGCTGGGCGTGTAGTAGCCGCGCGCTTCGAGGCGGAGGGCGACGCGGTTTGTGAGGAAGATGCGATCGCCCACCCCTGCGTGCGCCGCGTTGTCGGTGAACTTGTAGGGCGCCGTATTGCCGAAGTCGAGGCGTGAGTAGCCCCCCAGCACGTAGAACACGTTGCGCACGCCGGAGAGCAGGTTGACCACGAGGCTCGCGCTGCCGATGATCGGCTCGAGCGTGGAGCTGGTCCCGGGCACGGGGTAGCTCGGCTGGAACAGCACCTCGCCTTCGAGGCCCACGGCGTCGGCCACGAAGTAGCCGAAGCGCGCGCCGCCGCCGACTTTCTTGGCGAGCCCGAACGCCGGGTCGTACCGCGTGTACGACCCGAACGCTCCGATCTCGTACTGATGGGCCCGCTGGGCCGCGAGACCCGGGGCCGTGAGCGTCAGCGCCGCCAGCACCACCAGCTTCTTCATGGACCGCTCCTGCGCGCCTGTGCGCCTAGGGGAGTTGGTGGAGCTCGACGCGCCGGTTCTGGGCGCGGCCGTCGAGCGTCTTGTTGGGTGCGATCGGGTTCGCGGCCCCGTACCCCCGGGCCACCATGCGCCCGGGCGCCACGCCGCGCGCCGCGAGATAGGCGCGCACCGCTGCCGCCCGGGCCTGCGAGAGCCGCAGGTTCGTCGCCGGTGCGCCCGTGGTGTCGGTGTAGCCCGCGATCTCGATCCGGATGTCCGGGTTGTCGAGCAGCGACTGAGCTACGATGTCGAGCACCGTGTGGGACTCGAGCTTCAGCGCCGAACGACCCGTCTCGAAGGTCACACCCCGCAGGATAACGGGGGTCCGCTCCGGCGTGAAGAGAATCGGGCAGCCGAAGGCGTCGACGCGCGTCCCGGGGGCCGTGCCGGGGCATTTGTCCTTCGTGTCGTCCACGCCGTCACCGTCCGAATCCGCGATGCGGGTGCACCCGACGGCGTCCACCTCGGTGCCGGGTGGGGTGTTGGGGCACTTGTCCAGGCCGTCGGGGACGCCGTCCTTGTCGCCGTCGAGCGGGCAGCCTGCGGCGTCCACCACGGCCCCGGCCGGCGTGTTGGGGCACTGATCAACACCGTCCGGCACGCCGTCCCCGTCCCCATCGCTGGGGCAACCCTTGGCGTCGACTCGCGCGCCGCTCGGCGTCCCGGGGCACTGGTCCAGGCCGTCGGGGACGCCGTCCTTGTCCGCGTCGAGCGGACAGCCGGCGGCGTCCACGGTGGCGCCCGGCGGCGTGTTGGGGCACTGGTCGAGGCCGTCCGGGACGCCGTCGCGGTCGGCGTCCGATGGGCATCCTCGGGAGTCCACGGTCGCGCCGTGTGGCGTGTTGGGACAGGCGTCGCGCTTGTCCGGCACGCCGTCGCCGTCCGCGTCGGAGGGCCGCCCGCCGCCCGCGAACACGGAGAGCCCAAGCGATCCGACCACGTGGCCCGCCCAGCCGGACCCGAAGCTCCCGTGCGTGCTGGGCGCGTAGATGGCCCGCACTTCGAGCCGCAGCGCCGCGCGCGACCCGAGGAAGAGGCGATCGCCCAGGGCGCCGTGGACGGCGTTGTCCGTGAAGCGATACGGCGGGGTTTTCTCGAAGTCGAGCCGAGTGTAGCCGCCGAGGATATAGAGGAGATGACGCTCGCCGGCGGCGACGTTCAGCACCAGGCTGCCGCTCCCATGCGTCAGTTCGGCCGTCACCACGCCGCTCGTGGCGTTGGGCTCGACGTAGCCGATGTCCAGCTCGGCCCCGACCACGCGGCCGAAGAAGTAGCCGACCCGGGCGCCGCCGCCGAACTGGTTGTCGAGACCGAAGGCGCGGTCGTAGCGGGTGTAGGACCCGAAGGCACCGAGTTCGAACTGATGTGCATGCTGGGCAGGCAACGTGCGGACCCCCGCGCTGGCGAGCAGCGTGGCAAGGGCGGTCGTGAGTGTGCGCATCGGCCCAGAGTCCCCCGCCGAGCGAGTGATCTACGGTAATAGCTTGCCGGATGCGAAGAAACCCTGGCCGGAGGCCGCGGGCGGTGCGCCACATCACAGGGGCGGGGGCCAGGCGGGGGCTAGCGGCGCCCGTTCTCTCCGCGCACGAACCGCACGGCCTGGGCGAGATGGTTGGCGAGCGCCGCGAGCTCGGTGGCGCCGTGTGCGAGCTCCTCGATCGCGCGCAGCTGCTCGGCGGCCGCTGCGGCGACGGTCTCCGCCTCCTGAGTGGACGACTGGGCGCCGGTGCGCGCCCGCTCGAGCGATTGCGCGTTGCGGCTCGCCAGCTCGGCGATGCCGCGCGCCAGATCCTCGGCCCGCTTGCCCGCCCGCGCCGTGCCCGTCGCGGCCTCGGCGATGGCGTCGAGGTCGTGCACCCAGGCACCGGAGCTCTGCGCCACCTCGCCCAGGTCCGTGCGGATGCGCTCGAGCAGCTGCGCCGCGCGATCGAGCGCCCGCCGGGTCTCCTGTGCGGACTTGCCGACGTTGCGCGCCTCCCGCCCGCTCGCCTCGGCGAGCTTGTGGACCTCGTCCGCGACGACGGCGAAGCCGCGGCCGTGCACGCCGGCGCGCGCCGCCTCGATTGTCGCGTTCAGAGCGAGCAGGTTGGTCTGGTTGGCGATGAACCCGATGGTCTCCGAGAAACGCTCCACCTGCTCGGCGACATCCCGCAGGCGGCGCACTTCGCTCGCGCTCTCCTCGGTCGTCACGCCGAGGTCGGTCAGCCGCCGCGCCGCGGCGTGGGTCGCCTGGCGGACCCGGTCCGTGGTCTGCTCCATCTGGGCCCCGGCCCGGCGCGTCTGCTCCCCCGCCGCCACGACTTCTCCGGCGCGTTGCTTCAGCTCGTCCGACTCCTTGGCGACGGCGCTGACGAGAGTCGCCGCCTCGCGGGCGCCGTGGCTCGCCCGCTCTGCCGCGGCGGCTACTTCCTGGCTGCTCGCATGAATCTCCTGCGTGGTGGAGGAGAGCGTCTGGATGTAGGCGCTGGTGCGCTCGGAGGCGCCCACCATCGGCTGCACCGACCCGTCGACGGCGAGCATGAGCGCGAGCTGCGGCGCGAGCAGGGCGAGCAGGTCGCCGTCCGAGTCGCGGTAGATCGCTGGATCCGAATGGCGCACGCTCCACAGGCCGACCAGTTGACCGGCGTGGTACAGCGGGACGAGCACTTCCGAACCGGGCCGCTCGTGACCCGGGGGCACCGCCGGCTCGCCGCGCGGCTTGCGCGCGACTACGGGGCGCCCCAGGCGCACCGCCTCGCCGGTCAGGCCCACGTCCGCGGCGAAGCGCTCGCCGGACCGCTCGCCGGCGGGAAGCGCCGTGTCCGCGATCAGGGCCATCTCATTGGTCTGCGCATCGTAGCGCGCGAACCCCATCTGCTCCCAGGGCACGAGGCGGCGCGTGAGCTCCTGGATGCGGCCGAAGCTGCGGGCCAGGTTGATGTCGGCAGCGATCGCCTGGGAGAGCCCCTGCACGAGCTGCAGCTCGTCGGCGCGCACGGCGCGGCGCATGACGGAGAGGCTGCCGACGGTCGCGGTGGTGAGCGCGATCCCGAGGGGGAGGGCCGCACCCGCGCCGAGGTCCGCGTGAACGAGACGCAGCCACCCGAGGGCGAGCAGCGCGGAGCAGGTGTACACCGCGCCCTCCCAGCGCGCGGTGAGCCGCAGGTCGACCCAGGCGCGCGCGGCACCCAGCGCGAGCTCGAGGTAGAACGTTCCGTTGATGACGACGGGCAGTACGAGCAGCACGGCGGCGAGGGCCGGCAGGTTGTGGGCGCCGAGCGCGTCCGCGCCGAGCGCGCCCCCGAGCCGCGCGTACAGCAGGCCGGCCAGCGCCGTGCCGGCGGCGAGGTGTGCGGCGTTGCCGAACCCGGCGCGCGGCGGCAGGCGCCGAAGCAACAGGTCGCCGGGCAGCAGGGCGAGCGGCGCCAGGAGCGTCGCGAAGGCCCAGCCCCGGTCGAGCAGGGCGTACGCGACCACGCCAAGGACATAGGAGGAGAAGCCGTTGCCGGGGAGGGGGATGCCGTAGCGGCGCGTGAGCGCGCCCACGACGGCGAGCGCCAGCAGCTCCGTTGCGAACCCCGCCCCCGCCCGGGCAGCGCCGGACCCGTATGCAAACGCCGCCCAGCCGATCGCGACGAGGGCCCCGAACGAGACGAGCGCGCGCGGGAGCAGGGCCGGCGACGCCTTGACGCGAGGGAGGGAACTCATGCCGCTCGCGCAAGCTCGGGCGTGTGGCGCGGCGTGTCAAGCGCGACTAAGCTTCAACGCATGCGCGTCACGGTCGAATACTGCGTCGTCTGAAACTACGAGCCCCGGGCCGCCGGTCTGGCGGCCGAAATCCGCACCATGTACCCGCACGCGGACGTCAAGCTGATCCAGTCCTCCGGCGGCGTGTTTGAGGTGGAAGTGGACGGGCGCAAGGTCTTTTCCAAGAAGCAGCACGGCCGCCACGCCCAGCCGGGCGAGGTGCTGCGGCTGATGAAGCAAGTCGCCCCGCCCGCGGCGCGTTGAAGATCGCCATCTCGACGGGAGGCGGCGACGCCCCCGGTCTGAACGCCGTGATCCGCGGAGCCGTGCTCGCCGCGATCCACCGCGGCTGGCAGTGCGTGGGCGTGCGGCGCGGCTATGCCGGGCTCCTGGGCGAGGACCGGGTCGTCCCGCTCGACGCCAATGCGGTGCGGGGCATCACCCACCTCGGCGGGACCATCCTCGGCACGAGCAACCGCGGCGACCCGTTCCGGTTCCGCGTCCAGCAGCTCGACGGCACCTGGACGGAGCGCGACCGGTCGGACGAAGCCATCGCGGCGTTTCACGCCCTGGGACTCGACGCCTTGATCGCGATCGGCGGCGACGGGTCGCTCCGTATCGCCCAACAGCTGCAGCAGAAGGGCGTTCCCGTGGTCGGCGTTCCCAAGACCATCGACAACGACGTGGGCGGGACCGTCGCGACCTTCGGGTTCGACACCGCCGTCCAAACGGCCACCGAGGCGATCGACAAGCTGCACTCGACCGCCGAGAGCCACGAGCGCGTGATGGTGGTCGAGGTGATGGGCCGCTTCGCCGGGTGGATCGCGCTGCACTCGGGAATCGCGGGCTCGGCCGACGTCATCCTCATCCCCGAGATCCCGTTCGACATCGCGAAGGTGTGCGACAAGGTCCGCCGGCGTGAAGAGGAGGGCCGCCATTTCAGCATCGTCGTCGTGTCGGAGGGCGCGGCGCCCAAGGGCGGGTCGGTGTCGCTCATCGATCCGGAGCACCAGCGCCTCGGCGGGATCGGTGACAAGGTGGCGCACCTCATCGCCGAGATGACCGGCAAGGAGACGCGCACCCTGGTGCTCGGCCACCTGCAGCGCGGCGGCAGCCCCACGACCTTCGATCGCCTCCTGGGGCTGCGGTTCGGGGCAGCGGCGGTGCGGTTCATCGCCGAGGGCAGGTTCGGCTCCATGGTGGCGCTGCGGCCGCCCCTCATCACCGCCGTCCCGATCGAGGAGGCCCTCGCGATGCCGCGGCGGGTGCCACTCGACTCCGACACGATCGCCACCGCGCGGGACATCGGGATCAGCCTGGGCGACTGATCGTGCACCTCGCCCGAGATCACTTCCTCCCTCCTGATCCCCAGGCGTTCCTCGCGGCGGAGCCCGCCACCGGGCGCGTCATCGTCATCGCGCCGACACGGGCGGCGTGCGAGACCATCGAGCTCGCCATGGGGCTCTCCATCGACACGCTGCTGGAGCGCGAGCACGGGGAGGACATCCGACGCCTCGCGGCCTCGGGGCGCGGCTTCGGGGTCGTGGCGGGCACGGGCACCGGCAAGACGCTCGGGATCCGGCCCATCGCCGAGACCATCGTGCGGGAGCCGCTCAGGGTCGGCGTCGTGAATCGCGAGCGCGAAGCGACGCCGGAAACGCCGACCTGGAACGTCGTGATCGTCACGACGGGGATCGCCCGGCGCTGGTTCGAGGATGGGCTCATTACGGCGCGCGACACGCTGGTCGTGGACGAGATTCACCAAACGTCGGCCGAGATGGAGCTCTGCCTCGCCCTGGGCAAGCGGGCCGGGTGCCGCTTCATCTGGCTGTCCGCGACCGTTGACCCGACGTTCTACGCCCGCTATCTCGATTCCGCCGAGGTGCTCGAGACCCGCGCGTTCGACCCCGCCCGCGCGGCGGCCGTGCGGGTGCTGCCGGAGCAGCCGCTCGAGTTCCTGAACGAGCGGTTCATCCGGCGCGCGATCCGTGAGCGTCGCGGCGTGGCGGTGTTCGTCCCAACGCGCGCCGAGGTGGAGCAGATCGCCGGCGAGCTGGGCGATCGCTGGCAGGCGCTCGCCACCGCGTTCTACCACGGGGGCGAGCCGATCCGCGTGATTCGCCCCTTCCTGGATGGCGAGGTACGCCGTCCCTTCCTCCTCGCGATGACCGCGGCGGGCCAGTCGGCGCTCAACATCCGCGGGCTCGACACCGTGGTCATCTACGACGCGCGCTACGCCAACGTGGTGGAGCGGGGGCGCAACGTGCTGACGCGCCTCTACCTGGGTGCGAACGAGATCCTCCAGATGGCGGGTCGCGTGCACGGGCGCGTGGAGCGGGGCGAGGTCTACATCCTGACTGACCGCGACCTCGCGTTCGACGAGCTGCGCCCCACGCCGCCCGAGTTCCAGCTCGCGGGCGACGCCGAGCGCGTGGCCATCACCTGCGCGGCGCTGGGCGTCGACGCGCGGGAGCTCGACCTCCCAGTTCCGCTCGACCGACGGGCCTACGGTACTGCCCTCGAGCTCCTGACGGCGCGGGGGCTGATCGAGAAGGGTCGACTCACGCGCTACGGACGCGAGGTGGAGGCGATGCCGGTCGAACGTCCCTGGGGCGAACTCCTGGTCCACGCCGACGCGGATCTCGTGCCGGTGGTCGCCGTCGCCGCGAACATCGAGTCGCTCCACCGCATGACGCGGGAAGAGCGGGACCTGCGCGGCCTCGTGGTGTCGGGGAGCGACCATCTCACGGCGTACAATGTGTACGCCGAAGCGGTCAACAAGCACGGGTACCTGGGCGAGGTGTACGGGCTGCCCCGTCATCTGTTCGACGAGGGAATCGACGAGTGGGCGGAGGGGCGCGGTGTCCTGGTCAAGGCGATCGAGGACGTCGCGCTCGGCTC
>QHUR01000054.1 GCA_003221995.1 Gemmatimonadota bacterium | reverse complement strand
TCAACACATTCGGGATCGACGCGGCGGCGATCGGGAACCACGAGTTCGACTGGTCGGTGGACACGCTGCGCGCGCGCATGGCGGAGGCGCACTACCGCTTCCTCGCCGCGAACATCACCGACACGACGGGCCGTGCCCGCCCCGACTGGGCGGAGCCGTGGACAGTGATCGAGCGCGGGGGACAGAAGATCGCGGTGATCGGCCTGGCGCTGCGGGCGACCCCGACGAACACCGCGCCGCGCAACGTCGCCGGCCTCGCCTTCGGGGATGGCGCCGCCGCGGTCAAGCGGGTGCTGCCGCAGGCGCGGGCCGCGGCGAGCTTCGTGATCGTCGTGGCGCACGAGGGAGCGTTTTGCGACGGGGGCGGTGAGGCCGCCGCCCGGCCGCTCACGGCCACCGCCTGCCACGGGGAGATCCTCGACGTCGCGCGCCGCCTCGATTCGGGGTCGGTGGATCTGATCGTGAGCGGCCATACCCACTCGCTCGTGAACACCGTCGTCAACGGGATCCCGGTCGTCCAGGCGCGCTCGAGCGGCGCCGGGATCGCGGTCGTGGACTTCGTGCGCGGGCCCGGCGGGCGGCGCGAGGTGCTGGCGCGGATCGAGACGCCGTACACCGACCGGGTGAGCCCCGACCCCGAGCTCCAGAACCTGATGGCGCTCTTCAAGGTCGGCATCGAGAACCTCACCAGCCGGGCGATTGCGCGGATCAAGGCCGACCTGCGGCGACAGGGCGACGAGTACGGGCTGGGGCGGCTGATCGCGGACGCGATGCGCAACGTCGCCAAGGCCGAGGTGGCGATCGTGAACAACGGCGGCATCCGGGCCGATCTCGCGGCGGGTACCGCCACCTACGGCGACCTCTACCGGGTGATGCCGTTCCAGAACCGGTTGCTGCGCCTCACGGTGAAGGGCGACGTGCTGCGCCGGGCGCTGGAGCACGCGGTCGCGGGGGAGCGCCCGGACGGGCATGTGTCGGGGATCGAGCTGTGGTACGACCCGAAGCAGCGCCCCGGGCGGCGGATCGGGAAGGCCACGCTCGCGGACGGCAAGGGGATCGAGGGCGGCCGGAGCTACACGCTCGCCGTGAGCGATTTCCTCGCGACGGGCGGCAGCGGCTACACGATGCTCGTTGGCAGCCCCGCGGTGGACGTGGACGCTGTCGACCTCGACGCCTTCATCCAGTACCTCGCCGTGCTGCGGCAGCCGATCGCCGCTCCGGACGACGCGCGCTGGCACAAGAGGGGCGGGGGCGGATGATGGTGGAGGAGCTGCGCGTGTTCGTGAACGAGCGGGCGGTGCGCGTGGCGCGTGGGGCCACCGTGCAGGACGCGGTGGCGGCGCTCGACGGCGACCTCGCCGCGCTGCTCGCGAGCGACGCCGCCTACGTGACGGACGGCGTGGGACGGCCGGTGGATGCTGGCGGCCCGGTGGGCGAGGGCGGGGGGATCTTCCGCGTCGTGGTCACGGCGCGCCGCGGACCGCCCCGCCTGTCGAAAGAGGCGTTGCGCCGCTGGCCCAAGGCGGAGCTGCACGTCCATCTGGACGGGTGCCTCCGTCCCGAGACGATGCTCGAGCTGGCCCGGGCCCAGGGCGTTCGCCTCCCGGCGGACACGCCGGAGGGGCTGACGCAGGCCCTGTCGGTGAAGGGGTCCCGCAGTCTCGAGGAGTACCTCTCGAAGTACGAGATCACGCTGTCCGTGATGCAGACGGCGGAGGCGTTGGAGCGGATCGCGTACGAGTTCGTCCGGGACGTCGCGGCCGAGCACGTGCGGTACGTGGAAGTCCGCTACTCGCCCGCGCTGCACCGGCCGGCGCTCACGCTCACCGAGGCGATCGAGGCGCCGCTCGCCGGGATCAAGCGGGCGGAGGCGGAGACGGGGACCAAGGTCGGGCTCATCATCTGCGGGATCCGCACGCTGCCGCCTGCCGTCTCGCTCGAGTTGGCGCAGGCCGCCGCCGACTACCGCTCCGCGGGCGTCGTGGCGTTCGACCTCGCCGGGGCGGAGCGGGGGCATCCCGCGGCGGAGCACCGCGCCGCGTTCGCGCACGCGGCGCGTCATGGGCTCGCGTGCACCTGCCACGCGGGAGAAGGGGACGGACCGGACTCGATCCACGAGGCGTTGCACGCCTGCGGGGCCCGGCGAATCGGGCACGGGACGCGACTGGGCGAGGACCCGGCTCTGCTCACCTACGTGGTGGAACACAGGATCCCGCTCGAGATGTGTCTCAGCTCGAACGTCCATACCCGCACCGTGGCGGCGCTCGCGGACCACCCGTTCAAGCGCTACCTCGACCAGGGGGTCGTCGTCACCCTCAACACCGATGGCCGGCTGATGGACGGCATCTCCCTCACCGACGAGTATTACCTCGCCCATGCGGTGTTGGGACTCAGCCGGCAGGACCTCGCGCGCGTGGTGCTCGCCAGTTGCGAGAGCGCGTTTCTCCCGGAGTACGAGAAGGTCGCGTTGATCTCACGCGTGCAGAGCGAGCTGGAGGCTCTCTGATGCCCGTGCGTCGGACCGTGCTCGCCTTCGCCGTCACCTTCGTGTGCGCGCTCGCGGTGTTCACGCTGCCCCGCTTCGCCTGGAACACGCTGCACGGCGCGGTGCGCCAGCAGCCACAGGCGGCGGAGACCACGGCCACCGCGGCCGCGCCGGCACCGCAGGCGGCGCCACGCTCGCTCCCGCAACGGCTGACGGGGCTCTTCGGCATCCTCCTCATTCTCGGAATCGGGTTCGCCCTGTCCCGCAACCGCCGCGCCATCAGCTGGCGCGTGGTCGCGTGGGGAGTCGGGCTGCAGCTCGCGTTCGCGATCTTCGTGCTGCGTGTGCCCCTCGGGCAGACGCTGTTCCGCGCCCTCGGCGCCGTGGTGACGAAGATCCTGGGGTTCTCCTACGTCGGGTCGGAGTTCGTGTTCGGCGAGATCGGGAAGCAGCACTCGAGCCTCGGCCTCATCTTCGCGTTCCAGGTCCTTCCCGCCATCATCTTCGTCTCCGCCCTGTTCGCCATCCTGTACTACCTGGGCGTGATGCAGCTCGTCGTGAAGGCGTTCGCGATCGTCATGAACAAGGTCATGGGCGCGAGCGGCGCGGAGAGCCTCAACGTCGCGGCGTCGATCTTCATGGGTCAGACGGAAGCGCCGCTCACGATCCGGCCCTTCCTGCCGGCGATGACGCAGTCGGAGCTGATGACGGTGATGACCGCCGGCATGGCCCACGTGTCCGGTTCCATCATGGCCGCTTACATCGCGTTCGGCATCGAGGCGCGGCACCTGCTCACGGCCGTCATCATGACGGCGCCCGGAACGATCATGATGGCGAAGATCCTCGAGCCCGAGACGGCCACGCCGCAGACGCTCGGCGGCGTCAAGGTCGAGATCCCCCGCACCGACGTGAACGTGGTGGATGCCGCGGCCCGGGGCACCACGGACGGCCTGCACCTGATGCTCAACGTCATCGCGATGCTGGTGTCGTTCATCGCCCTCATCGCGCTCGCCAACGGGCTGTTCGGGTGGATCCACGGCGTGCTCGCCTGGTTCCCGGCTAACATCCAGACCGTGCTCGGCTGGATCTTCAGCCCGATCGCCTGGGTGATGGGCGTGCCGTGGCACGACAGCGGCACCATCGGGGGCCTGCTCGGCACACGCATGGTGCTGAACGAGTTCATCGCTTACGCGCAGCTCGGCCCGCTCAAGGGCGCGCTCGACCCGGTGTCGTTCACGATCGCCACGTTCGCGCTGTGCGGCTTCGCCAACCTCAGCTCGGTCGGCATCCAGATCGGCGGCATCGGGGCGCTCGCGCCCGATCGCAAGCACGACCTCGCCCGGCTCGGGTTCCGGGCCATGATTGCCGGGACGCTCGCCAATTTCCTGTCGGCGACGCTCGCGGGGATGCTGCTGTGATTGCGGATTGCGGAATGGATGTCCCAGCGTCTGAACTGATCCGCCGCGCCGCGGACGCAGTTGCCGCGCAGCTCGGCGGTCTTCGCCCGCGCGTGGCGATCATCTTGGGCTCCGGGCTTGGCTCTCTGGCCGACGCGGTCCAATCCGCAATCCGCATTCCGCAATCCGCAATTCCCGGATTCCCCGAGCCTGGAGTCACCGGGCACAAGGGGGAGCTCGTGGCCGGGACGCTGGAAGGCGTGCCGGTCGTGGTGCAGAACGGGCGCTTTCATCTCTATGAGGGGCATCCGCCGGACGTGGCCGCGCTCCCGGCGCGGGTGTTCCACGCGCTCGGCGTCGCGACGCTGATCCTCACCAACGCCGCGGGCGGGATCCGGCCGACGTTCCGCCCGGGCACGCTGATGCTGATCGCCGACCACATCAATCTGATGTGGAAGAACCCGCTCATCGGACCGGTGGCGTCGGGTGACGAGCGCTTTCCCGACATGAGCGACCCCTACGACGCCGGCTTGCGCAAGATCGCCCGCGCGGTCGCGCGGGACGCCAGGATCCCTCTCGAGGAAGGCGTGTACGCGGGCCTGCTCGGGCCCTCCTACGAGACGCCCGCCGAGGTCCGGATGCTGCAGCGAATCGGCGCGGACGCCGTGGGGATGTCCACGGTCCCCGAGGTGATCGCCGCGCGGGCGCGCGGGATGCACTGCCTGGGATTCTCGACCATCACGAACCTGGCGGCGGGGCTCTCGCCCACGCCGCTTGCGCACGCCGAGGTGCTGGAGGTGGGGAAGCGCGTCGCCGGGCAGCTCGGCACGCTGATCAAGGGCGTGCTCCGGCAGCTCGGCTAGAGGCCGTCCGCGGGCGGTCGCGGCGGGGCCGGCACGAAGTGATTGAGCGGCCCGTGCCCCTTGCCGAGTCCCGGTGCCGCAGCCAGCGCCCGCGCCACGAAGTCGAGCCCGTCGGCCACGGCCCGCTCGAGCGGCCGGCCGTGCGCGAGCCCGGCCGCGATCGCGGCCGAGAGCGTGCAGCCGGTGCCGTGGGTGGAGGTGGTGTCGAGCCTGGGGCGGGCGAAGCGACGCACGGCGCCGTCCACCACCAGGAGGTCGACGACCTCGTCTCCCGGTAGGTGGCCGCCCTTCACGAGTGCGGCCTTCGCCCCCAGTTCGATGAGGGCCCGGCCGGCCCGCTCCATCGCGTCGAGAGTGCGGACCGGCTCGCCCACGAGGATGCCCGCTTCATCGAGGTTGGGCGTGACGAGCGTCGCGAGCGGCACGAGCCGCCGGGCAATGAGCTGCTCCGCGTCGCGGTGCAGCAGCCGGTCGCCGGACGTCGCCACCATCACGGGATCGAGGACGTAGTTGGGCAGTCGCCACCGGGCGACGCCCTCCGCGACCGCCTCCACGAGATCCGCCGAGCCGAGCATCCCCGACTTCACGGCCTGTGGGGGCAGGTCGTCGGCGAGGGCGTCGAGCTGCTGCGTCACCAGCGTCTTAGGGAGCGGCTGCCACGCGCGCACGGCGACGGTGTTTTGCGCCGTCACCGCCGTGATGACGCTCGTGCCGAAGACCCCGAACTGGTGGAACGTCTTGAGGTCGGCCTGGATCCCGGCGCCGCCGCCCGAATCCGAGCCTGCGATGGTGAGGGCGATCTTCACGTCGGCTCCGCGGGGTTGCCGAGCTCCAGCTCTTCTTGTACCGTGACGGCGCATGCGGCGAAGGCGGCGAGGCCGAGGGTGAGCATGGCCAGTAATCTGCAGTCGACCGTCCGGGATCTCCAACGCCGCAAGGCGCGCGGCCGGCGCGGGCTCGCGCTGATGGAAGGCGTGCGGCTGGTCGAGGACGCCCTCGCCGCGGGCCTGCGGTTCCGTGGAGCCGTGGTCGCGCCCGACCTCGAGCGGACGGCGCGCGGCACAGCGCTCGTCGCCGAGCTGGGGCGGCATGCCGTCCCGGTGGAGCAGGCCACGGCGCGCGTGTTCGCGTCGCTCGCGGATACCGAGACACCCCAGGGGATCATCGCGGTGGTGGAGCCCCGGGCGTGGACGCTCGCCGACATCGCCTGGAGCGGGGGCGGCGGGGGGGGCTTGGGCGGGGGCGGGGCAGCGCTGGTGATCGACGCGGTGCAGGACCCGGGGAATGTGGGCACGCTGATCCGCACGGCGCACGCGCTGGGCGCCGCGGGCACGATCGCGCTGCGCGGCACGGCCGATCCGTTGAGCCCCAAGGCGCTGCGGGCCGCGATGGGAGCGACCTTCCGCCACCCGGTCGTAGCGCTCGACGACCCCCGCTTCATCGCCTGGACGCGCCAGCACGGCGTCACCCTGTGGGCGGCCGCGGTGGACGGAATTCCCCTGCACCGTGCCCTGCCGCTCCGGGGAGCCGGGAAAGGCGAAGGGGGAAAGGTGGACGAGGGCCCGATCGCGGTGATCGTGGGTAATGAAGGGGCGGGCATCCGCCCGCAGCTCAACGCGGTCGCCGCGAAGCGCGTGGCGATTCCGCTGGCGCACGGCGCCGAGTCGCTCAATGTCGCCGTCGCGGCAGGGATCCTCCTGTACGAGGTGCTGCGTGGCCGCTGACCCGATTCTGCTGTTCGGCGCTGGGCTCCTGGGACTGTGTCTCGGCAGCTTCCTCAATGTGTGCATCGTCCGGCTGCCGAACGATCAGTCGCTGCTCTCCCCGCCCTCCGCTTGCCCGCACTGCAAGCATCCCATCGCGTGGCGCGACAACATTCCCGTCGCCTCGTGGCTGCTGCTGAAAGGGCGCTGCCGCCACTGCGGCGTGCCGATCTCGCGGCAGTATCCGGTCGTCGAGGCCGCGGTGGGGCTGATCTGGATCGCCGGCGTGCTGGCGTACGGGGTGAGCGTGCAGGCGCTCACGGCCGGGCTGTTCGGCACGCTGCTCCTCGGGATCGCCGTCACCGATGCCCGCCATTACCTCATTCCCGACGAGTACACCTGGGGCGGGCTCGTGATTGGTCTCGCCCTGTCGCTCGCGGCCGGCGTCGCGGGCCTGTTGCAGGCGGTGCTCGGGGCCGCCGTCGGATTCGCGCTGCTGTATGCGGTGGCGCGGGTGGGGCAGTGGGTCTTCAAGGAGGAGGCGATGGGCGGCGGCGACGTCAAGATGATGGCGATGGTGGGTGCCTTCCTCGGGTGGAAGGGCGTGCTGCTGACGATCTTCCTCGGCGCCCTGCTCGGCAGCCTCATCTTCGTGCCCCTGTCGCTCAAGAAGAAGCGTCTCGTCCCGTTCGGGGTATTCCTGGCGTTGGGCGCCGGCGTCACGTTCGTCGCCGGTGACGCCATCATCGCCTGGTATCTGCACTTCCTGCGGGGCAGTTGACCGGATGAGCGACCCCTTCGAAGGCCTGTTCGACTCGGGGCGCGTGCTCGAGCGCATGGGCGTGGAGCTCACGGCCCAGGCGCGGCGGAGCGACCTGGAGCCCGTGCGCTGCCGCGACCCAGAGATCGCGCGCGTCATCGACATCCTGCTGCGGCATAACAAGAACAACCCCGCCCTCATCGGGAAGGCGGGCGTGGGCAAGACGGCGATCGTGGAGGGCCTCGCCCAGCGGATCGCGGCCGGCGACGTCCCGCCCGCGCTCAAGGACACTCGCGTCGTCGCGCTCGACCACGTGGCGCTGCTCGCCGGCACGGCGTTTCGCGGGCAGTACGAGGAGCGAATCCGGCGCCTCGTGCACGAGCTCGCGGCCGACCCGGACGTGATTCTGTTCGTGGACGAGCTGCACAACCTCATCGGGCAGGGCACCGCCCTCGGCGCGGCGATGGATGCGGCCAACATGCTCAAGCCGGCGCTGGTGCGGGGCGACATCCGGGTGATCGGCGCCACGACGGGCGGCGAGTACGACAAGTGGATCCGGGGTGACCCGGCGCTGGAGCGCCGCTTCCAGCCGGTGACGGTCGAGGAGCTCGACGAGATCGAGACCTGGGAGGTGCTCGTCGCCCGGCGGCCGCGGCTCGAGCGCCATCACGCGGTCGCCATCACCGACGATGCCCTCAAGGCGGCGATCGTACTGACGGACCGCTTCGTCCCGGAGCGCGCGCGCCCCGACAAGGCGATCGACGTGCTGGACGAAGCGTGCGCCCACGCGCAGGCCACCGCCCGCGTGTCCCCCGAGCTCGACCGCCTGATCCGGGAGCGCCGCAAGGTGGACGCGATGATCCGGCGCGGCCTCACGCACGAGGCGGCGGCCCCGACGCCACCCGAGGACCTGCTGGTCGAGGTGTTCCCCCTCCTCGAGCGCATCGGCGAGGAGATCGAGAAGATGCTGGGCGGACGGGGACGGGCCGAGACG
>QHUR01000106.1 GCA_003221995.1 Gemmatimonadota bacterium | reverse complement strand
CGGGCCTTATGCCTGAGCCAGTCATGGGATCCCTCGCGCTGCGCCTCGCGGCCGTGCTCGTCCTCGTCGCGGCGAACGCGTTCTTCGTGGCCGCGGAGTTCGCGCTCGTGGCCGCGCGGCGCACGCGCATCGAGGAGCTGATCCGGCGGGGCGACCGGAAGGCTAAGACCGTGCAACAGGCGCTGCAAGACCTGTATCGCCAGCTCTCGGCCGCCCAACTCGGCATCACCGTCGCCTCGATTCTGCTCGGGTACGTGGCGGAGGACACGGTTGCCCACCTGTTCCGGGAATGGTTCGCGGGGCTGCCGCCCGCGCTCGACTTCCTGACGCGCGGCGGCATCGCGTCGGTCGTGGCCGTCGCGATCATCTCGTTCCTGCACGTCGTGTTCGGCGAGCAGGCGCCCAAGGCCTGGGCCATCACCTACCCCGAGAGGACCAGCCGCTGGATCGCGCGGCCGCTGATCCTGTTTTCATGGATCACCCGGCCGTTCACCGACACGCTCAACTGGAGCGCGAACCGGGTCGTGCGCCTCCTCGGGATCCGCGGCACGACGGCGGAGCTCGAGCGCATCCACTCGCCGGAGGAAATCCGGATGCTCGTCGCCCAGAGCCGGCGGCGGGGCGGACTCGACGCCGGCGACGCCCGGATGCTGGAGGGCGTGTTCGAGTTCAGCGAAAAGACGGCCCGGGAGGTGATGACCCCGCGCACCGACATGGTCGCCCTGCCGCTCGACCTGACGCTCGAGGAGGCGGCCGACCAGGTGGCCGTGGCGGGCCGCTCGCGGTATCCGGTGTACCGCGAATCGCTCGACGACATCGTCGGCCTGGTGCACGCCAAGGACATCCTCGCCGGGGTGCGCTCGGCGAAGGGTGGGAGGCTGCAGGCCGTGCTCCGCCCCGCCGTGTTCGTCCCCGGCACCCGGGAGGTCGAGGACGTGCTCACCGACATGAAGCGCCAGAAGATCCATCTCGCGATCGTGCTCGACGAGTTCGGCGGCACCGCGGGCCTCGTCACGATGGAAGATCTGCTGGAGGAGATCGTCGGCCCGATCTACGACGAGTACGACCGACCCGCCGCGGCCGTGAAGCAAGCCGCGACGCCGGGTGCCGCGTCGCTGCTCGCGGGATCGACGCCGCTCCGGGACGTGAACGACACTTTCGGGCTCGAGCTCGACGTGGGCGACTACACGACGATCGGCGGCTACCTGTTCGGAGCGCTGGGCCGCCTCCCCAAGGTGGGCGACCAGGTCGCGGTTCCGGGCGCCGTGTTCGAGATCGTGGAGATGGACGGGCGCCGGGTGGGCGCCGTGCGGCTGGCCGCCCAGGCGGCGACGTGAAGCTCCGCTCCACGATCGCGCCGATCCCCCCCGGCGCGCTCGACCTCGCGGGGGAAGCGGTGCGCCGGCGGCGGACGCTGCAGCGTGCCGCGCTGGAGCGACTCGGCGCGGCGGGCTACGAGGAGATCATCCCGCCCACCTTCGAGTACGCGGAGGTGTTCGTGCGCGCGGCCGGCGCCGCCGACCTGGCCGACCGGCTGATCCGCTTCTTCGACCTCGACGGCAAGCTGCTCGCGCTCCGCTACGACTTCACGGCGAGCGTGGCCCGGCTGGCGGCGACGAAGCTCGCCGACCGTCCCACGCCCCTCCGCCTCTGCTACAGCGGCGCGGTGTTCCGCCAAGACCCCGAGCGGGCGAATGGCGGCGGCCGGCCCCGCGAAATTTTGCAGGTCGGTGCCGAGCTGTTGGGCGACGCCACCGGCGCCGCCGACGTCGAGGTGCTCCGCCTCGCGCTCGAGCTGGTCCGGCGCGCGTCCCCGCAGGAATACCAGGTCAACCTCGGGCACGTCGGCGCGCTGGCGCCCGCGCTCGACGCCTTGCCGCCCGAGCAGCGGACCCGCGTGCGACGGCTCATCGACCGCAAGGACGCCGCTGGCCTTGCCACCGCGGCGCCCGGGTCGCTCACGGAGCTGCCGTTCATCATCGGCCGACGGGAGGCGCTCGACCGCGCGCAGCGCGTCGCGCCCGACGCCCGCGCGGCGATTGACCGCCTGCGCGAGATCGACGCGGCCCTGGCGGACGAGGAGCGCCGCCACGTCGTCTACGACTTCGGCGAGGTGCGCGGCCTCGACTACTACACGGGGATGCACTTCGAGATCTTCGTGACCGGGGCGGGCAGCGCTGTCGGCGCAGGGGGCCGCTACGACGATCTGATCGGCCGCTTCGGGCGGCCGCTGCCGGCCGTCGGGCTCGCGCTCGACCTCGATGGCCTCGCGGAGGCGACGCCGTGAGCTTGAAGGTGGCGCTCGCGAAGGGGCGGCTGCTCGAGCCCGCCCTGGCCCTGTTCGGACGCATCGGCGCCGCGGCCGCGGGAGCCGCCGCCACGCGCAAGCTCGTCGTTCCCTCGAGCGATGGCTCCCTGTCCTTCTTGCTGGTGAAGCCGGCCGACGTCCCGGTCTACGTCGAATCGGGCGCCGCAGACCTCGGCATCACCGGTACGGACGTGCTGCGGGAGACCGAGGCCGACGTGCTGGAGCCGCTCGCGCTGGGGTTCGGGGCGTGCCGCATGGTCGTCGCCAGCCCCACGCACGTCCCCTATCCCTCCCTCCCGGGAGGCGTGACCCCGCGCGTGGCGACGAAGTATCCCCGCTTGACCCGCGTCTTCTTCGCCGAGACGGGGCTGGGCGTGGAAGTGATCACGGTGAGCGGCAGCGTGGAAGTGGCGCCGCTGCTCGGCCTCGCGCACTGGATCGTGGATCTCGTGGACACGGGCGGCACGCTGCGGGAGAACGGGCTCGTCGAGCGAGCGAGGATTCTGGACGTCTGCGCCGTGGTAATCGTGAACAGAGCGAGTCAGAAGCTGAAGCTGGAGGTGCACCAGCGGTTGTTGGCCAAGCTCCAAGAAGCCAGCCGTAAGGCGTAAGTCAAGACCTTACCGCTTGCGGCTTACGGCTTGCGATTGCGTTTCGCAAGCTCCACCGCCAGGTCGAGCGCCGCCCGCATCGACGACGGATCGGCCACGCCCTTCCCCGCGATGTCCAGCGCCGTTCCGTGGTCCGGAGCGGTCCGCGGAAACGGCAGCCCCAGCGTCACGTTCACGCCCTTGCCGAAGCCCGCGACCTTCACCGCCGTCATTCCCACGTCGTGATAGGGCGCGAGCACCGCATCGAATTCCCCCTTCAGGGCGCGCACGAAGACGGTGTCGGCGGGGAGGGGGCCCGCGGCGCCGAGCTGGGCCGCGGCCGGGCGCAGCACGCGATCGTCCTCGTCGCCGAACAGACCCCCTTCCCCCGCGTGCGGGTTGAGCGCGCACACGGCGAGGCGCGGCCGCTCGAGGCCCCACCAGCGGCGCAGCGCCGCATCGGCGATCCGGCCCACCCGCACCACCCGCTCGGCCGTCACCTGCGCCGCCACCTCCCGCAGCGGGACATGGGTCGTGACGAGCACGACCCGCAGCGCCCCGGTCACGAGCATCATCGCGGTTTCGACATCCCCGGCGAGATGGCCCACCATTTCCGTGAGGCCCGGATACCGGTAGCCCGCGAGGTGGAGGGCGTGCTTGTGGACCGGCCCCGTGACGATGGCGTCGACCTCGCCGCGGAGGGCGAGGCGCACCGCCTCCTCGACCGCCTCCCCGGCGATCCGGCCGGCCCCTTCCGGGAGCAGGGAGCGGGGAGCGGGACGGGGTGGTGCAGCGGAGGGTTCCGCTCCCCGCTCCCCGCTCCCGAGCACGACGACGTCCGCGGGGAGCGGCCCCAGGGAAAGGGCCTTCGCCACCACCTCCGGCCCGATCCCCCGCGGGTCGCCCAGGGTGACGGCGAGGCGCGGTCGCGGAGCCACGGAGCTAGAGGCGGATGTCCACGTAGGTGGTGCGTCGCAGCAGCTCGAGATAGTGCTGCTCCGCGAGTCGCTGGCTCAGGGCCTCGCGGATCCGATCCTTCACGTCCTCGAAGGTGAACTCACCCTCCGGCAGGCGCCGGATGAGCTCGAGCACGACGAACCGCGCCCGCACGGTCCCCTCCGCGACCGCGATCACGGGCTTGAGGCCCGGCGCGGAGTCGTCCCCGATCGCCTTGAGGAAGTCGGGGGGGAGCTGCGAAACGGGCAGCGCGTCGGCGAGCTTCGGCTCGTTGGGGTCGTGATAGCGGCGGGCGAGCGTGTCGAACGACGCCCCGGCGGCGAGCGCATCGTGCACCGAGTCGGCGAGTCGCCGGGCGAGCGCGAGCTGGGCCGCCGAGATCACGGGCGCGAGCAGCACATGCCGCGCCTCCACCTCCGCCGGCTGCACGCGCTCCACCTGGATGATGTGGTAGCCGAACTCCGTCTCCACGACACCCGAGATGTCGCCGGGCCGCATCCGAAATGCCACGTCCTCGAACTCCTTCACCATGCGGCCGCGGCGGAACCAGCCCAGCTCGCCACCCGCCTCCCGAGAGCCGCTGTCGCTCGAGAAGCGCCGCGCCACGTCTGCGAAGTCCGCGCCGCCCCGCAGCGCGACGACCAATGACTCCGCGAGCTGGCGCGCGCGTGCTTTCGCCGTCGAATCGGGCTTCGGCGCGATGACGATCTGCCGGAACGACACCGAGGCTGGGCGCTTCGACTGCTGGCTCCGGTTCTGCTCCCAGAAGGTGCGCAGCTGCGACTCGGACGGCGGAATCGGCCGCAACTTGCCCTTCTGGCGCAGCTCGTCCAGCAGCCGGTCGCGCAGAATCGAGCGGCGCTGGTTGTCCGCGAGCCAGCGCCGCCACTCCTCCTCGGACCCGAAGCCCGCGGCCCGCAGCTGCGACTGGAACTCCGCCCCGGAGGTGAATTGCTTGCGCACGTTCTGGACCGTCTGCTCGACCTGGTCCTGGACCTCCCGGTCCGTGACCTTGATGTTCGTGTCCCGCTGCGCCTGCTGCACGAGCAGCTCCTCTTCCACCATCTGAGTGAGGATTTGCCGCCGCAGGGCGGTCCGCCCTGCCGAATCGGACGGGAGCTGTTGGCCCTCGGACTGCATGAGGGCGAGCTGCTCCTCCACCTGCGAGGCCGTGATCGGCGTGGTGCCCACGACCGCGACGATGCGGTCAACGATCTGGCTGCGGGCTCCGCCCTGGGCGCGGATGACCCCGGGCACCGTACCGAGCAGCAGCAGCGCCACCGAGCAGAGCCCCGGCCCCCAGGTCACAGGCGCCCCCCTCCGGGCTTGCGGGTCGTGTCCGCCGGAATCGGCGGCGGACCGGGCGCGGGACGCAGGCCCGGCGGCGGGCGCCGCGTCGAATCGGTGGTCGCGCGGATCGCTCGGGCCCGCTCCAGGGCGCGCCCGATCCCGCCCGGGTCGACGGACCAGGGGAGCTCGGCGCGCAGGGTTTCACCCAGGAACGGGGGCACGGCGTAGAACTGGGCCGCCCCTTGGAAGGCATGGCCGAGATACGCGTCGACGCGCGTGGCCGCGAGCCGTATGCGGGCGTCGGGCGTCGCCGCTGAGTCCTTGAGGAGCTGGGGCGTGATGCCCAGGACGCGTTCCAGCGTCGCAACGATCGAGTCGTGCTCGGCCCGGATCTGCCGCCAGTCGTCCGCCGTGAGCCGCACCCCGGCGGAATCGGCCTGCTGGATCAGCAGCTCCTGCCGGGTCACCACCTTCAGGAACTGCCGCAGCTGATCATCCGACGCACCGGGAATGGCGCGCACGTCGTTCGGGTCGAGGGCGTACAGCCACCGCACGAGATCGCGCACGCGCAGGGCGCCGCCCCGGTAGGAGACGAGCGTGCGTGAGTCCGTGCGCGCGGCGACCAGATCCTGCACCGTCTGCCGCGCCAGCGCCGGGGCGCCGTCGGCGACCCGCAGCTTCCACGCGGTGGCGAGGTGGTCCACGTAGATCGAGTCGAGGCGCGCCGCGATCGTGGTCTCGAGGCCCGCGCGGAACGAGTCCCGCACCTCGGCGAGGGGTGGCCGTCGGATGAGATGGAGCCCGAAGGACGATCGCACCACCCCGCTCATGCCCCCGGGCTCGAGCTGCCAGGCCGGGGTCTCGAAGGCCGGCACCAGCTGGCCGGGCGGCGAAGCGGCGAGATAGCCTCCGCTCGCCTTCGAGCTGGGGTCTTCCGAGTAGCGCTTGGCGAACTGCGCGAAGCTCACCCCGCCCTGCGCCGCGATGTCGCGACGCAGCCGTTCGAGCCGCGTGCGCTTCGCCCGCTCCTGCGGCGGGGCCGCGCTCGCCGGCAGCTGGAGCAGGATGTGCTGGAACAGCCGGACGCCGCCCGCTGCGTAGGCGGAGTCCACCTGGGTAGGGCTGAGCTGGGTGCGGGCGGCGAGGAGCCGCTGGTGGAAGTGGTCCCATTTGAGCTGCGACACCGTCGGCCAACCGGCGGCGAGCACGAACAGCGAGTCGTGCAGGTCCCGCCCCTGCGCGAGCGCCGCGGCAAACAGCATGTGATCCACGTACACGTTCGCGAGGCCGGTCAGCGCGCCCGGCTGGAGCGGGACCTTCGCGCTGTGCCCGACCCACTCGGCGAACTGCTCGACCGTGAGCTCCTGACCGGCCGCGCGGGCGACCACGCTCGCCCGCGCCGAAAAGGCCTGGCGGAGCGGCTCGCAGCCGCCGAGCGCGAGGACCAGCACAGCCAACCTCAAGCGATCCATCCCGGCTCCTATGCGTGAAGGTGCTGGAGGACGGCGGTGAGGGCCCGCACCAAGCCCGGGCCGATCGCCTCGCCACCCAGCCGGCGCAGCCGGAGCGAGAGGGGAACGGGGCGCCGCACCTCGGCTTCGAACTGCACCGCGTCGAGTGCCGCCGTCAGGCCGGCGAGCCGTACGCGGGCGTCGCGCCGGAAGGTGAGCCGCGCCTCATCGCCGCGGACGAGGACCGTTTCCAGCCCCGCCCGCGCGCCGAGCGCGCGGAGATCGGCGACGAGGAGCAACCGCTGCGCTGCGTCCGGGAGGGGCCCGAACCGATCGCGCAATTCCTCGCGCACCGCCTCAATCTCGCACGGCTGCTCCGCCCGCGCCAGGCGGCGATACAGATCGAGCCGCGCCGCGTCGTCGGGCACGTAGTCGTCCGAGAGATGCGCCGGCAGGTCGAGGATCACCTCGGGGGCGATCCCCTTCCCCCGTCCCTCTTCCCCCTCCCCGGTCTTCAACGCCTCGACCGTCTCCTGCAGCCATCGCAGGTAGGTATCGAATCCGACCGCCTGCACGTGCCCCGACTGCTCGCCGCCGAGCAGGTTCCCCGCCCCCCGCAGCTCGAGGTCGCGCAGCGCGATCCGGTACCCCGACCCGAGGTCGGTGTGGTGTTCCAGCACGCGCAGCCGCTCCTCCGCGTCGGCGTCCACGAGGTCCGGGACGAGCAGGTAGCAGTAGGCGCGGCGGTGGCTCCGGCCGACGCGCCCGCGCAGCTGGTAGAGTTGCGCCAGCCCGAACTGGTCGGCGCGGTTCACGATCATCGTGTTGGCGTTGGCCACGTCGAGGCCCGACTCGACGATCATGGTGGACACGAGGACGTCCACATCGGCCCGGACGAAGCGGGCCATCACCGCTTCGAGGTCCGCTTCGCGAAGCTGGCCGTGCGCCACCGCGAGGCGCGCCCGCGCCGGGGCCAGCGCGCGCGCCCGCTCGGCGATCGTGTCGATCGTCTCGACGCGGTTGTGCACGAAGTACACCTGGCCGTCCCGGTCGAGCTCCCGCGCGATCGCTTCCTCGATCAGCGCGTCGTCCCAGGGTTCGATGAACGTCAGGACCGGCGAGCGATCCTTCGGCGGGGTCTCGAGCAGCGTGAGGTCCCGGAGTCCCGCGAGCGAGAGGTGCAGCGTACGCGGAATCGGCGTCGCAGTCAGCGTCAGCACGTCCACCGCGAGCTTCAGCGCCTTGAGCCGCTCCTTGTGCCGGACGCCGAAGCGGTGCTCCTCGTCCACGACCAGGAGCCCGAGGTCGTGGAACGTGACGTCCGCGGAGAGGAGCCGGTGCGTCGCGATGACGATATCCACCTCGCCCCGTGCGAGCCGGCCGACGACCTGGCTCGACTCCCGCCCCCCGCGGAAGCGCGACAGCACCTCGATGCGAACGGGATAGTCGGCGAGCCGCTCGCGGAAGGTGCGGCCATGCTGCTCGGCGAGAATCGTCGTGGGCACGAGCACGGCTACCTGCTTCCCGGCCTGCACGACCTTGAAGGCGGCGCGCAGCGCGATCTCCGTCTTCCCGTATCCCACGTCCCCGACGAGTAACCGGTCCATCGGCCGCGCCCGCTCCAGGTCGCGTTTCACCTCTTCAGTGGCGCGCCGCTGGTCCGGCGTGTCCTCGTACAGGAACGCCGATTCCAGCTCGCGCTGCCACGCCGTATCGG
>QHUR01000105.1 GCA_003221995.1 Gemmatimonadota bacterium | reverse complement strand
GTCCGCTCGAGCACGTACTCTTCGACCGCGCGCCGGGCGATCCCTTGCGCGAACGGCGGAACGCGCAGGATCCGGACCTCTGCCTCGGGCGCCCACGGCAGGCCCGCGACCCCGTCCTCCTCGATCCACGGGATATCCTCGGGCCGCACGCCGACCGTGCCGACCAGGAGCACGTTGCACGGGGCGAGGCGCAGCAGGTTCTCCGCCTGAGACCCGAGCTGCGTACCCTCGATGCGGTGCGCCCCGTGGCGGGCGAGCACGAGCAGCGACGGCTTGATCTCCTCGGCCCACTGCAGCACCACCTGGAACGGCTTGCCGATGAGGATTTGCGTCTTGATCGAAACGTCGGGGAACTCCTGCGCCATCACCGTGGCGCGCTTCAGGTTCGCCTGGCACAGCTTGAGGAGCCCCTTGTCGATGATGTTGTTATGCAGCTCCTCCTGCTCTTCGAACTTGAAGACCTTCGAGGCTTGGTAGGACAGCACGTCCTTGATGTTGTGGAACACCACGTGGTGGTACTCCACGTCGAACGCGCTGCACACGTAGAGGGACCCGCCGAAGGCCTGCGCCAGCTCGAGCGCCATCCGCATGGCGCGGTATGCGTAGGACGAGCCGTCCACGCACACGAGGAACCTGCCGCCCGCGAGCGTCCGCTCGTCGCGCGCGATCAGCATGTCCTTCTCGATGCCGCGCAGCGCGCGCGCCACGACGCCACCGAGCTGCGAGGAGGGCTGGCGGCCCAGTCCGTGGGCGCCGATGGCGACGAGGTCGTACCGGCGCCCCGACGTGCCGACCAGCCGGGCGGCGGGGTCCTCCTCCTCGGCAACGAGGCGGCCGTTCTCGCCCAGCTTGACGTCGCTCCGCCCCCGCTCGCCGCCGTCGTAGCCCGAGGCGCGGTTGGGGTCGAACCCGATCAGGCCTGGCAGGCGGCCGGCGCCCCGGTTCACCTCGTTGACGATCTCCTCGTAGTTGATGCCTTCGAGGAGCTGGCGAACGAGCGGGACGCCCGCTGCTTCGCAGCGCTTGCCGACTTGATCCAAGAAGCTGTCGGCGATCAGCTGTAAGCCTTTTTCGATCAGCTTGTCGTGGATCTTGCGCTGCTTCTTGATCTCGTCGGGGGTCTGGAAGCGCGCGGGGAGGCCGGTCTCGAGCTGCCGGAAGCGTACGTCGTGGAGGCGGGCGGCGTAGACGTGGTTGCCGGTAACGCGCCCGCCCGAGCGCCGGCACAATTCGATCGCCCGGTCCACGGCCCAATCGGCATGCGGCGAGTTGTCGACCGGGACGAAGATCTCGCGGTACACCGGCACCTCGGCGTCAGGGTCGTGCCGGGCATACACCACGCTCGCGCCGAGCCCTGGGCGGGTTCGGTCCTATAGGCAGTACGGCTGGTGTATGCTCGACTGCAACGGCGGGGAACCGCCGTGACAAACCGACGTTTTGCGACCTCGTGCCGCGAGTATGGGGTGGCCGCCGGAGCCTGTCAAGCCGAGTCGGGAGCAGGTTTGAGTGTCGGCAGAAGCGAGAGCGCCAGGGACACGAGCAGCACCGCCCCCAGCGTGATCACGGAAAGCGATTCGAGCCGTCGGCTCCATGCCCAGCCCACGAATCCGGACGCGCTGAGCGTGATGCAGCCGAACGACGCCCACCACAGTCCCCAGCGCCACCACCGGCCGGGCGCGCCGCGCGGCAACCGCCGCAGCGCGGCCCACACCAACGCGGCCGGCGCGACCAGCGTAACAAAATGCGCCGCCCACGCGAGGGGCGACACCAGAGTCATCGCTCCCAGGCACACGGCGAACTCGCCGGCACACCGCGGGTCCCGGAGATCCCGCGAGCTACCTCGGAACGCGAACGCCAGCCCCAACCCGGCAAGCGCGGCGACGAGCCAGAAGAGTCGCACCACTGCGGTCGTTGGCCACGCAGCGACCGCATAGTCGATCGGGTTCGTGGCGCCGCCCTGGACCGTGAGCAGCCGCTTCAAAGCCGACAGCAGCGCCTGGTTGGGGTGGTGCGCGACCGGTTGCACCATCTCGGCAGCCGCGACGGCCCGCCACGCCCGCCACTGCGCCGCCACGTCCCCTGGGCCGAAGATGGCGATCGGAATGACGAGGTTCAGGAGCACTAGAAACGCGACGGTCCAGCCGAGCTCCCGCCAGCGGCGTTTGTACGCCAAGTAGCCCAGCAGCAGCACCGGCACCGCCTTGAGGCTCGCCGCCAGTGCGAGCGCACAGCCGCCCGCGATGAGCCGGTGCTCGCGGAACAGCACGAAGGCGAGCAGCGAGAGAAACAGCAGCATCGCGTTGATCTGCCCGTGCTGCAGGTTGTCGTCAAAGAGCCGCGCCGTAAAGATGAAGGGGACGACAACGCCGGACGAAACGAAGGCGAGCCGATCGGGCGAGCGGGGCCAGAACGTGAGCGCCGAGCCGCCGTCCTCGAACGAGCGCGCCAGCAGCTTGAGTGTCCCCCACACGGCGAGCACGCTGGCCAGCTGCCATGCGAACACCGTGCCGACGGCGCTGACCCGGGACCCGAGCGCGAGCCCCGCGGCGACGAGGAGGAAGAACGGCGGCCACGTGTTGAAGGCGTTGGCGTAGGGGTCGCCGCCCGAGAGGACCACCTCGCCGAGCTTGGGATAGTAGCTGTAGTCGAGACGATCGGCCCGCGCGAGCGACCGCGCGCCTTCCGCCAGGGCCACCAGCAGCACGAGGGTGTAGATCGTCGCGACGGCCACCCGCGTCGCGCGCTCGGAGCCGAGGCGTGGCCATGGGTCCCGGGGAATGACGAGCCTGAGCCCGGTCACTACGGGACGTTTCGGTCGGGACTCGCGGGGACGATCTGGCGGCCGGTCTCGTCCCACACCGTGATCGCGTCCACAGGGCAGGCATCGCACGCGCGCAGCAGCCGCTCGCGCTCGACCGCCTCCGGCGCGAGGAAGCCGGCGACCGACGCGTCGTCCAATTTGAACCCTTCTGGCGCCTCTTTGGCGCAGTCCGCGAAGCCCACGCACAGCTCGCGGTCGATCACGATCCGCAGGCCGTGGACGATCCGCTCCTGCAGGCTGCTCACATCCCCTCCAACCCCAGCTCCGCGCGCGCGGCGTCCATGACGGCCGTGGTGACCTCGGCGATACCGCGCTCCTTCGCATAGTCGGTGTAGATCTTCTTCACCATGCCACGCACGAAGCCCGGCACCCGGGCGAGGCGCTCCTGCGCGTCCGCGGACCACGTCACGTTTCCCGTTTCCCGTTTCCCGTCGTCGAACGCGTCCTCTTTCCCGCCCGCCACCATCCCTCGCACCATCTCCAGCGGCTGGGCCGGGATCGTGCGGCCGCCGATCTGCACCCCCAGCGAGGCGACGAGCTGGGTCTCCATGGGATTCGTGAGCATCGCCACGACACGCCCGCACTGCGGGCAGCGGAATGCGGCCGCGAGCGTGCCATCGCCCGGGAGCCGTCGCTCCTCGAAGGTCATCTGCCGGTCGCAGTCGACGCACAAGAACTTCATACGAATGCGGAATGCGGAGTGCGGAATGGGGAGTGTGTCATACCGCGTTCCAGATGGTCTCAGCGAGCTGCTGCCAGACGTCGGGTGTCGGGTGCCAGGGCACGCGGGCCAGCAGCGGAGTGCCGAACTCCCGCGCGAGCGTGTCGCCGGCCTCTCCCACGAACGCGCCGCCGACCATGTTCTCTACGATGCCGAGGGGCGTCGCCCCGCACGCGAGCGCCGCGCGCAACGCGCGCCGCACCGCATCGCCCGATTCCGCGGTCGGAATCGTCACCGTCAGCACTGCCGGAGGCGCCGGCAGTAGCTCGGCCAGCTCCTGAAACCGCGCCAGGCCCGGAGGCAGATCCACGAACAGCACGTCGAGCGCTCCCCACGCCACGTCTGCCACGAATTCGCGCAGCGCCGCCGCCTCCGCCGCGCCGCGCCACACGAAGCTCTCCGCCTCGGGCCCGCGGAAGGCGAGGGGGTGGCCGTCGGCGAGCAGCTGGTCCATGGAGACGACCCGCACACCGTCCGCACCCACCGCGGGCTCGACGCCGTCCTCCCGGACCGCGAGCCGACCGTCCCGCGCCCCGAGCAGCCGCGCCGCCGTGGGGCCGTTCAGGTCGGCATCCAGCACGCCCACCCGTCGGCCGACGCGCGCCAGGGCGCGTGCCGCGTGCGCCGTCACGTAGCTCTTGCCGACTCCTCCCTTGCCGCTCATCACGGCGATCAGGCGCGCCACGCCGGCGAGGCGCTGCGCCACGCGCCGCCGCTGCGCCACGATCTGCGTAGCGAGCCCCGAGCGGTCGGGCTCGGTCAACTCGTGATAGGTGCGGATGCGCATGGGGCAAAGATGGCTAGATTTCCTGCTCTATGCTTAACGAGCTCAAGGGGAAGCTCCAGGCCGAGGTCGAGCGCCTCAACCACGAGATCAGCTTCGTGCTGCCGAAGGAGATCGAGAAGGCGCTCGCCCACGGCGACCTGCGTGAGAACTCGGAGTACAAGGCGGCGCTCGAGCGACAGCAGTTTGCGGCGGCGCGGCTCACCCATCTCCGGTTGCGTCTCTCGAAGCTCTCCGGCGTGTCGGAGGACGACATCCCCCGCGACCGCGTGGGATTCGGCTCGCGCGTGACGGTGCAGGACCTCGACACCAAGCGCGCGGAGACCTACGCGCTCACGCTCGGGGAATTCATCGACGGCAACGAGGACGGGGCCGGCGAGCTCCCCGTGTCCATGGCCTCACCGCTCGGCAAGGCGCTGGTGGGAGGGAAGGTGGGGCAGTCCGTGACCATCGATCTGCCGCTGGGCCGCCGGCGGCTGAAGATCACGGAGCTAGCGACGGTGCACGACCTGGCGGAGGGAAAACAACGCCCTCTACCGCCTTGACCACCTACAGGTTCAAATGGAACACCATCGGCCCCTTCGGTTGCGGTGAGCCGGGCATGGGCTCGATACTCATCGCGGCCCCCATCACCCGGGCGCCGCCCCCCGGCATGTCGAGCGCGAGCACCATGGGATGCGGCGAGTCCATCGCCATGACGGCCGCGCTCTTCATCCCCTGCTGCGTGATGAACCAGATCTGATACGCCTGGCCCGGTTGGTTGGGTGATAGCCCGTGGCACGTCACGAGCCAGCGGTGTGACGCGGTGTCGGCGAAGATGGTGACGGCGCCGACGCGCCCGTTCGTCGAGACCGGGATCTGCAGGACGCGGGTGGCGGGGCTGCGGATGAGCGACAGGGTGTCCTCGAGCGCGCTCACCCGGGCGGCGAGCTGGCCGCGCTCGACGCTGAGGCGCTGTACGGTGACGACCGCCCAGGCACCGCCCGCCACGGCCAGCACCAGGCCGGCCGCCGCCGCGAGGCGCCACACGGGCTCACGCCGCGGCGCGAGCGCCCGCGCCAGCACGCGCTGCTTGAGCTCCGGGGACGGCTCCCGCGGAGCCGATGCCATGCCCAGCCAGTCCGTCATGTCATCCAATCCTTGAGATGCTGCAGCGCCTCCGTCAACTTCTGGTGCGCGATCCGCAGCCGTGTCTTCACCGTGCCCAGCGGTTGGTCCAGCCGCCGCGCGATCTCGCTGTGCGTCAGCCCCTCGAAGTAGGCGAGCAGCACCACACGGCGCTGCTCCTCCGGCAGCGCCGCGAGCGCTGCGTGGACCTCGCGGTGCAACGGCCACCCCGCCACCGATCCCTCGAACGGCGCATGCGCGCCGACCACGTCCTCCGCAGCCGCCTCCCGCGCGCGCTCCCAGCGCTCCGCCTTGCGCCACCAGCGGCGGCGGCGCCGCACTGCGTCGAGCGCCCGGTTGCGGGCGATCGAAAGGATCCACGGCACGAGCGGTCCACGCCGCGCGTCGTGCTGATCGATGTGCCGCCACACCTGCTGGAACACGTCGCCCACGACGTCCTCGGCTTCGGCCTCGTCCTGCAGGATACGGAAGGCGACGCCGAGCACCCAGGGGGCCACCTGGTCGTAGAGCTCCGCCAGCGCCCGCTCGTCCCGCGCTCGCAAGCGACGCAGGAGCGACCGCTCCTCATCTTGACTAAGACGTTTCGGCTGGCTCACTTAGATTTCCATTGTAACACGGGTACAGGTCCCGTCTAGGGCGATCCCAATAGCGAGGCCCATGGTCACGCATTCCGCACGGCTGCCGGTAGCTGCCCTCTTCGGATTGGCGTCCGCCGGCTGGCTCTCCCGCCTGCCGGCCCAGGCCGACCCTGACGCCAAGGTGAAGGGCGGTGGCGCCTTCCCACCGGGGTGGCATGTGCGCACCGACAAGAACAAACCCACCGCCGACGTCAGGTTCGTGAGGATGGGCGGGGGCTTTCACGTCACCCTCGGGCCGGCCGTAGTGCTGTGGCGTGACGCCGATCGCGCCACCGGCAGCTACAGCGTCTCTGCGACGTTCACCCAGACCAAGAATCCCAGGCACCCCGAGGGATACGGCCTGATCATCGGCGGCAGCCGCCTCGGAGTGTCGCGCAACCGCTACACCTACTTCCTGGTGCGGGGTGACGGGACGTTCCTCGTCAAGCGGCGCGTGGCGGGCGATTCGACCGTGCAGGTGACCAACGGCTGGACGCCGAGCGACGCCGTCGTGAAGGCCGACAGCGCCGGCCAGGCGACGAACCAGCTGGGCGTGGTGGTGGCGGGGCGCGCGGTCACCTTCCTGGCGAACGGCAAGGAAGTGTACACCGCTAGGGCGGCGGATCTGGACACGCAGGGCATTGTTGGCTACCGTGTTAACCACAACCTGGACGTGCACCTGGGTGCGCTGGTCGTTCGCAAGCGGTAAACGCGGGGGTGGGGATGCAAGCTCGCTGTGAGGATGAGGCGCAACGCTTTTCGTTCGAAGCGTTTACGCGACACCCCTTCTTCACCGAAGTGAATCGCTGGATCGTCGAGCGCGTGATCTGCCCGGGCCGGCGCAAGATCGTCGACCTGGGGTGCGGGCCGGGTGCGGTCACGAAGCTCATTGTCGAGCGCCTCGGCGAGGACGCCGACAACGCCGAGGTGATCGGTATCGACCCATCGCAGTCGGCGCTCGCCAAGGCCCGGGCCGCGATTCAGTCCCAGTGGGTGCGGTTCGTCGAGGGCAGCGCCGAGTGGGTCTCGCGCCTCGTGTCCTCGGCCGACGCCGTCGTCTTCCTCAATGCCATCCACCTGGTTCCCGACAAGGCCCAGGTGATGGGCGAAATCCGCAAGGCGCTGAAGCCGGGCGGTGTGTTCGCCTTCAACACGACGTTTTTCAACGGCGCCTACGTCGAGGGGACGTCGGCTTTCTGGCGGCGCTGGATCGTGCGGGCCGTGCAGGTACTCCGGGAGCGTGGCTTGGACGTGAAGCACAGCGCGCACGCCGTTGCCCGTGAGTTCCTCACCGCCGACCAGTACGCCGACCTGTGCGTGCAGGCGGGGTTCGCCCGGCCGAGCGTCGAGTTCGTCCGCATCGAGATGACGCCCGAGAGCCTGGAGGACATCGGGCATTTCTCGTTGTTCATCGAGGGGGCGCTCCCGGGCGTGCCGCTCGAACAGGGCGCCGACGCGCTGCACGAAGGACTGCGCCGCGCCCGCGAGGAAACGGGAGTCGCGAACGTGCCGCGCAACTGGCTCGAGTGCGTGGCGGTGGCCAAGTAGGAGTGCAGGGGGGCGGCCTGTTGCGCCCCTACTCGATGACGAACCCGAGGCGGCGCTGCGCGGTGCGCAGCGCCGCCTCGACCGCTTCCGGCGTCTCCCCCCGCGCAAAGATGAACCCCGGATAACGCCACCCTTCGGGCCAGGGGAGGAGTGTCTGCCCCGGGTGGGCGGTGATCACCACGTCCTCGATGAGCGGCACCGCCCGGGCCGTTGCGAGGCCCCGGACTTCGCGCAGCACGCCCGCCCCAGGGACCGGGATCATCATGACCCCCGACGCCTGGTGCTCGCGCTCGAGCGACGGGAGCGGCATTCCGAGCGCGTGGCGAATGATGAGCTCTTCGAGCGATGTCTCCCCGGCTTCGAACCGGAGCGCCGCGCTGCACCGTCCGCCGACCGAGCGCGCCGCGAGCTCGATCAGCCACGGCCCTCGCTCGTTCCAGCGGAGCTCAGCGTGGACCGGCCCTTCCCGCAGGCCGAGCGCCGCGACCGCATCCCGCGCGCACGCGCCCAGCGCGGCCTGCGCCCGGTCCGGCAGGCGTGATGGCGTCGTGTAGATCGTTTCCTCGAAGAACGGGCCATCGAGGGGGTCCGGCTTGTCGAACAGCGCGAGCATCTGGAGCTGGCCGGCCACGACGAGGCCCTCCAGTGCGACTTCGGGGCCGGGGATGAAGTCCTCGACCAGCACGCGCGAGGCCCAGTCACCGCATCCCGCGACGTCGGGCTGCTCGAGGATGCGCCCGAGCCGCTGCAACGCCGCCCTGAACCCCGCCGGGTCGTCGGCGCGAATCACGCCGCGCGACGCGGACAGCCGCAGCGGCTTGAGCACGCAGGGGTAGCGCAGGCGCGCGGCGAACTCAGTCACGTCCTCGCCGAGCGTGTGCAGCTCGAACCGCGGCACCGGCACTCCGTGCCGGACGAGCTCGAGCCGCTGGAGGTGCTTGTCGCGAGCCGCGAGGGCGGCCGCCACCGGGTTCCCCGTGAGGCCCAGCCGCCCGGCGATCGCGGCCGCGACGACGGCCGTGTCGTCGTCCACCCCCACGACGCCGGCGACGGGATGACGGCGGGCGAACGCGGCCGCCTGCTCTGCGGCGCGCTCCGGAGCGGCGAGATCCAGGGTGAGGAGGGCGGCGGGCTGCGCGCCCTCGAACGTGCTCGGGCGCTCGGAGGCGACGGTGAGCTCGACTCCGAGGCGTCGCGCCGCCTCCACGAACGCCGCAGTGCGGTAGGTCGTGGTCGGCAGCAGCAACAGGAGTCGCTGGGTCAGGCTACTTCTTGGCGGCGGCGAAGTAGGGGTTCGTGCCGGCCGTGTGGTCTGTGATGTCGACGATGCCCTTCACCGCGGGGACGTGCTGCTGCAGCATCGCCTCGATCCCCTGGCGCAGGGTGACGTCCGCCATGCCGCAGCCCTGGCAGCCGCCCATCATACGCAGCATCACGACGGCGTCCTGTACGTCAATCAGCTCCACGCGGCCGCCGTGGCGGGCCACCATGGGATTCACCTGCTCGTCGAACAGTTGCGCGACCTGCTCGTACAGCGCGTCGTCATCCGCCGTGGCGACGGGCGCCTCGGCCTTGGGGGCGAGCGGGGGCGCGCCCGAGGCGAGGGCTGCGCGGATCGCCTGGCCGACCGATTTCCCGACGGCGGTCCAGGGCGTGACACCGCGCTTCACCACCGTGACGAGGTTGCCCGAGACGATCACCTCGCCGACCTCGGCGCCGGGGATGGCGAAGATCGCCGCGGCGAGCGGCGAGCCCTCCGCCTCCGCGGCGGATGCGAACCGCCGCACCCCGGCGGCGTGCACGGGCTGGCTCACCACGAACTTGCAGCGCGAGCCATCGATCGGCTCAGCCGTGATCTGGATGCTCGCTGGATCCATCGATCGAAGTATCGCTTCCGCGCCGTCAGCGGGCAACGGGATGCGGCGCGGAGGCAGCTTCCCGCAGCTTCCGCGCCGCCTCCACCACGTGCCGCAGCGACGCCAGCGTCTCGTCCCAGCCCCGGGTCTTCAGGCCGCAATCGGGGTTGACCCAGATCTGGCGGTCCTCCAGGACCTCCCGCATCCGCTCGAGCGCCGCCGCGATTTCTTCCGTGTCCGGCACGCGCGGCGAGTGGATGTCGTAGACCCCCGGCCCGATCTCGTTCGGGTACTTGTAGCCGCGAAAGGCGTCGAGCAGTTCCGAGCTGGAGCGCGCGTTCTCGATCGAGATCACGTCCGCATCCATGCGCTCGATGACGCGGATCACGTCGTTGAACTCGCTGTAGCACATGTGCGTGTGAATCTGGGTCGCGTCCTGCACGCGGCTCGTCGCCAACCGGAACGCATTGACGGCCCAGTCGAGGTACCCGCGCCAGTCGGCGCGGCGGAGCGGCAGGCCCTCGCGCAGTGCCGGCTCGTCGATCTGGATGATGTGGATGCCGGCGCGCTCGAGATCCAGGACCTCGTCCGAGATCGCGAGTGCGAGCTGCAGCGCGGTTGCGGACCGGGGCTGGTCGTCCCGCACGAAGGACCACTGCAGGATCGTGACGGGTCCCGTGAGCATCCCCTTCACGGGCCGGTGCGTCCGGGATTGGGCGAAGGTGCTCCACGCCACCGTCATCGGCTTGGGTCGCGACACGTCGCCGTAGATGATCGGCGGCTTCACGTAGCGGGAGCCGTAGGACTGGACCCAGCCG
>QHUR01000104.1 GCA_003221995.1 Gemmatimonadota bacterium | reverse complement strand
CCGAGCCCGCGGAGGCCGCCGCGCCCGCCGGCGGCGCTCCCTGACCTAGTCCGTCGCCGCCCGCCGGGCCACGACGCAGATGTGGCGGGACCCGCGGCGACCGAACAGGCGCGCCACGCGGCCGAGCAGGCGCGCCACCGGCACGCTCGCGAACAGCCGCTCGACCCAGCGCCAGTCGCGCACGGCCTTGAACCAGGACTCGACGCGATACCAGAGGCGGTCGTGCAGGTATTCTACTGCGACCACCTGGAACGGGCCTGCGCGCACCTCGGAAACGAATTCGGCGAACGCGCCCGGCTGCAGGTACTCGGTGAGCACCGCGTGGCCTCCCGCCCGCACGACGTAGCCGGCCTGGACGAGCGCCGCCCGGCGCTCGGCGGCCGGCAGCTGCCAGCTGTGCAGCCCGTCCGACATCACCACGACGTCGAACCGACTCGCCCCGAACGGCAGCGCCGTCGCGTCCGCTACGACGAAGCGGACCCCGGCTCCCCCGCTCTGCAGGCGCTCCCGCGCCGCCCGGATCGCGGCACGCGAGAGGTCCACAGCGACGACGAACTCGGGCACCGCGGCGAGGTGAAGTGTCAACTGGCCCTTGCTGCAACCCACATCGAGCAAGCGAGCCGGCCGGGGGGCGAGCGCACGCACCAGGTCGGAGATGAACCGATGGCGGAGAACCTCGGCGGCGCGGCGGCTGTAGTCGAACGGCTCGCCCCCCCGGTGCATCTCCTCGAACACCCGGGTGCGGGCCGTCCGGGAAGCGCGCTGCGGAGGCACGCTCAGCCGTAGCCCGTGAAGGGCTCCGTGAGCAGCCGCAGGCGGAGCGGCTTGTAGCTCAAGACGTGCGTGAGCCGAACGTTATCGCCAAGGCGCTCCACGCGCGTCTCGACGAGCTCGAACTCCTTCGCGCCGCCGAGCCCCATCTCGTTGAGCCGCTCCGCCTCCGCCTTGCACACGTCGCCCGGTGTGGGCCGGCTGGCGGGATAGGCATCCTCGTGATGGTCGCGCAGCGCCTTCCAGTGCGCGTCGCCGGCGCGCTCCACCGACTCGCGAATGTCCTCGCGCGTGAACGGCATGCCTCAGCCCGTCACTTCAGCGCGACCGGCTTCACCTCGAGCGGCGCTCCGGCCACGAGCGTCGGGGCCTCGGCGCCCAGGGCCGCCTTGTTGAACGCCGCGACGTCCGTGCGCAGCAGGTCGTTGAAGCGCGCCAGGTAGCCGTCCAGCTGGGCGCGGAGATCCTTCATGCGCTGCGCGACGACCTCGGTGGGCGGTTGGGCGTACGCGAACGCCATACCAAAGCCCAGCCCCTGCAGCCGCTCCTGGAAGCGGTTGAGATAATGGATGTCGTCTTGGCCCGCGTCGCGCTGCACCTCGGAATTGTAGAGGCTGTCCTTCAGCTCCTTGAGCTTGCGGCCCAGGTCACGTCCCGCATGCGTCAGCGGCGCCGTGCGGCTACTGTCGCCTTTGACGTTGTCGCGCACGGCCTGCTGGACGTTCTTGAGCTGGGTCTCGAGGCTAACGATGCGATTGAGCATCTCGTTGAGCGCCGACACCGCGTTACGCCACTCGAGCCCGGCACGGAGCTGGGCGGCGAACCGGGCCGGGTCGCCGGCGAGGAACGGGTCGGGCTCCACGGTCAGGCTGGCCGTCTGCGTCCTGCCCCCGGCGCTCAGGGTCGCCGTATAGGTCCCCGGGATCGCGCGCGGGCCCCCGACCTGCCGGAAGGGGTTCTCCTCTTCCTCAGTGCCACTCGGCTTCTCGAACGCCAGCCGTGTGGGCCCTGCGTAGCGCAGGTTCCAGACGTAGCGGTTCACACCCTGCTTCCCCGGCCCGCTCGAGTCCACGACGACGGTGTCGCCCTTGGCGTCCGTCACCGTGACGATCACGCGGCCGCGCCGCTGCCTCCCGCCCGGCTCGCCCCCCTCCGCCTGGGCCGCGCTCGTATCGAGCGCCGTCTTCAGGTAGTAGTCGAGCACGGCGCCGGCGGGCGCGTTGGGAGTCGAGAACCGCGAGGGCGCGACACCCAGACGTCGCGGGCGCACGCGGATCTGCGCCGGCAGGGTGCCGAAGACGTGGAAGTCCGACGCTGCCACGTCGGGGGTCAGCTGCTCCAGCGTCGTAATGTTGTCGAGTACGAAGAGCCCGCGACCGTGGGTCGCCACGACCAGGTCGTGCGACCGCTTGATGAACTTGAGGTCGTAGACCGGAGCCGTCGGGAAGCCGGCCTTCAGGGGCTTCCAGGTCGCGCCTCCGTCCCTCGAGGACCACAGCGCGGCGTCGCTGCCGAGCACGAGGAAGCCACGCAGGTTGGGATTCTCGCGCACCACGCGCGCCGGCACCTCCTGGGGCAGGCCGCGCGCGATGTCGGTCCATGTCTTCCCGTAGTCCGTCGTCTTGTACACGTACGGCCGCCGGTCGTCGAGCTGGTGGCGGTCGACGGTGAGGTAGGCCGTGCCGGCGTCGAACGGCGACACGCCGATCTGGTAGACGCGCCCGTCGGCATTGGGCGCGAGGCCCGGAAACCGGCCGGAGACGTTGGTCCACGTCTTACCGCCGTCGCGCGTCACGTGCACGAGACCGTCGTCCGAGCCCGTCCAGATGACGTTCGCATCGGTAGGCGCGAAGTTGATCGTGAGGATCGTGTTGTACGTCTCCGCACCCGAGATGTCGTAATTGATCGGGCCGCCGCTCGTCACCTGCTTCGATTTGTCGTTGCGCGTGAGATCGGGGCTGATCGACGCCCAGTGCTCGCCACCATCCGTCGTCTTGAACACGACGTTGCCCCCCAACAGGACGACGTTCGCATCGCTGGGCGAGACCTCGATCGGAGTGGTCCAGTTGAAGCGGTACTGCAGGTCCGCGGGCTTCCTCTCCTGCACGCCCGAGAGGTACGGCCGGATGGAGCGCGTCACCCCGGTCTTCAGATCGACGCGGGTGACGTTGCCGTTCTGCGAATCGACGTAGAGCACGCTGGAGTCACTCGGCGCCGGCACGGCATATTCGCCGTCGCCCCCCGCGACCGTGAACCACTCGGCCCCGGTGAGCGCGCCTCCGGGGCCCCCCCCTCCGCCGCCCCCTCCCCCGCCTCCCGGCCCGCTCGACATCCCGCACCAGGCGTTGTTGTCCTGCAAGCCACCGCACAGCATGTATGGGACGTTCTTGTCCGCGGCGACCATGTAGAACTGCTCGATCGGCAGGTTGTTGAGATAACGCCAGCTCTTCGCCCCGTCCTGCGTCACGTACACACCCCCGTCGTTCCCCTGGATCATGCGGTCGGGGTTCTGCGGGTCGATCCATAGGGCATGGTGATCGACATGCACGCCGCGGTCGATCGGCGTCGTGGTCTTGCCGCCGTCGTCGGAGCGGAGCAACAGGTAGGACGAGAAGAACACCTTCCGGTCGTCCACCGGCGAGACGTGTATCAGCGAGAAGTAAAACGGCCGCGCGGAAAGACCGTGAAAATCGGAAACCTTCGCCCAGTGGTCCCCCTGATCCTTGGAGTCCCACAGCATCCCCTGCTTCGACTCGATCAACGCATAGATGTGGCTCGGATTCGTCGGTCCCACCGCCAGCGCGCTCCGCCCGATGAGGCCCGGCGGCAGACCCTCCTTGAGCCTCTCCCACGTGAGGCCGCCGTCCTTGGAGCGGTGGACCCCGCTCCCCGGGCCGCCCGAAACGAGTTCCCACGGATGGCGCACGACCTGCCACGTCCCCGCGAACAGCACCCGGGGGTTGGTCGGGACCATCACGAGGTCCGACACCCCGGTCGTGTCGTTCACGAACAGCGTCTTCTGCCAGGTCTTGCCGCCATCCGCGGTGCGGAACACGCCGCGCTCCGGGTTCGGCGCCCAGGCGTGGCCGATCGCCGCGACGAGCACGATGTCGGGGTTCGTGGGATCGATCACGATACGGGAGACTTGACCCACGTCGTCCAGGCCCTTGAACTGCCAGGTCTTGCCGGCGTCGGGCGAGAAGAACACGCCGCGACCGTCCACCAGGTCGTTCCGGAGGTTCGCCTCACCGCTCCCGACCCACACGAGGTTCGGGTTCGAGGGCGCGAGGGCGACGGCGCCGATCGAGGCCGCCGGCTGGTCCGCAAACACCGCGTCCCAGGAGTTCCCGCCGTCCGCCGTCTTCCACACGCCGCCGGCCGCCGCACCCACGTAGTAGGTGTTCGGGTCTCCCGGGATGCCGGCCACGGCGGTGACCCGCCCGCCCCCTACGGATGGGCCGAGGTTGCGGAACTTGAGGTTGTTGAGCGAGTCGGCGCCCTGGGGGACCGCGGCCGTAGCGTCGGGCTTCACGGATTGGGGCCGCGCGCCGCCCCGGCGGCGTCCTTGGGCAGCCGCGGGGACCCCTACGCAAACGGCGAGCACCAGACTCAAGAAAGCGACTGGACGGCGGGAGAGACGGAGCATCGCGGCCTCCTGTAGCGGGCATGCGGCGACGGACAAGGGGGAACGGGCTCTATCTTACACGGGGACGAAACGTCCACTAGACCGGGTCGCTCCGGTGACCCTTCCTGTTACGAGTGGGAGCGGGCGCGCGTTGGAACGGAACCCGGTTGATGCGGAGAGGCCACACAAGGCCCGCAATTCAAGGCAGTTGCCCGGGCTTGCGTTCCTGCCACCGTCGCGGACAATCAAGGAGGTCGTGGGACCTCAAGGAGGTAGCATGCCCGACATGATCCGGCAGGTGGACTACTACTACACGGTGGCGCCCGACAAGGCAGGTGAAGGCGCGCGGCTGCTGAGCGCCCTGCGCAACGCCGGTGTCAACCTTCTGGCGTTCTCCGCGTTCCCGAGCGCGAGGAAGTCCCAGGCCGACTTCGTCCCCGCCGACGGGACCGCGTTCGTCGCGGCGGCGAAGCAGGCGAAGATCAAGCTCAAGGGACCGAAGAAGTGCTTCCTGATCGAGGGAGACGACCGGGTCGGCGCCCTGTACCAGACGATGACGCGGCTGGGCGACGCGAAGATCAACGTGACGGCCGTGGACGCGGTGACGAGCGGGATGGGACGATGGGCCGCGATCCTGTGGGTGAAACAGCGCGACCTCAAGAAGGCGGCGCAGATCCTGGGGGCAATGTAAGACAGAAGGGGCGTAGGGCTGTCACATTTCCCTCGTCCCTCCCCGGCCCAGGGCGTCGGGCCCGAACTTCTGTCGTACCTCATCGATCACGCGCGCGATCTGTCGATCGCGTTCGGTCTCGCGCGCGGGCTCGGCCGACTCGAACAGCGACGCCTGCGTCCCTGCCTCCTGTTGGACGAGCTGTGACAATGCAACGCCGACCAATCGCGCCGGCATCCGCCGCGCCACCCGCAGCCGTGCGAGCAGCTCGCGTGCGACCGCGTAGACCACACGATCCGAGCTCACCGGCTCTGGGAGCGTGCGGCTCGCCTGCCGGGTGGTGAAGTCGGCGTCGCGGATCTTGACCGTCACCGTGCGCGTCAAGAGCCCCGCGTCGCGCAGGTCGCTCGCAGCGCGATCCGACAGCGCCAGGAGCTTCGCCGCAAGCGCGTCGTCAGCGTCGAGATCGCGAGCGAAGGTCTCATCCCGACTGATGGATTTAGCCTCCCGGTCGGGCTCGACCTGAGAGCGGTCGATGCCACGCACCCGCTCGTAGAGCCATTCCCCTTCCCGCTGACCCAGCCAGCGGACCAGGGTGGGGCGATCGTGTCGCACGACGTCGTCCACCGTGCGCAGCCCGAACCGTGCCAGGCGCGCCTGCGCCTTGGGGCCGACGAGGGGGATGTCTGCGAGCGCGAAGCGGCGCATGAACTCGCCCTCGGCGCCCGGCGCGACCACGTAGACGCCCGCGCCGGGCACGCCCGGGCGCGGCTTGGCGAGCCCCGCGGCGAGCTTGGCAACGAGCTTCGAAGTCCCCGCCCCGATGGAGAGCGAGAGCGACGTTTCCCCGATCACCGCCTCGCGCATGCGCCGGGCCGTGTCCGCAAGCGATTCGCTCTCATACAACCCCTCGGTACCCGTGAGGTCGAGGTAGAACTCATCGCTCGACGCCTGCTCGACGGCGGGCGTGAACCGGAGCAGCACCTCGCGGATCTGGCGGCTCTTCACGGCGCACGCCCCCCACGGCACCGGCACGACGGTCGCGCCCGGGCAGAGCCGGACCGCCCGAGCCATGGGCATCGCGGAATGAACGCCGTAGGCGCGTGCCTCGTACGACGCGGACGTTACGACGCCGCGTCGCTCGGCCGAGCCGCCGACGATCAGGAGCGGCGCCTTGCCCGCCCCGTCGGGATCGACGAGGCGGGCGACGGAGACGTAGAACGCGTCCGCGTCGGCGAGGAGAATCCGGCGATCCGCTACGGTTGCTCCGCGAGGGGGTGAGCGCGCAGGATCTGCTGCAGGACCTGCCGGCGCTCGTTCAGGTCGAACAGCGTCAGGCGGTAGACCTCGTCGTCCCCGCCGTCGAGGACGCCGCCGTAGCGGCCCGCCTCCGGCGCGATCGAGCGGGTCGCCTTCCGCACGAGCCGCAGCTCGTCCACGTGCATCAGCGGGAAGCGCAAGGTAGAGTCGTTGCCCTGAAACACGAGCGTGTCCCCGCTGACCTTCGCGAGGCGCAGATCCCACAGGGTCGACCCGTCCCGGAGCATGATCTGCCAGCGGTCGACGGGCTCGGCGTTCGCCCGGTTTTGCGCGGCTGCCGGAGCGACCGCGCCGAGGCCGAGCACGAGGGCCAGCAGGTTGTGCAAGCGCACGGCGCGAGCCGCTCGAGCGATCAACGCGCGGCTCCAGGGTCTTGCGGTTCCGCGCTTCGCGACTGCGCCCGCTTCTTCCTCGCCTTTTCCTTCTTACGGCTGCGGCTATTGCCGTGCGTACCGCGGTAGATCTTGCCGCGCTTGGTGCGGCGATCTCCTTTGCCCATGCGAAGGCCTCCTGTCGAGGGAAACCTACAGCCGGGCGTGGAGGCGCTCCAGGGCCGCGACGAGGTCCGGCTGGGCATCGAGCACCGGCAGCAGGGGATCGTCCTGCAGCTTCTTCATGCGGGTGGGTACGCTCCGGATCGTGAAGCGGCGGATGTCGAGCTTCGGACCCACCTCCCGCCACAGGAGCGGCGTGGAAACCGGGGCGCTGGGGAGGGGCCGCACGCTGAACGGGGACACGAGCAGCCGCCCGTGACCGTTCTGCACGTAGTCGAGGTATACGCGAGCGCCCCGCTTCCCGACCTGCCGCGTGACGGTCGCCATCTCCGGCAGCTGGCCCGCGATCACCCGGGCGAGCAGCCCCCCCAGCTGCCGGCTCTGCTCGTAGGTGCACTGCCGGCCGAGCGGCAGCAGCACGTGCAAACCGGTCGAGCCGCTCGTCTTGATGAAGCAGGGAAGGTCGATCTCGTCGCACAGCCGCTTCACGGCCTTCGCGACGGTGACGACGTGGGTGAAGGGCGCCTCCTTGGGATCGAGATCGAGGATGCACCAGTCGGGCCGCTCGAGGCTCGCGACGCGGCTGCCCCACACGTGCAGCGGGATCGTGCCGAGGTTGGCGAGGTACAGGAGCGATTCGAGATCGTCGCATACGAAGTAGTCGATCTCTCGTTGCGTGTCCTCGCTCCACATCCGCTCGGTGCGCAGCCAGTCGGGGGCGAACGCCGGAGCGTCTTTCTGAAAGAAGGACTTGCCGGTGATGCCGTCGGGGTAGCGCGTCAGCACCACGGGCCGGTCCTTGAGATACGGCAACAGCCAAGGGGAAATGGCGCGGTAGTAGTCGATCAGATCGCC
>QHUR01000087.1 GCA_003221995.1 Gemmatimonadota bacterium | reverse complement strand
CGAGCCTCTCGGCCGAGGTGCGGGCGGAGACGGTGAACGGGGAGATCTTCACGGACTTCCCGCTGATGGTCACCGGTAAGCTGGGGCCACGCCGTGTCACCGGAACCATTGGGAACGGGGGGCGGCAACTCGCACTCTCGACCGTCAACGGAAATATTCGGCTTCGGAAGACCTCCTAGATTCACGCGACACGGGAAGCGGCACACGGACAAGACCGACCACGTTGCCCGTGTCCCGTTTCCCGTTTCCCGCGATAATCGGGACCCTCCCGCAACACATCGGTACCTAAGAACGCGTTCGGCGCTGCCACCTTCGGTCCGTGCCGACCGAGGGGCCCGTGGTGCTGCGGGAGCTCGTCACCCGCACCGAGCAGATCGACGATCTACGCGACCTTTTTGGCGCGCTCGGGTTCAAGCCGGCGTGGGAGACCGTGCCACCCGGGCCCTGGCTCGGCGCCGCCCAGGCTGTAGCGGCGGGCGTACGGCGCGCGGCTCTGGTGGCGCGTCACGAGGCCTACCGGGTGTTCGGCCTCGAGGCGGAGGATCCCGAGCGGGCCGCGCGCAGCGCCGCGCAGCGACTCGCCCAGGGCGCCGAGCGCGGGCTCGCCTGCGCTCTGGGCGTGGGGGGCCGGTCGCGGCTGCTCGTGTGTGCGACCTGGCGCCACGGCGGCCGGGCGCTGCTCGGCGTTCGTACGCTGGCCGTCCCGCTCGACCGCGTTCCTGCGAGCTTCCTCGCCGCCCTCGAGCGCTGCGTCCCGCTGCCGGACGAGACATCGCTCGCTCTCGCGTTGCGCGTCGCCGAGGCGCTCGCGAGCGAGGGTGTCACGCCCCGCTTCTTCAAGGCGTTCCGCCGCGTGCTCGAGCGGTTCACCGACCGGCTGCCGGAACCGCGCAGCCGCAGCGAGCGCCATGCGCTCGCCCTCACGGCCCTCACGCGGGTGCTGTTCCTCTACTTCGTCCAGGCGAAGGGCTGGCTGGACGGAGACCGCCGCTACTTGATCCACCGGCTCGACGAGGCCCTCGCGGCGCGCCGCACGTTTCAGCGCCACGTGTTCGACCCGCTGTGCTTCGGCGCGCTCAATCGGCCGCCGGGCGAGCGCTCGAGGCACGCCTGCGCGCTGGGCCGGCTGCCGTTCCTGAACGGCGGGCTGTTCGAGCCAACCGCGCTGGAGCGGCTCCACGGCGTGGCCTCATGGAGCAACGTGGAGTGGCGCGAGGCCTTCGACGAGCTGTTCGAGCGGTTCCACTTTTCCGTGAATGAGGCCGATGCGGGTGAGGCGGTCGCACCGGACATGCTGGGCCGCGTGTTCGAAGGGGTGATGGATCCGGACGAGCGCCGCGTGAGCGGCAGCTTCTACACGCCGGCCGCGCTCGTGCGGGAGCTCGTGCGGGCGGGGCTCGAGGCCGCGCTCGTCGGCCGGTTCGGCCTCGCCCGAGACGCGGCGGAGCGCTGGATCCACGACGGTCAGCCCCCGCTGCCACCGTGGCTCCCGGACCTCCGGCGCCTCAAGGTGGTGGACCCCGCCGTGGGTTCCGGTGCATTCCTGCTCGGCGCGCTGGAGGAGCTGGTTGCGCTGCGCCGGGCCGCCGGCGAGGGGCCGGTCGTTCGGCTCAAGCGAGACGTCCTTGCCCACTCGCTGTTCGGCGTGGATCTGAAGCTCACCGCGGTGCGGTTGGCCGAGCTGCGTCTGTGGCTCGCGCTCGTAGCCGACGACGCGGAAACGGACCTCGCCCGCATCGCTCCCCTGCCGAACCTCGACGGCCACGTGCGCCAAGGAGACGTGCTGCTCGACCCGCTGGCGCTCGCGGCCGCACTGGGGGGCGCTTGCGCGCCGTGCGCGAGCCGCGAAAACGTCGCGCGGCTGGCGGATGCTCGCCGCGCCCTCTTCGACCTCACCGGTGCGCCCAAGCGGCGGGCGCGCGCCGATGTCGAGCGGGCCGTGGCGGCCCTCGCCGGCGATGCCTTCGCGCGCGCCGTGCGGCTGCTCGACGCCGCGGTCGCGGAGCTCGTGGCCACAGGAAAGGATCGTGACCTGTTCGGCAGGCGGCGCGGCCTGACGGGCGACGAGCGCAGGCGCCTGCGCCGGCTCCGGGCGAGTCGTCGCGAGCTGCGCGCGGCCGCCCGTCGGCTCGCGCGGGAAGGCGACGCGCCGTTCTTCGCGTTCGAGTCCCATTTCGGCGACGTGGTAGCGGGCGGTGGCTTCGATCTCGTCGTCGGCAACCCGCCGTGGGTGCGAGGCGAGCGGCTGCCGGCCCGCGTGCGCGAGACGCTCGCCCACCGCTACGCCTCCTGGCGCCCGTCCGCCGGGCGGGGATTCAGCCACCTTCCCGACCTCGCCGTGGCGTTCGTCGAGCGGGGGCTCGAGCTCGCGGCGCCCGGCGGGTGCGTCGCGTTGCTCGTACCGGCGAAGCTCGCCTCGAGCGGCTATGCGGAGCCACTGCGGCAACGGCTCTCGCACGGCACGCGGCTCGATCGCGCCGCGCCGCTCGCCGATGCGGCCGGCGCCTTCGGCGCCGCGGCCGTGTACCCCATGGCGCTGATCACGACCCGCGCCGAGCCCGGTTCGGCCGACGTGACCGTCACTGCGCTCGGGCCGCGGAGCGCGGCGCCGCGCGTGCCCCAGCGCGCGCTGCAGGCCGCGGGGCCCTGGGTGCTCCACGCCGACGCCACGCGAGTGGCCCGCCGGGTGCGCGCCACGCTCCCCACGGTGGGCGAGCGGTGGACGCCGCAGCTCGGTGTGAAGACCGGAGCCGACGACGTGTTCCTCGTGCGGGAGCGGGTGCCCGGGACACGGCCGGCGCTGCGGGGGCGCGACCTCTCCGCCTGGCGCGCGGAGCCCAGGGCCTTCCTCCTGTGGACGCACGGCCCTGACGGCCGTCCGCTGGCGCGCCTGCCCCCAGTGCTCGAGCACGCCCTGAGGCCGCACCTCGAGCGGCTGCGGCGCCGCGCGGATTACCGGAGCGGCGCCCCGTGGCAGGTGTTTCGTACGGCACTCGCCGTGGCCCGCCATCGCGTCGTCTGGCCCGATCTCGCTCGCCGACTCGCCGCCGTCGTCCCCGACGTCGAGCCCGTGCCGCTCAACACCGCATACGGCGTCGCCACGCGCACGGGGGACGATGCCTGCGCGCTCGCCGCGTGGCTCAACAGCCGCTGGCTCACGGCACTGGCGCGGCTGCGCGCCGACCCGGCACGCGGGGGATTCCGACGCTTCAACGCTGGCGTCGTGCGCGAACTGCCGGTGCCGCCGGCGGATTCCCCCGCCTGGTCCGCCCTCGCCGAGTGCGGCCGCCACCGCGAAACGGACGACCGGCTCGTGACGGAGCTGCTACAACTCGATGCTTCCGACCAGCGCGCTCTGGGACGGCTCGCCCCGGATCCTCTCTGAGGATCTGCAAGCGCCGGTCGAGCCGCTCGCGCTGTTGCTGCGACCAGGAGCCGTGGCGGACGCCGGCGCGGTCGTGCGCCGCGCCGCGCGCGCGTTGCTCGACCTTCCGGAGGGGCCGTGCGCGAGCTGGCCCTCCTGGCTCGCGGCCCATCAGCGCCCCGCCGCCGAGCGGGTGGCCGCGATCCTCGACCGCTACGGCGGGGCTCTGCTCGCGGACGCCGTCGGACTGGGCAAGTCGTACGTGGCGCTCGCGGTCGCCCTCGCCTGCGGCGAGCCATTCAGCCTCGTCGTCCCGGCCGTGCTGGTCCCGCAATGGCGGCCGCTGCTGGCGCAGCACAACGCAGCCGCGCCAATCATCACGCACGAATCGTTGAGCACGGGGGATTACCGTCACCTACCGCCCATGACCACCCCTTACCGCCTTCTTGTCGTCGACGAGGCCCACCGCTTTCGTAACCCGGACACGCGGCGCTACCGCGCGCTCGCGAAGCGCGTCGTGGGAGCGCGGGTGCTGCTCGTGACCGCGACGCCGGTTCACAACCGCCTCGCCGACCTGTTCCACCTGTTCCGGTTGTTCCTGCGGGACCACGAGCTCGCGGCGTTGGGCGTCGCGTCGGTGCGGCGCGCCGCGGCGGGAGAAGTCGACCCTGCGACGCTGGCCGCAGTCGCGGCGCGGCTCACCGTGGCGCGCTCCCGCGACCGCGTGCAGGCCGGCTACGGCCGCGGGCCCCTGGCCCTGTCGTTCCCCCACCGCCTGCCGGGCGAGCGCGTGCGCGCCGGCGTGGCACCGGAGCCAGTGCTGCTCGCGTGCGTCGCCGGGGCCGAGCGCCTTGGCGCGGGTGGGCCCGCGGCGCCGCTGCTCCGAATCACGCTGCTGCGACGGCTCGCCTCCAGCCTGGTCGCTTTTCGCGCCAGCCTCGCACGGCACGAGGCCTTTCTCGATCTGGCGCTCGCGGCCGCGCGGGAGGGTCGCGCTCTCGATACCCGGGATTTCTCCCGCTTCTGCGCCGGCGGCGACCCTGGGGACGCGCAGCTCGCCCTCTTCGCCATCCTCCTGGAGGCGGGTGCAGGGTCCGCGCGGCCGGACGACCTCGCGGTGACACGGGAGCTGCGCGCGATCGCCCGGGCCCGGGAGGACCCCAAGGCGAACGCGCTCGCGGCGTTGCTCTGCCACCACCCCGGGAAGACCATCGTGTTCGTCGAGGCCGCCGCCACGGTGCGGCATCTGCTGCGGTGCCTGCGGGGACGGCGCGTCGCCGGTGTCGTGGGCGAGACGGGACTGTTCGCGGGAGGCCCTGGCGGCCGCGCGGAGGCGCTCCGGGCCTTCGCGCCGCTGGCGCAAGGCGCCGGGCCACCGCCCCCCGCGCTCGAGACCGACGTGCTGATCGCCACCGACCTCCTCTCGGAAGGGCTGAACCTCCAAGACGCCGCGCGAGTAATTCACTACGACCTGCCGTGGAGCCCGGCGCGGCTGGCCCAGCGGGTGGGTCGCATCGACCGGCTCGGCTCGCCGCACGACCGCATCGAGACGATCACGTTCCTGCCCCACCCCGTGATCGAGCGCGCGCTCGCGGCGGAGCGCCGTCTCGCGGCGAAAGTCGCGGCGCAGCAGGCGGCCGGCGCCGCCCAAGTCGAATCGCCGTCCGGGCACGTACCCGGGGCCGCGGGGCTCGACTGGTGCGACCGCCTCCATTCGCTCGCGGCACAGCGCGAGCCACCCGCCCCGGCGGGAGCCTGCGCTGCGGTCAAGGGACAAGAGCCCGCCGTCGTCCTGGTCGTCCGGATCGGAGCGCTCGTCGAGGCGCTGGTCGTGGTGGGCGAAGCGACGCTCGCCGATCCGCTCCGAGCGACCCACCTGCTGGAGGCCGCAGCCTCAGGTCCCGACGCGCCGCTCGACCAGCAGGCGATCGAAACGGCAATCCGCCGCGCGGCTGCGCTCGTTCGCACCCGGCTTGCAGGGGTGGCGGCCGCCCGCTGGCGCGCCGGCGACCGCGATCGGCTCGCGCGCCGGCTCATCCCGTGGGTGCTCGCCGCGGGCCGCCGCGCGGCGCGGCGGCGCGACGCCCCGGGGCTGGCCCGCCTCGACGGGCTCGTCTCCCGGCTCGCGCTGGGAATGACGGCGGGTGAGGAGCAGCTGCTCGAGGAACTACTGAGGCGCCGCGCGCCGGTCGCCATCAGGGATCTGCTCGGGTGGCACGAGGGATTGGCGCCCGTCCGCGAGCCGGCAGAGGCACCTCGCGTGGAGCTCGTCGCCGCGCTCGCGATCGGACCGGGCGCAGCGGGTCAGCGGTCAGGCGTCGCCGAGCAGTAGCTCCTCGAGATCGATCTCGCGCTGCACGCGCCGCATCACGCCGTCGCTGATCGCCCCCTCGTCGCGCAGCCGCAGCAGCTCCCGCCGCTCGACCACGAGCAGCTCCCGCGCCAGGCGGCGGTCGGCGGTCGAGATCGTCTCCTCACCGCCGTCCGCGACGCCCTTGGACTGGCCGTGCAGCCGCCGCGTGCGGTGGCGGTAACGGTCCCGCGTGTGGGCCAGCGTCTCCGGATGCATCCATTGCGCCGTCGCGAGCTCCTCGAGCCGCGCGAGGGCGGCCTTCGAGGCACGGAGCCGGGCCGCGATCTCCTCGCGCCGTTCCTCAGCGCCCGTCTCTCGCACCTCCAGCCACCGCAACAGCGGCGCGAGCGTGAACCCCTGACCCAGCAGGGTCACGAGGATCACGGCAAACGTGGTCGCGATGATCAGGTCGCGGCCCGGGAACGGCGTACCCGCGGCGGTCAGGGTGGGAACGGCGGCCGCCAGCACGAGAGACTCCCCGCCGCGCAGGCCGGCCCAGGCAACGACCGCCGGGAACTGCCACGGGGGCGACGGATCCCGCTGCCGCAGGCGCCGGCTCAGCCACCGCGGGAGGTACGTCGCGGGGAACACCCACACGACGCGCGCGACGATGACCGTGATGCTGACCAGCACCGCTGCCCATGCCGGGTGTCGCGCGAACGGACCGCTCCAGCCTCCGAGGATGGGCCGCAGCGCCAGCCCCGTAATGATGAAGATGAGCCCCTCGAGCACGAACACGACCACGTCCCACATCCCGACGTTCTGCACCCGCGTATCTGCCGCCACGATGCGGGGCCCCACGCGCCCCAGGTACAGCCCCGTGGCCACGACCGCCAGGATGCCCGACCCGCCGAGCCGCTCGGCAGGGAGATAGGCGGCATACCCGGTCAGGAGCGAGATCGTGTTCTCGACCTCGGGGTCGTGGATGTGGCGGCGGACCGCACCGAGCAGCCATCCCACGGCGAGCCCGACCATGATCCCGCCCGCGCCCACGAGCAGGAACCGCAGGCCCGCGTGGACGAACGAGAACGTCCCCGTCACGGCAGCCGCGACCGCCACGCGGTACGCGACGATCGCCGCCGCGTCATTCACCATGCTCTCGCCCTCGAGAATCGTGACGAGGCGCCGGGGCAGCGGCAGGCGCCTGAGGAAGGCCGTCGCCGCGGCGACATCCGGCGGCGATACGACGGCGCCGAGGGCGAACGCGGACGCCCAGGGCAATCCCGGCACGGCCAGGCGCGCGACCCAGGCGACCACTGCAGTCACGAACAGCACATGGCCAACACCGAGCAACAGGATCGGCCGGAGGTTGGCGCGCACGTCGCGGTACGACGCCAAGAGCGACGCGCGATACAACAGGGGCGGAATGAACACGAGGAACACGAGCTGCGGGTCGAACTGCACCGCGGGAAGCCCGGGCACCAGGGCGACGAGCAGCCCGCCCACCACGAGCACGGCAGGCGCGGGGATGTCCAGCCGGCGCGCCACCAGCGCGAGGAAGGCGACGCCGACCAAGAGCGCGAGGACGGTCTCGAATCCGTGCATGGCGTTTGTGCCTTCCAAAGTTAGCTTCCGGCGTGTCCCTCTCCACCTTCCTGTTCGACCTCGACGGCACGCTCACCCTCGCGCTCGCGGCCTTCCTCGCCAGCGCTACGCGCGCGCATCACCTCAGTGCCCAGTCCGCGACGCCCGGCCAGCAGGGCACAGAGAGCGTTTTCGCCGAGTCGCCCGATGTCTGGTTCGAGGAATACGCCACCCGGGCGCGGGTGTCGCCGGACGGCCGGTGGGCGATCTACTCCGGCCGGATCCTCGACCTGCAACGCGGACGCGAGGCCAAGGAGCGCGTGTGGCCGGGGCTCACCGAGCAGCGGGGGGCTGCCTTGGGTCCGCGCGGAGATCTCGTGCTCCTCGGCACGAGCGGGGGAAAGACGGGATGGTTCACGCAGGCGGGCGGGAGCCCGACGCTCCTCCCGCTGCCACCGGATGCCACCCCGCAGTGGTCGCCGGACGGGGGAGAGGTCGCCTTCTCGCGCGCAGGCGCGCGCGACAGCCTCTTTGCGGGCCCGCTCGGGAATGCGCGCGCGCACCCCGTCGCCGGAGTCGTGACCGGTTTCGCCTGGCTTCCCGACGGCGGCTCCCTGGTGGTCCTCGCGCTGGAGCCGCGCGGCACATCGACGCTCTCGCGGCTGGATCTCGCGAGCGGCCGTGCGACCGTGGTCGCCCGCGACCTCGATGCGCCGACGCTCTCGTCGCCTGTGGCGGTGGCGCCGAATGGGCGGAGTGTCTACGTGGCGCTCGCAGGCACCGGTGCCCCGTCGCCCGAGGTCCGCCACGAACCCCACGCGAAGCGCGCACTCGGCATCTACGAGGTGGACCTCGCAACAGGCGCCCGCCGCGCCGTGGTCCCTGCCCCTCCAGCGGGCGACGTGTTCGCGCCATCCGTAGCGTCAGGGTACCTCTACTGGACGCGTGCCGCATCGGAGGTGTCGGTGGTCGTCGTTCCGGCCGCGGGCGGGACCACGCGCCTCGTGATGCGCGGTGCGCAGGTCCCGTCGTGGCGCCCCGACGGCCGGCAGGTCGGGTTTGTCTACGGTGACTGGCGGTGGGTCGACTGGGCAATCAATTTCGATGGCGGCGCCGTGGACGTGGACACGAGCGGACGACCGGTCGGCCCGCTCCGCCCCTTGATCACGGGCTACCACGAGGACTTTCAACCCGTCTGGTCTCCACGCGGTCATTGGGTTGCCTACCACTCGCACCGCGCGAAGACACCCGTCCCGTCGTACCTCGCACCGGGAAGCTCGGACGACATCTGGCTACGCCACGTCGGCGCCCCGGCGCGAGAGCCCTCAGAGATCAGGCTCACCGACTTCGGGTGGGAGGCGGGTCCGCCCGACTGGTCGCGCGACGGCACGCGGCTCCTCTTCGTGTCGTGGGAAAGGGGAGGCCAGGCGGGGGTCTCGTATCCCTACGTCGTGACGATCGACACGGCCACCGGGCGTGCGGTGGGGCACGGGCGCCTGCCGCTCCCCACGCAGATCCACAACTCCGTGTGGGCGGCGTGGTCGCCGGTGAGTGACGACGTCGCGCTGGAGGAGGACCTCGGCGGCGGGCGACACGCGCTCTGGGTCGCGGCGAGCGACGGGACCGGCGCGCGCAAGGCGACCGAGTACTCGATGGCAACTTACGGCGGCGTGAGTTGGACGCCCGACGGGAAGGCGCTCGTGTACGCCGCCTTGAGCGGAGGGCGGATGCAGCTCTTCGCCATCCCGGCCGCCGGCGGCACGCCGCAGCAGCTCACGCACGACTCCGGAAACGTGCTGCACCCCCGAGTGTCGCCGAGCGGTACCCTCATTGCCGCCACGCGCCTCGCGCATCGCAAGGAGATCTG
>QHUR01000086.1 GCA_003221995.1 Gemmatimonadota bacterium | reverse complement strand
CAGCGACCTCACCTACAAGCTGGGCTTACTGCACACTCCGTGGCTCGACTGGGAAGAGGCGCTGTGGGACTACCGCATGCAGGGGACCATGGCGCTCGACCGCAACGGCTACGCCACGGCCTCGGACTTCGGCGCCGGGATCGACGGCAAGTGGCAGGACGACCAGGTGAACGGCCAGCTCACCGTCGTGAACGGTGAGGGCTACAACAATGGCACGGGGGACAAACGCAAGGACGTGATGGCGCGCGTCTCCGTCCGCCTCGTCAAGACCGACGACAACAGTCGCGTGGGTGGCCTCCGGGTCACCGGCTATGCCGGCGTCGGCAAGCACACGGGCGGGGGCGACCGCAACCGGTTCCTCGGCATGCTGTCCTACCGCTCGAAGCAGTTCACGCTCGCCGGCGAATTCGCCGCGACGAAGGACACCATATCGCCCGCCCCGCTCGGCACGAACACCAACCCCACCGGCCGGGTGATCAGTGGCTTCGGCGTCTACCACATCCCGAGGAGCGGCGTCGCGCTGATCGCGCGCGTGGATGTCGTCGACCCCAACACGAGCGCGAGCGGAGACCGGCAGACGCGGGTCATCGGAGGCATCTCCTATCAGGTCACGCCCAACCTCCGGGTGCTCGCGGACGTCGACAACGTGTCGTACGAGTCGAGCGCCGTCGCCGACCTCGATACGCAGCGGTCGCGAGGGCTCTTCCAGATGCAATTCACGTTCTGAGAGAAGGAATACGACCCATGAAGCGCACAGGGAAGACGATCAAGCATCACGCGGAAGGGTAACCTGCCGCTGCTCCATCAGCTCGCGGCTCGCGAACGGCTTGATCAGGGCGAGCCCCGCCACGAAGCCGCCCACGTGGGCCCAGAACGCCACGCCGCCCTGCGCCCGCGACAGCGCGCCGACCGTCCCCATCAAGAGCTGCAGCAGAAACCAGTAGCCAAGCATGACGTAGGCGGGGAGCGCCACCGTTGTGATGAAGAAGCCGAGCGTGATCAGCGTGTGCACGCGCACGCGCGGGTATAGCAGGAGGTAGCCGCCCAGGACGCCGCTGATCGCCCCCGAGGCGCCGACCATTGGGACCACGGAGTGCGAATCGGCCAACGCCTGGGCTGCGGCGGCCGCCGCGCCGCACACGAGATAGAACACGACGAAGCGCCCATGCCCCATCGAGTCCTCGATGTTGTTCCCGAACACCCACAGAAACCACATGTTGCCGAGCACGTGGAACCAGCCGCCGTGCATGAACATCGAGGTGAGCACGGTCCACCAGTGGGGCGCGCCCGTCGTCACGCACTGCATCCCGGGGCCGAGCGGGACCGCCGTGCCCGGGGGCACCGTTCGGAGCACCTCGCCCGGAATCAGCCCGAGCTCGCACACCGAGCGTGCCAGGGGACCCTCGGCCCCGGCGCCCTGGAGGAAAATCCAAGCGGCCAGGTTCAGCGCGATGATCCCCACGGTGACAACGGGCGTGAGGATGGTGGGATTGTCGTCTTTGTAGGGGAACACGCGCGAAAGATAGACCCCTGTTCAACCCTCTGCCATATTGACACCTTTCCCCGGCACGGTGCTTGCTTCCGCGACCAACGGCAGCATGCGCGCATCAACGTTTTTTGATCGAAGGAGTGCCCCGTATGCCTGAGAAGATCATCGGCATCGACCTCGGGACGACCAACTCGGTGGTGGCGGTGATGGAGGGCGGAGATCCGGTCGTCATCCCCAACGCCGAGGGCGGCCGCACGACGCCCTCGGTAGTGGCGTTCACCAAGGACGGCGAGCGGCTCGTGGGCCAGGTGGCCAAGCGGCAGGCCGTCACGAACCCGACGAACACGGTGTTCTCGATCAAGCGGTTCATGGGGCGGCGCATGGGCGAGGTCACCGAGGAGATCAAGCGGGTTCCCTACAAGGTCAGCGCCGGGACGAACGGCCTGGCGTCGGTCGAGATCCAGGGCAAGACGTACACCCCGCCCGAGATCTCCGCGATGATCCTCCAGAAGATGAAGCAGACGGCGGAGGACTATCTCGGCCACAAGGTCGAGAAGGCCGTGATCACCGTTCCCGCGTACTTCAACGACTCGCAGCGGCAGGCCACGAAGGACGCCGGCAAGATCTCCGGGCTGGACGTGGTCCGCATCATCAACGAGCCGACGGCTTCGGCGCTCGCCTACGGGCTCGACAAGAAGAAGGAAGAGAAGATCGCCGTCTACGACCTGGGTGGCGGGACCTACGACATCTCCGTGCTGGAGCTCGCGGAGGGGGTGTTCGAGGTGAAGGCGACGAACGGTGACACGCACCTGGGCGGCGACGACTTCGACGCGCGCATCATCCAGTGGCTGGTGGACGAGTTCAAGCGCGACCAGGGGATCGACCTGTCCAAGGATCCGATGGCGCTGCAGCGGCTCAAGGAGGCCGCCGAGAAGGCGAAGATGGAGCTGTCCACGGTGATGCAGACGGAGATCAACCTCCCCTTCATCACGGCGGACCAGTCCGGGCCGAAGCACCTCATCCTGACGCTCACGCGGGCGTAGCTTGAGCAGCTCGTGGACGACCTGGTGCGGCGCACCATCCCGCCGATGCAGCAGGCCCTCAAGGACGCGGGGCTCAAGCCCTCCGACATGGACGAGGTGATCCTCGTCGGCGGCCAGACGCGGATGCCCAAAGTACAGGAGCTCGTGAAGGAGTTCTTTGGCAAGGAGCCCCACAAGGGGGTGAATCCGGACGAGGTGGTGGCGATCGGCGCCGCGATCCAGGGTGGCGTGCTCGCTGGCGAGGTGAAGGACGTGCTGCTGCTCGACGTGACGCCGCTGTCGCTCGGCATCGAGACGCTGGGCGGGGTCACGACGGTGCTGATCCCGCGGAACACCACGATCCCGACCCGCAAGTCGGAGATCTTCTCGACCGCCGAGGACAACCAGACGACCGTGGAGATCCACGTGCTCCAGGGCGAGCGCCAGATGGCGGCGGACAACCGCACCATCGGCAAGTTCCAGCTCACCGGGATTCCCCCGGCACCTCGGGGCGTTCCCCAGGTCGAGGTGACGTTCGACATCGACGCGAACGGCATCTTGCACGTGTCCGCCAAGGACAAGGCCACGGGCAAGGAACAGAAGATTCGCATCGAGGCGTCCTCCGGGCTCGGTGACAAGGACATCGACAAGATGGTCAAGGAGGCGGAGGCGCACGCCGCCGAGGACCGGAAGCGGCGCGACGAGATCGAGCGGCGCAACCGGCTCGATGCGATGGTGTATGAAGTCGAGAAGAACTCGAAAGAGTGGGTGGACAAGCTGGAGGCGTCGACGAAATCGCGGCTGGACGGCGCGGTCGACGGCGCGAAGAAGGCCCTCCGGAGCGGCAACCCCGACGACATCGGCCGGGCCCTGGACGAGCTGCAGCAGGCCTACTCGGCCGCCGGCGCGTCGCTCTACGCCGCGACGCGAGGCGCCAGCGGGGCGGGCGCTGGCGGGCCGGGAGGGGCAGAGGCAGGACCGGAAGCGGGCGCGCAGCCGGGCGGCGCCGCCGGAGGCCAGAAGGAGAACGTGGTCGAGGCCGACTACGAGATCGTGGACGACGACAAAGGCAAGAAGAGTTAAGGGGGAGCGATGACCGTACGGACGCGGGACTGGTTGAAATTCGGGTCACTGGTGGCGATCGCCTTCGTGCTGGGGCTGGCATTCGCGTCGTCCCTCGACCTGCCGAAGAAGGGCGGCGCGGCGGAATCGTTGCTTGCCGCCCAGCAAACCACCGCCCCGCCCAGGACGCCGCTCCCCGGGGCCAAGCCCATCGCCGATCTGAGTGAGGCGTTCGTGGCCGTGGCGGAGCACGTCAAGCCGGCCGTGGTCTTCATCCGGTCGGAGAAGCGCCAACGGGCGAGCGACCTGCGGCTCCCGCCGGGGTTCGACGACTTCTTTCCGCAGCTCCGGCGCCGGCCGCAGATCGAGCAGGGCTCGGGCTCGGGCTTCATCGTCTCCACGGACGGCTACATCCTGACCAACAACCACGTGGTTGCGGGCGCCGATCGCGTCACGGTGAAGCTCCTCGACAAGCGGGAGTTCACGGCGCGCGTCGTGGGAACCGACCCCAGCACCGACGTCGCCGTCATCAAGATCGACACGAATGGCCTGCCCACCGCGCAGTTCGGGAACTCCGATTCCGTCCGCATCGGGGAGTGGGTGCTCGCGATCGGGAATCCGCTCGGTGAGAACTTCACTTTCACGGTCACCGCGGGGATCGTGAGCGCCAAGGGACGGCTGCTGGGCGGCTTGCAGCAGTCGCGCTACTCCATTCAGGACTTCATCCAGACCGACGCGGCCATCAACCCCGGCAACTCGGGGGGACCGCTCGTGAACGTGCATGGCGAGGTGATCGGCATCAACTCGGCGATCGCGAGCGAGACCGGGTTCTACACGGGCTACGGCTTCGCCATTCCCATCAACCTCGCGCGCACGGTGATGCAGCAGCTGATCAAGAGCGGCCACGTGGAGCGCGCCGTGATGGGCGTCGCCATCCGGCCCGCCGACCCCGAAGATGCGGATCTCGTCGGCCTGAAGGAAGCGAAGGGCGTCGTGGTGAACGACTACTCTCCCGACGAGACTCACTCGCCCGCGAAGGAGGCGGGGATCAAGCCCGGCGACGTGATCGTCGCGCTCGACGGCGAGGCGGTCGAGGACGTGCCGCAGCTGCAGCAGCGGGTCGGGTTCAAGCGCCCCGGCGAGACGGTCCAGGTCACCATCGTGCGGAAGGGCGGCGAGCGCAAGACGGTCCCGGTCAAGCTCACCCGCGCGCCCGCGGAGGACGAAGCGCGGGTCGCCTCGAACACGCGGGGCCGCCTCGGGGGTGAGCCGGGCGCCAAGGAGGAGATGCTGGGCATCTCGGTCCAGCCGCTCACCCAGGACGATGCGCGCGATCCGCGCCTCCGTCCGGTCATGCGGGACGGCGGCGGGCTGATCGTCAGCGAAGTGTCGCCCGACGGCCCGGCGTATCGGCGCCTGCTCTCCGCGGACGACGATGGCGGACCCGACATCATCGTGGCGGTGAACGGCAAGCCCACGCGCACGCGCCAGGAGCTGCGCGACGCGCTGAAGGACGTCAAGTCCGGGGACATCGTCACCCTGCAGGTGCTGACCCGCAGCGGGGACACTGCGGACGGCTGGGCCGGGCGCGTGGTCCGCCTGCGGGCGCGCTGAGCTGCTCCCAGGCTAAAGCCTGGGCTCGGCAGACACTGTGCTGAAGCACAGCTCTCCTGTCCTTTAGGACAGTGCCAGCCGAGCCCACCCTTGAGGGTGGGAATCCGGCGCAGCGAGTTCACGTCTACCCTCACTGACTACAGGCCGGTCCAGGCCTCGCGGAGCATCAGCGCTCCCACCACGGCGAACCACGCGACGACGAGCGCCTGGGCGTAAAACATATTGAGGGAGAACTCGGTGAACGCCACCGCGACCGCGGCGGCGGTCGCACCGATCGCGATGCCGAGCCAAGCCAGCCAGCGCGGATACACCTGCCCGTTGCGGATCGCCCAGCCGTAAGCATAGAGCGCGAGTCCCACCGTGAACGTCGCGATCCGCTCCGCCGCGAGGCCGAACGGATGCAGCATGTCGTACACGAAGATCGCCTGCGTCGCGCCGAGCCCGGGCTCCGCCGTCGCGTAGGCCCGCGCCAGCCGCCCGCCGGCGCCGACCATGAATAGCACGTTCACCATCCAGCCCCCGAAGCCGAGCGTCGCGAGGAACACCCCGGCGCGTGCCGCCACCTCCCCCGGCGTCCCGGCGTGGCGCAGGGCGAGCCCGATCAGCCCGACGAACATCAGCGGCAACCCGAAGAGCAGCGCCCAGTGGATCGCGCGCCACGCCGGCGTCCCGGCAATGATGGCGAGCTGCGTCGCGCCGTCGCCGGTGAGCAGCGGATGCGCCAGCCCTGCGCTCCCAAACAGCAGCGCGCCGACGAGGAGGCACAGCGGGTAGAGGGGAGAGCGACGCCAGACGGTCATCGGTCGGGCTCCGAGCGGTGGGCCCTAATCTAGCACGCGCTGTCCCCGGGGATATATTGACCCAACCGACTTCGGGAGAGCGCATGCAGCTGACGCGGATCTTGCGCGAAGGGTTCGTCGCGGGCTGTCTCGGGGCGGCCGCCGTGGCCCTGTGGTTCCTGATCGTGGACACGATCAACGGCCGCCCCTTCTTCACGCCGGCGATGCTCGGGTCCGCGGTCTTCTGGGGCGTGCACGACCCCTCGCAGGTAGTGATCGAGTACTCCCGCATCATCGGCTACACCATGATTCACGTCAGCGCTTTCATCGTGGTGGGCGTGGTCGCGGCCGCGCTCGCGGCCGAGGTCGAGGTGGCCCCGCCCACGCTGTATCTCCTCGTGGTGTTCTTCGCGGTGTTCGAGTTCGGCTTCTACGTGACGGTCGCGATCCTCGCCCAACCGCTCTTGGGCTCACTCGCCTGGTGGAACGTGGCGATCGGCAACGCGATTGCGGCGCTGGGGATGGGGTACTACCTCTGGCGCGAGCACCCCAAGATCGGGGAAGAACTCAGGAGGCATCCGTTGGGGGAGACGGAAGAGGGGGAGTGACAAACGCGGCTTCGAGGTCCGCGTTCTCGGAGGCGGCCCACCGGAACCACACCACCGTCATCGCCAGCCAGAAGACCAGCCCCCCAGGCACCCACATCATCAGCCCGCCGATCTGCTGATCCGCGAGCGGCGGCAGCCCGAAGACGCGGGGTGCCGCGGCGTAGAAGGGGTAGAGCACCTGGTCGGCGAGGGTGATGAGCGCACCCACCACCGACATCGGGATCCCCAACAGAAACAGGTACAGCAGCTGCCCCGCGTAGTGAAGGCGCGGCACCTCGGGCACCGGGGAGAGAACCGGCCACCACATCAGCACCGCCGTCGCGAGGAAGACGAGGTGCTGGACGATGTGCAGCGGGTGGTGGCGTAGCGCCGCCTCGTAGAGCACGGGGAGATGCCACAGCGCGATCGGCGCCGTGAAGAGTGCCGCGGCGACGAGCGGCCTCGTGACGGCCGCCGCGACCCGGCGCACCCAGGCGGGCCGGAGCAGCCGCCGCGCCACCCCCGCGGGGGTGCCGTACAAGAGGAGCGGCGGGAACAGCAACGTGAGCACGAGGTGCTGCGCCATGTGGGCGCTGAAGAGGTAGTCGTCCGAGAGGTTGTGCAACGGACCGTTCAGCGCGAAGAACAGCACGACGAGCGCCCCCACGAACGCGGCCACTTGGCGGCGGCGCGCGGTGAGCCCTCCCCAAGACACGTAGAGCCCGCCCAGGAGGACGAGCCCTATCACGACGCTCGGATGCAGGTCCCAGGCCTGCCACGGCCGCGGCACGATCAGCCTCCCCCGCCCCCCGCCACTCCCGCCCCCCGCAGCGTGAACTGGCCGAAGAAGAGGAACAGCAGCGCCACGAGCACCACCACGGCCAGCAGCAACGGGCCCCCGAACAGGAACGAGAAGAACCGGCTGTCCATCTTGAGGTGCATGTAGAACAGCACCACGAGGGCGAACTTCACGGCCGAGAGCGCGAGCAGCGTCGGCACGAGCACCGCGTGGAAGGCCGGGACGTAGAACACGCCGACCTCGAGCACCGTGAGGATCACGAGGATCGCCGCCACGCGCAGGTAGGTCCCCACGTTCGGATGGTCGTGCTCCCTGGTCTCCGGCATCGCTCGCTCCGCGTTCATTGGATCAGGTAGACCAGGGTGAAGATCACGATCCACACCACGTCCACGAAGTGCCAGTACAGCCCCGAGATCTCAACGGTGACCGCCTGGGCGGGGCCAAGCTTCCCCTGCAGCGCGCGCACCCACAGTGTCAGGAGCCACAGCACCCCGACCGTCACGTGGGCGCCGTGGGTTCCCGTCAGCACGAAGAAGGTGCAGCCGAACAGGTTCGTCTGCAGGGTGAGCCCCTCACGCACGAACGAGCTGAACTCGTACACCTGCCCGCCCAGGAACAGGATCCCCAGGAACGCCGTCGCGAACAGCCAGATCTTCGCCCACTTCAGGTCGCCGCGCTGCACCGCCGCGAGCGCCAGCACCATCATCAGGCTCGACATGAGCAGGTCGAAGGTGCTCACCGACGTGAAGGGGATGTTGAGGATGTCGTGCGGGTACGGCCCGACCACGCTCTTGCCCTTGTAAATCAGGTAGGTCGAGATGAGCGAGCCGAACAGCAGGCACTCCGAGCCGATGAAGGCCCAGAACGCCATCTTGCGGCTGTCGAGCCCCATGCTGGTGTGGTGGACGGCGGCGGCGTGCGTCATCTAGACCTCAAAGGGCTCGAACGCCCAGCGGTAGATGCCGTAGAGCGTGATCGCCACGCCCAGGAACGCGAGCCAGAGGTGGTGCGTCAGCGGGGCGAGGGCGAGTACCGGGAGCCCGAGCGCCGCCACGGGCGGCCACCACGAGCCGCCCGGGACGTGGACCGGGCCCGGCGGCGC
>QHUR01000085.1 GCA_003221995.1 Gemmatimonadota bacterium | reverse complement strand
TTCCAGGTCGAGTGCCTGCCCGCCGATCATGCCCCCGGCCCCGGCGGCCCGAAACAATTCGAGCGCGATGGCGCGGCGGCGCTCGGAATCCGGCGCCAGCGCCGCCAGCCCGACGGCCAGCACCCGGGCGGCGAGTGCGACCATGTGAAACCCGGCGCGCGTGGCCGTCGGGACGTCGAAGGCGCGGTGGGTGGTGGGCCGGCCCCGACGCAGGTCATCGTTGTCCATGCACGGCAGGTCGTCATGCACCAGGGAGTAGGCGTGCACCACCTCAACCGCGGCGGCGAGCTCGGCGACGGCAGCCGCGGCCCCGCCCACCGCCTCGTTGCAGGCGAACACGAGCGTGGGACGCAACCGCTTTCCCTCCGAGAGGAGGCTGTAGCGGACGGCAGCGGGAACGGGTGGCGGCCAGAGGCCGTCCAGGCTCTCCCCCCACCGCGCCAGCACCGCATCTACGCGCGCGCGGGCGTCGGAGAGATACCCCTCGAGCCCGCGGCTAACCGTCGAAGTCTTCAACCTTGGGTTTCCCGGCGTGCGTCGCGAGCACCTGGCGAACCTTGGCTTCCGCGGCCGTGAGCCGCTCGCGCGCCTGGCGCAGGCGCTCCACCCCCTCCTCGAACAGCTTCAGAGCCGCGTCCAAGTCGAGATCAGGCGCCTCGAGCCGCCGCACGATTTCCTCGAGCCGCTCGAGCTGCTCCTGGAAGTTCGGCTCGGCCATCAGGACTCCCGCACGCGGGCCGGCACGTCCCCATCCACGACGCGCAGCCGGAAGGAGAGCCCAGGCGCAAATTGCGCGACCCGCTTCAGGACCCGGCCCTCGGCGTCTCGAGCAACGGCATACCCCCGCTCCAAGGTCTTCAGAGGGGACAAGACATCGAGCTGACCGCTGACGGCTGACAGCTGATGGCGCCAGCGCTCGATCCGGAGTGCCATCGCGGCGCCGAGGCGATCGAGCGTGCGGTCGCAGCGCTGGGCGACCAGCTCCGAGCGGGCGGCGAGCCCGCGCGCGAGGCGCGAGCCCAGATGCGTCAGCTGCTGCAGCAGCTCGGCGCGATCGGGCGTCGCCGCCGCGGCAGCGGCGGAGGGGGTGGGCGCGCGATGGTCGGCGACGAGGTCGCACAGCGTGACGTCGGTTTCGTGCCCCACGGCCGAGATCACGGGGACGGGCACCGCGGCCACCGCGCGCGCGACCTGCTCGTTGTTGAAGGTCCACAGGTCCTCCGCCGCGCCACCACCCCGGCCCACGATCACCACGTCCACGGCCTCGAGCCGTCCCACCAGCGCGAGCGCGCGGCACACGTCCGCCGCCGCTCCGTCGCCTTGGACCCTCGCGGGGATGACGAGCAGCTCGGCCGGCGGCCAGCGCCGCCGGGTCACGGCGATGATGTCGCGCAGCGCCGCCCCGTCCGGGCTCGTCACCACGGCGATGCGGCGCGGATACGGGGGGAGCGGCCGTTTGCGTGCGGGGTCGAGCAGGCCGTCCCGGGCGAGCGCGGCCTTCGCCTGCTCCAGCGCCAGCTTCCACAGCCCGCCCGCCTCGGTCGAGAGCAGCTCCAGCACCGTGAGCCGGAACTCGCCCTTGTCTTCCCACAGCGTCGGCCGGCCGAACACGAACACCTGCATGCCGTCGGCTGGCGGCGCCGGCAGCCGCCGGTTGTCGCGCGCGAACATCACGCAGCGCAGCTGCGCGGTCTTGTCGCGCAGCGCGAAGTACCAGTGCCCGCTTTGCCAGACCTTGAGGCCGCTCACCTCGCCGCGCACCCACAGCGGCGGCAGGCCGGCCTCGATCACGGCGCGGGCGCGGCGCGTGACCTCACCGACCGTCCACGCGCCCTCCGCGGATGCCGCTGCGAACAGGTCCAGCATGCCTACCCCTCCCCGTCTCGCTCCCTCGCCCACTGCCGCGCCGCCTGGACGGTGTTGTACAGCAGCATCGTGATCGTCATCGGACCGACGCCCCCGGGGACTGGCGTGATCGCCCCTGCGACCTTCTTCACCTCGTCGAACTTCACGTCGCCCACGAGCCGGTAGCCCTTCTTGAGCGACGGATCGTCCATACGGTTCACCCCCACGTCGATCACCACGGCGCCCGGCTTCACCATGTCACCGGTGACGAACTCGGGCTTGCCGATCGCGACGATGAGGATGTCGGCCTGCCGGGTGACGGCCTTGATGTCCCGCGTGCGCGAGTGGCACACCGTGACGGTGGCGTTGCCGCCGGGGCCGTCCTGCAACAACAACGCCGCCATGGGCCGCCCGACGATCGTCGAGCGGCCCACGATCACGGCGTGCTTGCCGGTCGGCTCCAGCTCGCTCCGCACCAGCAGCTGCTGCACGCCGTAGGGCGTGGCGGGGCGGAACCCGGTGGGGTCGCCGATCGAGACCTTGCCCACGTTCTCGGGATGGAACCCGTCCACGTCCTTCCCGGGATCGACGCGATGCAGTACCCGCTGGGTATTGATGTGCTTGGGGAGCGGCAGCTGCACCAGAATGCCGTGGATCTTGTGGTCCGCATTGAGGCGTTCGATCAGGGCGAGCAGCTCGGCTTCGGTTGTCTCCGCGGGCAGCCGCAGGGTCTCGTGGTACAGCCCGGCCTCGTCGCAGGCCTTGCCCTTCATGCGGACGTAGGTGTGCGAGGCGGGGTTTTCGCCCACGAGCACGGCGGCGAGGCCGGGGGTGACGCCGCGTCGCTTGAGGTCCCGGATCTCCCCCTGGAGCTCGCCGCGCATCGCCTCGCCGATGGCGGTGCCGTCGATGAGCCTAGCGGGCAAAATCCACCGCGCGCGTCTCGCGGATGACGACGACCTTGATCTGGCCGGGATACTGCAGCTCGCGCTCGATCTTGCGGGCGATCTGGTCGGACAGCTCGGCCGCCCGGCCGTCGTCGATGGCGTTGGGCGTCACGACGACCCGCACCTCGCGCCCCGCCTGAATCGCGAACACCTTCTCGACGCCCGGGAACTCGCCGGCGAGCTGCTCGAGCTGGGTGAGGCGCTTGACGTAGGTCTCGAACGCCTCGCGCCGGGCCCCCGGCCGCGAGCCCGAGACCGCGTCCGCCGCCTGCACGATCACGCTGATCGGCGACTCGTGGGCCACGTCGTCGTGGTGCGCCGCGACGGCGTTGATCACGATGGGGTGCTCCCCGTATTTGGTCGCCACCTCCACGCCGAGCTCCACGTGCGTCCCGTCGTGCTCATGCGTGAGCACCTTGCCGACGTCGTGCAGCAGGGCGCCGCGCTTGGCGAGCTGCACGTCGAGCTTCAACTCCGCCGCCATGATCCCCGCGAGCCAGGCCACTTCTTTGGAGTGATCCAGCATGTTCTGGCCGTAGGAGGTGCGGTACTTCATCCGCCCGACGAGCTTGAGCAGCTCGGGGTGGAGCCCGTGAATGCCCGTCTCGTAGGCCGCCTGCTCCCCGGCTTCCGCGATCCCCGCCTCCACCTCCGCCTGCGCCTTGTGAGCGACCTCCTCGATGCGGCCCGGGTGGATGCGCCCGTCGGCGATCAGCCGCTCCAGCGCTAGCCGCGCGACCTCGCGACGAACCGGGTCGAAGCACGACACGACCACCGTGTCCGGGGTGTCGTCGATGATCACGTCCACGCCGGTCGCGGCCTCGAACGCGCGAATGTTACGGCCCTCGCGGCCGATGATGCGACCCTTCATCTCGTCCGAGGGGAGGGCGACCGCGGACACGGTCGTCTCGGCGGTGTGATCGGCGGCGATGCGCTGGATCGCGAGCGCCACGATCTTCTTCGCTTCCCGCTCGGCGCTCCGTTTAGCCTGCTCCTTGATGTCGCGCGCCAGGGCGGCGGCCTCGCTCCGGGCCTCGTCTTCGAGGCGCCGCTGCAGCTCCTGCTTCGCCTCCTGCACGCTCAGGCCCGCGATCTGCTCAAGCCTGGCGCGCGCCTCCTGCTCGCGGCCCGCCAGGGCCTGTTCGCGGTCGGTGAAGCCCTGGTCGCGCCGTTGCAGCTCGCGGTCGCGCTCGTCGAGCTGTCGCTCCCGTCGCTCGAGCTCGCGGCGCCGGCGCGTGGCCTCCTGGTCCCACGCCTCGCGGGCCTGGAGCAGCTCCTCCTTGGCCGCCAGGACGATCCGCTGCCTCGCCGCCTCGAGCAGCCGCTCGGCCTCGGCCGCAGCCGCCCGCGCCGCAGCCTCCGCCACCCGGCGCTCGACCCGCCGCCCGAGGATATAGAAGGCCACTCCCGCAGCGGCCGCGCCGCTCAGGAGGGCAAGGAGCACGCCCGGCCATGCGCCCATGGCACGTATCTCCAGCAGCGCCCCGCGAGGAAGGCGGAGCGCGAGAAGGCTTCAGCTGATAGCTGATGGCTGAGAGCCGATGGCCTTTCGCTTCCCCGGCGGCAACAGCCTCGCCAGGTCGTCCGCCAGCGCAGCGAGGCGGGCGGCGACTTCCCGCTCCCCCTTGCGCGCCTGGAACAGCTCGTTCGTGATGTCGAGCGCCGCCAGGATCGCGGCTTTGTGCGTCTCGACGATCGGCCCCTGCGACAGCACCTGCTTCAGCGCGCGGTCCACGTAGGCCGCCACCTCCCGTGTGTACTCGGGGGGCAGGTCGGAGCGCACCGTGTACTCCTCGCCTCCGATCATCACCTTGACCGCGTGCTTTTTCGTGCTCACTGAGCCCCGCCCCTCGTCGCAGCGCCACCCGATCCACCGGCGGCCCGCCCCCCGGCCCCCCCGCCCCCCCCACCCCCGCCCCCGTTCCCGGCCTCGCGCGCCTGCTCTTCCAAGAACGTCAGCCGGCCGAGCAGGTCGTGCACGCGGAGCTTCGCCGCCTCCACCCGCTGGCGCAGGGTCTTGTTTTCCTGCTCGAGGTCCGCCAGCCGGTTACGCACCTCGGGATCGAGCCGCGCCGGCCCACCGCCTGCCGCGCCCCGCAGCTCCTTGATGTCCGTCTCGGCCTTGAGCGCGCGCGTGCGCCAGCCGGTAAGCTCCTCCGCGACCGCGCGAAGGATCGCCTCCAGCTGGTCCACCTGGTCCACGACCGGCGAATCAGCCCGCTCTCCGTCGTACCCCAAGCTCGTCCTCCAGCGACCGCAGCGCCCGCTCGAGCGCCTGTTCCACTTCCTGTTCCCGCAGCGTGCGAGCGGGATCGCGGAACGTGCAGTGCCACGCCACACTGCGGTGCCCGGTCGGGATCCCGGGCCCCTGATACTCGTCAAAGACCTCGACGCGCTCGAGCAGGGCTCCAGCCGCGCGGCGCAGCACGTCGGCCACCGCCACGGCCGTCACGCCGGCGGGCAGCACCAGCGCAAGGTCCCGCTCGACCGGCGGGTGCACCGGTAACGGTCGGTACGCGAGCGGCGCCCCCACTCCAGACTCGGCCGCCAGGTCCACCTCCAACCCGAAGAGAGGAGCGGCCCAGACCGGCGCGTCCGCCTGCAGCGCTCCTGCCCAGCCGACCGCCTCGCCGGTCGCCGTCACGGCCTCCCAACCTGTCTTGCCCGCGGCAACTTGTACCCGGGCGGCAGGACACGCCAGCCCGACTGCTAACTCAAAGTGGTGCTTGAGGTCCCATAAGTCCATATCAGGTACCTTCGCACCCTCCCGCCAGTGCGGTGGATGCCGGGCGCCGGTGAGGACCGCGGCGACGCGGGTCCGTTCTTCAGGCAGTCCCTTCCCCCCAGTTTCTCCGGCCGTCCACCGGAACGCCGTGCCGATCTCGAACAACCGGATGTCGCGGTTCCGGTTGGCCCAGTTGTGCTCGACCCGGCGGACCAGCCCCGGAAGAAGCCGGGTGCGCAGGTGCGTCTCCTCACTCGAGATCGGGTTCACGACCGCGACCGCCTCGGGGCCGTCCGGTGGCCCGAGCGGGACGGTGCGCGCCTCGAAGAACCCAGCCCGCGCGAGCTGCTCGCGCATGTGCGACTTGGCGCGCTCGACCGGTGCGTCGGGCACGGTGCCCGGGCGGTACGGCCGCAGCTCGTCCGGGAAGGCGTCGTAACCCCGCAAGCGCGCGACCTCCTCGACCAGGTCCACCTCGCGGGTCACGTCGGGCCGCCAGCCGGGCACCTGCACCGCCAGGCGATCGTCCTTCGGCGCCACGAAGAACCCCACCGACGACAGCAGCCGCTCGATCTCGGAGCGCTCCACCGCGATCCCCAGCAGCCGCGACACGCCCTCGGGGCGGAGGAAGATGGTCTTCTCCTGCACCGGTTGCGGCCACAAGTCGAGGGGTGGCTCGCGCAGCTCCCCGCCCGCCACGGCGGTGATCAGCTCGACGGCACGGCGCAGCGCGTCCGGCATGCCGAGGAGGTCGATCCCCCGCTCGAAGCGATAGCTCGACTCGCTGGACAGCTCCAGGGCGCGGCGGGTGCGCCGGATGCGCGTGGGCTGGAAGTAGGCGCACTCGAGCACGAGATCGCGCGTGCCCTCCGACACCTCGGACTCGCTACTGCCCATCACGCCCGCCACGATAGTCGGCCGCTCGGCGTCGCAGATCGCCGTCATCTCGGCCGTGAGCGTGCGCTCGACCCCGTCGAGGGTAACGATCTTCTCTCGAGCCCTGGCGCGCCGCACCACGACCGCAGGGCCCCGCAGCTTGGCGAGGTCGAACGCGTGCAACGGCTGGTTCAGCTCGAACAGGACGTAGTTCGTGGCGTCGACGACGTTGTTGATAGGGCGTTGACCGACCGATGACAGGCGGTCCGCGAGCCAGCGGGGGCTGGGCGCGACCGTCACGCCGCGGATCACGGCGATCATGTAGCGCGGTGCGCCCTCGGGATCCTCGAGCCGAACCTCGACCCCGTCTACGGCGCCCACGATGGCGGGACCGCTCGGGCCGGCGGCCACGCCGGGCTCGGCGGCCCTCGCGGCCCCACCCTCGCGGGCGCTGGGGGCGCGGCGCAGGCCGCCGAGGGCGGCGTCCCCGCCGGCCGGAGCCGCGCCCCCAGCGCCCGGGATCGGCGGAAGCTTGACCGTGCCACCCAGCACTGCCGCCAGTTCGCGCGCCACCCCCTTGTGGCACAGCAGGTCGGGCCGGTTCGCCGGGACGTCGATCGCGATTTGGTGGTCGCCGAGCGGGACCGCATCGAGCAAGCGGGTGCCCGGTGCGGCGTCGGTCTCGAGCTCGAGGATGCCCGCGTGGTCCTCGCCCAGGCCCAGCTCCCGGGCCGAGCACAGCATCCCGTTCGACTCGACCCCGCGGATTTTCTTGCGCTCGAGCGTGACGCCGCCCGGGAGCACCGCGCCCACCGGCGCGTAGGGGTAGGTCTTGCCGGCCTGCACGTTGGGCGCGCCGCACACGACCTCCACCGGGCCCCCCCTCCCCGGCCCCGCGTCCACGAGGCAGAGGGTGAGCCGGTCGGCGTTGGGATGCCGCTTCACCTCGAGCACGCGGGCCACGAGCACGTCTCGCAGGTCCTGGTGGATCGGCGTGACCGTATCCACCGCCGCGGTGTGCATCGTCAGGCACTCGGCGACCGCCGCCGCATCGAGCGGGCGCCCGAGCAGGGCTTCGAGCCAGCGGCGGGACACGATCACCGCGTGCCTCCCGCGAACTGCGCGAGGAAGCGCATGTCGCTCTCGAACAGCAGCCGGATGTCGGGAATGCCGTGCCGGGTCATGGCGATGCGGTGCGGCCCCATCCCCCAGGCGAAGCCCGTGTACCGCTCGCTGTCCAGGCCGCAGTTCTCGAGCACGGCGGGGTGGACCATTCCCGACCCGAGGATCTCCATCCAGCCCGTCTGCTTGCAGGTGGCGCAGCCCGTCCCCTTGCAGATCTGGCACTGCACGTCCATCTCGGCCGAGGGCTCCGTGAACGGGAAGAACGAGGGGCGGAACCGCACCCGCGTGTCGGCCGTGAAGAAGCGCCGGGCGAACGCGGTGAGCGTGGCCTTGAAGTCCACGAAGGTGATCCCTTCGTCGACCGCGAGCCCCTCGATCTGCTCGAACACGGGGCTGTGCGAGGCATCGAACGGGTCGCGGCGGTACACCTGCCCCGGGATTACGACCCGGATGGGCGGCGGGTAGCGCTCCAGGGTGCGGATCTGCACGGGCGACGTGTGGGTGCGCAGCAGCACGTCTCCGCCCAGATAGAACGAGTCCTGGGCATCCATGGCCGGATGGTCCTTGGGGAAGTTGAGCGCGGTGAAGTTATAGCGCTCGGTCTCGGCCTCCGGCCCGACGGCGCGGGTGAAGCCGAGCTCGTGGAAGATCTCGCAGATCTCGTCCACCACCTGGGTGACGAGGTGGAGACCGCCCCGCCACTGGGCGCGCCCCGGCATCGTGAGGTCGAGCTCGCGGGCGACGCCCGCGCCCGCCTTGAGCGTCCGCTCGTGGGCCGCGAACGCCTCCTCGAACTCGCGCTTCAGGGCGTTCGCGGCCGCGCCGGCGGCCTTGCGCTCCGCCGGGGCGAGCTTCGGGACGGCCGCGAGGATCTTGGTGAGCGCACCGCCCTTGCGTCCCAGAACTTCCGTCTTGAGGTCCTGGAGCCGGCGGTCGTCCGCCTGCGGGACTTCCTGGAGACGCTCCCGCAGCGCGTCGATGGCTGCGAGGAGGTCGCGCATGCTCAGAGCGCCTGCTTGGCGACCTCCGCGAGCTGCTGGAACGCCGCGGGATCGCGCACCGCGAGGTCCGCCAACACCTTCCGATTGATCTCGACGCCGGCGCGCCGCAGGCCGTTCATCATGCGGCTGTACGAC
>QHUR01000118.1 GCA_003221995.1 Gemmatimonadota bacterium | reverse complement strand
CCGTCGAGATAGACGAGACCCGCGGCCGCGCGGGCCGGGAGCCCCGCCGCGCGCGCCAGCGCCACGTACAGCACGGTGTGCTCGTTGCAATCGCCGCGCCGCTGCTCGAGCACCCGCACCGCGCTCGGCACGCTCACGGTGAGACGCTTCTCCACGTGGCCGTACACCCAGTGGGTGAGACGCTCCGCGACCCGCGCGGGGTCGCGCTCCCGCCCTGCGAGCTGGCGCGCCTGGGCGCGGATGCGGGCGTCGCCGCTCTGGATGAGCGGCTCGGGGAGGAGATAGGGCCGGAGCGCCGTGTCCGCGGCCGGGAGCCGGTACGCGGCCGTTACGACTTCCTGGCGGCGCACCTCCAGAGTGTCGCCGCGGAGACGCTGCGCTCCGCCCGCGAGATCGAGCCTCGCGAGCGACACGCCGGAGAGCCGGACCCGCAGCGCCCGCACCGCGGCAGGGGCGCTGCGGATGCGCGCCGCGATCGCCGTCGCGGCCACGATGTCGCCGGCACCGGGCTCGGCGCTGCCGCGCGCCACGCGGGCGGTGTCGCGGCGGCGGAAGTTCTCGTAGGCGATCTCGAACGCCGATCGCTCCATCGTGAACCCCACGGGGCTCGCCGCGCGCACCACCCGGCCCTGGGCGTCGATCCAGGCGCTCGTCTCGACGCCGTTCGTCTCCTCGTCGATGCGGAACGCCCGCACCGTGTCGAACCGCACGGGAACCCACGCCATCGCCGTGGAATCGTAGTCCGCGCTGTCCGCGACCACGAGCGTCGATTCCGCCGCGATCGTGACCACCACGTCTCGCTCGGCGAGCAGCAGGGGGTCGAACGTGCGGATCGTGTAGCGGCTCCCGGGCTTCAGGTCGCCGCCGAAGGCGAGGCGTAACGGCAGCAGCGTCGGCAGCACGATGGGGCGCGTGAGTCGCACGCGCGTCATCTGGGTGTCCCCGGCCGACACGAGCGTGACCACCAGCACGCTGTCGCCCAACACGTCGCCGTGCGCCGTGAAGCGACCGATGTCGCCGTCGAAGTCGGCGGTGACGGACTGCAGCCGCAGCGCGCGCGAGAGGGTCGCGTCGCTCTTCGCCGTGGTGCGGTGCAGCCTGCCGAGCGCCGGGACATCGAGTGTCAGCACGTCCTGCACGCGGATCGCGCTCGCCAGGGTGTCGACGGTGGACGAGGCGAAGCCGACCTGTTGGCCGCCAAGGTCGAGGCGGTAGTACACGGCGCCCGGCGGCACCGACAGCGCCGCCTCCGCGAGGCGCGCGCCGGTCGTGCGGAAGAACTCGCGCTTCACGAGCCACCCCAACGACGCGCTCCAGGCGGCGAAGATGGCGATCGCCCAGCCCCGGCGCGTCACGACTCGGCCGACCCCGCGCGCCGCAGCGCCCCCTCGAACGCCTCGCGGTCCTCGGGCGACTCCACCACGATCGAGACGCTGGACGGATAGGCGGCGTTCTCGGCGTGCACCTTGAGGACGGTGACCATGATCTCCGCGGCGGCTTCGATCGAGAGGTTGCCGGCCCCGGTGCCGAGCGGCGGGACCGTGAGGTGGGCGAACTCCCACTCCTGCGCCTGGTGCAGCGCCGAGAGCCAGGCGCGGGCCACGCCGGTGGGGGAGACCGGCTCCGTGTCGCTGCGAATGACGGCGTGGATCACGAACTCCGCCGGCAGGTCGCCGCCGCCGCCCGTGACGACCGCCGAACCGACCGCGAGATCCTTGTGCAGCTGCAGCCGGCCCACGAACTCCTTCCCGCCCACCTGCTCCAAGCGGCGCACCCCGGGTGTCGTGGGGTCGAGGCGCGTGGTGGCGGGGCGGACGATGGCGTCGGAGGCGAGACCCGCCAGATCGTCCACGACCACGCGGATCACCTGCCTGCTGCCTCCCGCGAGCGACGGTACATCTGCGTCGCCTCGACCGGGCGGTTCAGCCGGTCGAGCACGATCCCGCAGCCGTACAGCGCCTTCGGGTTTCCCGGCTCGAGCTCGGCCGCGCGCTCGAACGCGGTGAGGGCCCCGGCGAGATCGTCCACGTGATTCAGCGCCTCGCCCAGGTAATACCACGCCGCCGCGCGCCCCGGATCGAGCTCCACCACGCTCTTGAACTGGGCCGCCGCCTCGATCCACAGGCCCTTGCGGGACAGGACCAGGCCGAGTGTGGCCAGGGCGTCCAGGTTTCCCGGCTCCTGTCGCAGCACGCGCTCGAGGTCGCGCTGCGCGGCCGTGAGGTGCCGGCGCGCGCACAGCACTTCGGCCCGCTGCAGCAGCAGCCCCACGTTGTCGGGCTCGCGCGCCACCAGCTCGTCGAGGCCGGGTGCCGCCGTCGCCGGCGCGGCCGTCCCCGCGGGCGCCCCCTCGTCGGGCGCGGTTGGCGACGCGGGGTCCGGCAGCTCGGCGCGGATCGGCGGTGGCAGGCGCGCGCGCGCCACCTCGGCCGGCGTCGCGATCGTGCTGTTCTCGGAGAGCGACTCGGCCTCCTCGAGCAGCTCGGCCGCCACCCGCGCCCGGTCGGCCGCCGACTGCCACCGCGGCTCCCGCTTGCGGATCACCCGATCACCTCGCTCGTGAGCCACGCGAGGTAGCGGTCCAGCCCGCGCTCGACGGGCAGCGCCAACAGCTCCGGCACCTCGTAGGGGTGTCGCTGGCGCACGGCCGCGGCGAGCGCGTCCCACTTCGACGCATCGGTCTTCAGTACCACGAGCACCTCGTCCTCCTCCGTCAGCTCCCCCTCCCAGCGGTAGATCGACCGCGCTCGGGGCAGCAGCGTGCCACAGGCCACGAGCCGCTCGCCCACGAGCGCCGTCACCAGCCGGCGAGCGTCCTCCTCGGTGGCGAGGGTGGTCAGCACGACCAGCGCGGCCGGAGCCATGGGGGAGGGCTAACGTAGGAAACCGGCGGGGGTTAAGCAAGAGATTGGGGAGAGTTGACCGGGATGCCAGAACGCGAGTAGGCTCCGAGTCTATGTCCAGCGAGTCGTTGGTCGTCCGCGGGGCCCGCGAGCACAACCTCAAGAACATCACGGTCGAGATCCCTCGGAATGCCCTGACGGTCATCACGGGGCTCTCCGGGTCGGGCAAGTCCTCGCTCGCCTTCGACACGATCTACGCCGAGGGACAACGCCGCTACGTCGAGTCCCTCTCGGCCTACGCGCGCCAGTTCCTCGGCCTAATGGAGAAGCCCGACGTCGACGCGATCGAAGGCCTCTCGCCCGCCATCTCGATCGAGCAGAAGACGGCGGGCTCGAACCCGCGCTCCACCGTCGGTACCATCACCGAGGTCTACGACTATCTGCGCCTCCTGTGGGCGCGGGTGGGCACGCCGCACTGCCCCCGCGACGGCTCGCCGATCGAGCGGCAGAGCGCGTCGCAGATCACCGACCTCGTGCTCGCCTGGCCCGAGGGCACGAAGATCGAGGTGCTCGCTCCGCTGGTGCGCGGGCGCAAGGGCGAGTTCCGCGACGTGTTCGAGGCGGCCCGGAAGCAGGGATTCGTGCGGGTGCGCGTGGACGGCGAGACGTACGACCTCACGGAGGTCCCCAAGCTGCAGCGCCGCCAGAACCACGACGTCGCCGTCGTGGTCGACCGGCTGGTGGTGCGGCGGGCGGACCGCAGCCGGCTGGCGGATTCGATCGAGACGGCGCTGCGCGCCGCCGACGGCGTGGTGGAAGTCGTGCAGCATCGCGCGGGTGGGGGGGGCCCGAAGCCGACGCTGTTCTCGGAGCGCTACGCCTGCCCGACGTGCGGGCTCTCGCTCCCCGAGCTCGAGCCGCGGCAGTTCTCGTTCAATTCGCCGTTCGGCGCTTGCCCCGAGTGCTCCGGACTCGGCACCCGCCGGGAGGTGAACGCCGACCTGATCCTCGGCGACCCGAGCCTTTCCATCCTCGAGGGGGTGATCCTGCCGTGGGGGGAGCCCAGTGGCTACGTGCGGAAGGTGATTCTGCCGACGCTCGCCCACACCTTCAAGTTCGATCTCGACGCGCCCTGGAAGGACCTGCCGGCGGCGGCGCGCAAGGTGCTGCTGTACGGCGCGCCGGGCAGGACGCTCACCTACCAGTACGAGAGCGAGCGGTTCCAGGGCTCGTACCAGTCGAGCTGGGAAGGAGTGCTGAAGCACGTGGAGCGACGCTACCGTGAGACGGCGTCCGACGGCGTGCGCGAGCAGCTCGAAGAGTACATGGTGGAGCAGCCGTGCCCCGCCTGCGGCGGCAAGCGGCTGCGCCCCGAAAGCCTCTCGGTCCTGGTCCATGGTCGGAGCATCGGAGACGTCGTGGAGCTGTCCGTCGCCGACGCGCTGGCGTTCTTCGAGGGCGTCCCGCTGCGGCGCAACGGCCGCCCCGGGCTCGACCCCGACATCGCGGGGCCGATCCTCAAGGAGGTGAAGGACCGGCTGCGCTTCTTGCGGAACGTGGGCCTCGACTACCTCACCCTGGGCCGCTCGGCGGCGTCGCTGTCGGGTGGGGAGGCGCAGCGCATCCGTCTCGCCACGCAGATCGGCAGCCGCCTCGTCGGTGTGCTCTACATCCTGGACGAGCCGTCCATCGGCCTCCACCACCGCGACAACGCGCGGCTGCTCGACACGCTCAAGCAGCTGCGCGATCTCGGCAACAGCGTGCTCGTCGTGGAGCACGACGAGGAGACGATCCGTGCGGCGGACCACGTCGTGGACCTGGGGCCGCGCGCCGGCCGCCACGGCGGCGAGGTGGTCGTCGCCGGCCGGCTGCCAGACGTGCTGCAGCACCCCGACTCCCTCACGGCGCGCTATCTGCGCGGCGAGCTGCGGATCCCGGTGCCTCCGCGCCGCCGTCTCCCCGACTCCGAGCGGGCGCTTCGTGTCGTCGGTGCGCGGCAGCACAACCTCAAGTCCCTGACGGTCGAGTTTCCGCTCGGGCTGTTCGTCGCGGTGACGGGCGTGTCGGGGTCCGGGAAGTCGACCCTCGTCACCGACATCCTGTATCGCGCGCTGGCGCGGCAGTTCTACCGCGCCAGGGTGGTGCCGGGCGCGCATGACCGCATCGAGGGACTGGATCACATCGACAAAGTGATCGACGTCGACCAGAGCCCGATCGGCCGGACGCCGCGGTCCAACCCCGCGACCTACACGGGCCTGTTCACGCCGATCCGCGAGCTGTTCACTTATCTCCCGGAGTCGAAGATCCGGGGGTACGGTCCGGGCCGGTTTTCCTTCAACGTGAAAGGGGGGCGGTGCGAGGCGTGCCAGGGAGACGGCCTGGTGAAGGTCGAGATGCACTTCCTCCCGGACGTCTACGTCCCGTGCGAGGTGTGCAAGGGGCGGCGCTACAACCGCGAGACGCTCGAAGTGCGCTATAAAGGAAAGTCGATCGCGGACGTGCTGGACATGACGGTGGCCGACGCCCTCGAATTCTTCGAGAACCAGCCGCGCATTCACGCGAAACTCGAGCTGCTCAACGACGTAGGACTGGGATACATCCACTTGGGCCAGTCCGCCACGACGCTCTCGGGGGGCGAGGCGCAGCGCGTCAAACTGGCTACCGAGCTGGCCAAGCGCGACACGGGCCGCACCCTCTACATCCTCGACGAGCCGACGACGGGCCTCCACTTCGAGGACGTCCGCCTCCTCCTCGAGGTGTTGCATCGCCTGGTGGACAAGGGGAACACGGTCGTGGTGATCGAGCACAACTTGGACGTCGTGAAGACCGCCGACTGGGTGATCGACCTGGGGCCCGACGGTGGGGATGCCGGGGGCACGGTCGTGGCCGCGGGAAGCCCCGAGCAGGTGGCGCGGGTGAAGGGGTCGTACACGGGGCAGTTCCTGCGCACGGTGCTGGCGGTGGCGGACTAGCCGCATAAGTTGAACCGGGAATGGAAGACATCCTTCTGATCACGGAGCGCCTGCTCTCCAGGCATCGCGAGGCTGAGCGGCTCGCGCCGCCGCACTGAGCGGGGGGAGTCATGGAAGGCGTGGTCGCGCTGCTGATTCCCATCATCGCCGTGGGCGGCTTCTTCGCCTGGATGATCGCCCTCTCGCCGGTGGGCAAGGCGTTCGCCGAGCGGCTGCGGGGCGGCACCGGGCTCTCGACCCGCGGTGCGGGAGGCGACGCAGTGCTCCAGGAGCTGGAACAGCTGCGGCACGAGGTGGCGGAACTGGCGGAGCGGGTGGATTTTACGGAGCGGCTGCTCGCCAAGGGGCGGGACGGGGAGACCGGGAAACTGGCCCCCGGTGAAAGGCGTACGGCGTCCACGTGATGCAATATCCACCGGTGCTCCCGGGGCCCGACGTCAACTACCTCATCCACCAGGTGTCGCCGTTCGTCGGGCTCATTCTCATGTTCGTGGGGGTGCGTTGGTTGTTGCGCTCGCCGGTGGGTGAGGCGTTCGCCGAGCGCGTCCGGCAGCGCTCGCTCGGGCGCTGGGGCGTGGCGGGTGAAGACCCGCGGCGGGTGGCCGCGTTGGAGGAGCAAGTGTCACGGCTCGAAGGGCAGGTCTCCGAGCTCGCCGAGCGCTTAGATTTCGCCGAGCGCCTGCTCGCCGAGCGGCGGGAGCGCAAGTTGGGCGCGGGTCAATGAAGATCCGCCAGCACGTCGAGGGGCACCATGGGGATCTTTGACCGTCTCTCCACGCTGATCCGGTCGAACATCAGCGACCTGATCGCGCGCGCCGAGGACCCGGAGAAGATGCTGAACCAGCTGATCGTGGACATGCGGAGTCAGCTGGCGAAGGCCAAGCAGCAGGTGGCGGGCGCCATCGCGGACGAGAAGCGGCTCGCGGCGCAGGTGGACCAGGAGAAGCAGAGCGCCGGCGATTGGGAGAAGCGCGCGGTGCTGGCGGTGCAGGAGGGGCGCGACGACCTGGCGAAGCAGGCGCTGGTGCGGCACAACGAGCACGCGCAGGCGGCCGTGCAGCTGCACGAGACGTGGGTCAAGCACCGGGAGGAAACGGAGAAGCTGAAGCTGTCGCTGCGCCAGCTCAACGATCGGATCGAGGATGCGAAGCGCAAGAAGAACATCCTGATCGCGCGCGCCAAGCGCGCCGAGGCGCACAAGCGGATCCAGGAGACGATGTCCTCGATCGGCGACCAGGGCGTGTTCGAGACGTTCGAGCGGATGGCCGAGCAGATCGAGCACGAGGAGCGCAAGCTCATCGCCGCGGCCGAGGTGCACGAGGATCTCTCGGGCGACTCGCTGGTGAAGCAGTTCCAAGCGCTGGAGGGCCGCGCCGACACGGACCAGCAGCTGCTCGCGCTGAAGCGGAAGCTGGGACTGCTCCCCGCCGGCTCTCCCGCCGAGGCCAAGCAGCTCGGGAAGGGCGCGAAGGAAGCCGAGCTGGTCCAGGACGACGACGCCGAGCCCTCCCGCTGAGCACCGAGCCGTCTCCCGCGCGGTCCCCGGGCGCCACGTTCGTGGCGCTCTTCGTTGCCGCCCTGGTCATCTGGTTCGTCCTTCGGGTCGCGGAAGTCCTCATCCTCGTCTTCCTGGCGGCCCTCGCCGCCGTGTACTTCTCCGCGATCACGGACCAGCTCGAGCGCCGCTTCCTGATGCCCCGATGGGTAGGCCTGTTGTGCGCGGTCCTCGGCACGGTGGCGGTGCTCGCCGGGGCGGGCGTGTTGATCGTGCCGCCCGTCATCGACCAGACGCAGGCGCTCCTCTCCGGACTGCCGCAGACGCTGACTGACATCCAGAACGTGATCGCCCGCTGGGCGAGCGAGTATCCGGTGCTGCGGCGCACCGAGCTCGCGGACCCCCAGTCGGGCATCATCGCCCGAGTCGTCAACGACGCGGCCGACTTCCTGCGCGGCTCGCTCCTGCCCTACGTGCGGGCCGGCGGCAAGCTGTTCATCGAGGCGGCGAGCGTCGTGGTGATGGCGCTGTACCTCGCGCGCCAGCCCCGGCTCTACCGTGACGGCATCCTGTCGCTCGTCTCCCCCCAGCATCGCCACGTGGGCGAGCGCGTGCTCGACGACGCCGGCGCGACCCTCCGGGCCTGGGTCGTCGGCCAGCTGCTCGCGATGGTCGTGCTCGCCGTCTTCACCGCGGTCGGTCTGTGGGTGCTGCGCGTGCCGTACTGGCTCGCGTTCGGCATCTTCACCGGACTCGTCGCGATCGTGCCCTTCTTCGGGACCCTCGTGTCCACCCTGCTCCCCGCGCTGTTCGTGCTCGGGACCGGCAACTGGCTGCAGGCACTCGCGGTCGCCGCCTGGGGTGTGGCGGTGCACTTCTTCGAGGCGAACCTCATCGCCCCCCTCATCATGGAGAAGAAGGTCGCGCTGCCGCCGGTGCTCACGATCGCCAGCGTGCTCGTGATGGGCACGCTGCTCGGGGCCATCGGGCTCGTCGTGGCAGTCCCCGTGCTCGCCGTGTCGATCGTGTTGGTACGGCACGTCGTGCAGGGCGAGCTGTACGGCGACGTGACCCATCTCGAGCCCGCCGTGCTCCGGGCGAGCGGTGAGTTCCGAGGCCCGGGCACGCTGGCGAAGACCCAAACCTCCGCGTGATGCTCAC
>QHUR01000117.1 GCA_003221995.1 Gemmatimonadota bacterium | reverse complement strand
CTGCGGGAGCTGGAAGGGAAGAGCTACGCCGAGATCGCCGACATCACGGGCTGCAATCTGGGCACCGTGAAGAGCCGGCTGAACCGAGCCCGGAACAGCTTCGCCCAGCTCATCGAGCCGCTGCTCGAATAGCCCACAACCCAGATCCCCCACATCCCCACTACCCTGGGGGCGGGGGGGCGTGGGAACCCGCCCCGGTTCGGACGGTAGTACTCCCGCACATGACCTGTCTCCAGTTCCGCGACCGCTACAGCGACTATCGCGACGGTCTGATCACGTCCGAGCGCGAGCTGCGGCAGTATCAGCGACACTTCGCTTACTGCGCCGCCTGTCGCCGCTACGACGCCGCCGTGCGCCGGGGCGTACTCGCGCTGCGGGCGGCGCGGCACGCCATCGCGCCTTCGCCCGACTTCCGCCGCCGGCTCGAGTCGCGGCTCGCGCGCGAGCGGCCGGGCGAACCGGAACTGCCGGCGCGCGCCGGTCTCGCCGCTGCCCTGCTGCTCGCGGCGCTGCTCGGCCTGCTCGCGCTCGAAGGCACGCGGCGCACCGAGCTCGCACAGACGGCCCCGCTGCCGCCCGTGCCGTTTCCCAAGCCGGTCGCGCACGCCGGCGTCCCCTTCGTTTCCTTCCAGGACCCGCGCGCCGGCGTCGTTGTGGGGAACCCGTACGGGGTGGTGCTCGTCGAGCCCGTGTCGGCCGGCCGCTAGGGCGGCCAGCCACCTTTCATCCGTTCCCGGCCAGCGGTAACTTCCGCCCCGTATGGGGGCTCTCACCTTCGACGCGCTGCTCCGGAGCCTCAAGCCGGAGGGGCGCGCGCCCGATCCGGTTTACTACCTGCATGGTGACGAAGACATCCTGAAGGACGAGGCGCTGCGGGCGCTCACCGCTCGCGCCATGGAAGCCGCCGCCCGCGATTTCAACGTCGACACGCGCAGCGCCGCAGACCTCGACGCGGCGACGCTGCGCGCGCTCGTGGACACTCCGCCGCTGCTCGCCCAGACTCGCGTGGTCGTGCTGCGCGGCATCGAGCAGATGCGCCGGGGCTCCAAGGCACGCCAGGAGCTGCTGCGCTACCTCCCCGCCCCGAACCCCACCACGGTGCTCGTCCTAGTCCAGAGCGCGGGGGAGAAGCATGATCCGGAGCTCGCGCGGCTCGCGACCACAGTGGCGGTAGAGCCCTTGCCGCCCGAGCGCGTGGCGCGCTGGGTGGCGCATCGGGCCAAGCAGGTGGGGCTCGAGATAGAGCCCGACGCGATTGCGGCGCTCGTGGAGATCGCCGGCCCCGGTTTGGGCGCGCTGGCGCAGGAGCTCGATAAGCTGGCGGCGGTCACCGCCGGACGGACCGCGACCCGCGAGGATGTCGCGACCCTCGCCGGCGTGCGCCGGGGTCAGACGATGCCCCACCTGGTGGACGCGGCGCTCGAGCGGCGGGCGGCGGACGCCGCGCGCCTCGTGGAACCGGTGCTCGAGCAGGCGGGCGTGACGGGGGTGCGTATCCTGACGGCGCTGGGCACCGCGCTCATCGGCACGGCGCTGGCTCGCGCCGAGCTCGATCGCGGCAGTCCGCGCAGCCGCCTCACGGCCGTCCTGCTGCAGCACCTGCGGCTGGCCCGCCCCTTCGGCCTCGGCGACTGGGGCGAGACGGCGGCCAGCTGGGCGCGGTGGGCGGAAGGATGGAGCTCCAGAGAGCTGGGGCAGGCGCTGCGGCTGGCCCGGGATGCCGATCGCGCCCTCAAGTCGACGACGGTCACGGACGAAGCGGGGGTCGTGACGCAGCTGGTGCTGCAGCTCGGCGTGCTGCGGAGGGAGGCGGCGTGAGGGTCGAACGGTCGGACCCTAAAGGACTCCCTGGCGGTCGCGGTCGGACGGTCGGACAGATGGTGGTGTGGTTGGCGGTCCTTCTGTCCGTCAGTCCGACTGTCCGACTGTCCGACCAATTGTCCGCCCAGAGCGACCCACGTCTCCAGGCGGCAGTGCAGCTGGCCCAGGCAGGTCGGCTCGACTCGGCGCGCCTCGTGGTGCGGCGCTTACTGGCGGCGCTCTCACCCGCGGACTCGGCGTATCCCGAGGCGCTATACACGTCCGCGATGCTCGCGGCCGACGCCTCCACGGCGGCCACGAACCTGCAGCGCGTCGTGGTCGAGTTCGGGCGCTCGCCGTGGGCGGACGACGCGCTGCTGCGGCTCACCCAGCTGTACTTCGCGCAGGGCGACCCCGCGGCCACCGTGCAGGCGGCCGAGCGCATGCGCCGCGATTATCCGGACTCGCCGCTCAAGCCGCGCGCCGACTTCTGGGGCGCGCGCGCCTACTTCGATCTCAAGGACGAGGCGCACGGCTGCGAGCTGGTGCGCGAGGCGCTGGACCGGGTCGGTGAAGACGTGGAGCTGAAGAATCAGCTGAGCTTCTACGCCGCCCGCTGCGGGGCGCCACCCAACCCGGTGGCCGCCGCAGCTCCGGACGGCGCCACGACGCCGGCGCCCGGCGACACCCAGCATGTGGGTGGCGCGACGGCGACGGCCTATGCCGTGCAGGTGCTCGCGGTGAAGAGCGCGGCGCAGGTGGACGAGATGCTCACGCGCCTCAAGGTGATGGGGTTCGATGCCCACGTGGTGCGCGACACGAGCGGGTTGTTCAAGGTGCGCGTCGGGCGGTATGCCACGCGCGGCGACGCGCAGCAGGCGCAGGCGCGCCTCAAGACCAAGCTCGGCGGCCAGCCGTTCCTCGTGGAGGAGCCGTGAGCCCTCGGGTCGATGTCGACACCCCGCTGATGCAGCAATACCGCGACATCAAGGCGCGCTATCCGCAGACCATCCTGTTTTTCCGGATGGGCGACTTCTACGAGATGTTCGAGGACGACGCGCGGCTCGCGGCGCGCGAGCTTGGCCTCACCCTCACGACGAGAAACAACGGCGGCGCGGCAGAGGTCCCGCTGGCAGGCGTCCCCGTGAAGGCCGCCGCCGAGTATCTTCGCCGCCTCGTCGGGAAGGGGCACCGGGTGGCGATCTGCGAGCAGGTGGAGGACCCGAAGCTCGCGAAGGGCCTGGTGCGCCGCGAGGTGGTGGAGACCGTCACGCCGGGCAGCGTGCTCGCCGACGATTGGGTGGCGCAGAAGCGGAACAACTACCTGGTCGCCGTCGAGCCCCGCGGCGGGGCGCCCGGTCTGGCGGCGCTGGACCTGACGACGGGCGAATTCGTGCTCGAACTCGTGGAGCCGCAGGATCTGTCCGCCGCACTCGCCCGCTACGAGCCGCCCGAGGTGCTCCTCCCCGCCGGCACCCGCTGCCCCTTGCCGGACGGCGCCACCGTCACGGAGCGGGAAGCGTGGGAGTTCGACGCTGAGCTGGCGCGGGAGGATCTGCTGCGCGGCTTCCGGCTCGCGTCGCTCGACGGGCTCGGCGTCGCGGTCGCGGACCGCCCCGCGCTCGGCGCCGCGGGAGCGTTGATGCGTTACGCCCGGGAGCTCAAGCCGGGCGACCTGCCGCACGTCGCCCGGCCCAGGATCGTCCGCCGCGGCGACGTCGTGCCGCTCGATGAGATGACGCGGCGCAACCTCGAGCTCGTGGAGCCGCTGCGGCCGGGGACCGCAGGCGCGACGCTCCTCGAAGTGCTGGACGGCACGGTGACTCCGATGGGGGCGCGACTGCTGCGTCGCTGGCTGCTCGCGCCGCTCGTCGATCCCGCCGCGATCAACGCACGGCTCGACGCCGTGGCGGTGCTCGCCGCCGACACCCGGGGACGGGACCGGCTGCGGGAGGCGCTGGACGGGGTGCGCGATGTCGAGCGCTTGGCGGGCCGTGCGGCGCTGGGCCGCGCCACGCCACGGGAGCTCGGCGCCTTGCGGGACTCGATCCGGCGGCTCCCCGATGCGCGCGCCGCACTGGACGGCGTGGAGGGACGCGAGCGGGCGGCGCTGCTGGAACAGGCGGCCGACCGCTTCGAGCTGCTGCAGGACCTGGGCGACGAGCTCGCCCGCGCCCTCGTGGACCGCCCGCCGGCTCAGCTCGCGGACGGCGACGCCATCCGGCCCGGCCATGACCAGGCGCTCGACGAGCTCAAGGACGCACGCGACGGCGGCAAGCAGTACATCGCGTCGCTGCAGGCGCGGGAGCGCGAGCGCACCGGTATCCCGTCGCTCAAGGTCGGCTTCAACAAGGTGTTCGGCTACTACATCGAGGTCACGAACCCCCACAAGGCGCGGGTCCCGCCCGATTACGAGCGGCGCCAGACCCTCACCGGCGCCGAGCGCTACGTGACGCCGGAGCTGAAGGAGTACGAGGCGAAGGTGCTGGGGGCGGAGGAGCGCATTGCGGCGCGCGAGGCGGAGCTGGTCGACGCGCTGCGGGGCGCCGTGGCGCTTGCGATCGGCCGGATCCAGCAGACCGCCGGGCTCCTCGCCCGGCTCGACGTCTGGGCCGCGCTCGCCGATCTCGCCCACCGCGACGCCTACGTGCGCCCCGAGGTCAACGACGCGTTCGTGATCCACCTCGAGGGGAGCCGCCATCCCGTGGTCGAGCGCACGATGCCGCGCGAGGCGTTCATTCCCAACGACGTGCTGCTGGACGAGGCGGCCCGCGTCGTTCTCCTCACGGGCCCGAACATGGCGGGCAAGTCCACGCTGCTGCGCCAGGTCGGGCTGTGCGTGCTACTCGCCCAGATGGGGGCATTCGTCCCGGCCCGGCGCGCGGTCGTCGGCGTGGTGGACCGGCTGTTCACACGCGTCGGCGCATCCGACAATCTCGTCGCGGGCCAGTCTACCTTTATGGTCGAGATGAGCGAGACCAGCGCGATCCTCCATGGCGCCACCGCGCGGAGCCTCATCTTGCTGGACGAGATCGGCCGCGGCACCTCGACCTACGACGGTGTGGCGATCGCCTGGGCGGTGACCGAGTTCCTGCACAATACGCTCGGCGCCAAGACGATCTTCGCCACGCACTACCACGAGCTCACCCAGCTCACCGAGGAGCTCGCCCACGCCCGCAACTTCAACGTGGCGGTGCGCGAGGTGGGGGACGAGATCGTGTTCCTGCACCGCCTCGAGCCGGGCGGCGCGGACCGCTCCTACGGCATCCATGTGGGCCGGCTGGCGGGGCTGCCGACTGCGGTGGTGGCGCGCGCCTGGCAGGTGCTGCAGCTGCTCGAAGCCGGGCACCACGTCGCCCGGCAGCCGGCGCCGCGCCCGCCCGACGCGGCGCAGCTCGGGCTGTTCGGCCCGGTCGCGCCGCATCCCCTGCTCGTCGAGCTCGAGCGGCTGGACGTGAACGCGTTGTCGCCGCTGGAGGCGCTGAACCGTCTGGCAGCGTGGAAGCAGCGGCTCGAGGACGGCGCATGAGGCACGCGCTCGCCGGGCTGGCGGCGCTCGCGGCGCTCGCATGCCGCAAGCCCCCCGAGACGCCAAGCCAGGGCGGCACCGCGTCGCCCTCGTACACGCCGCCCGATCAGGAGCCCCCCGTCGCGCTGAACGCCGACTCGCCGATTCAGTACCCGCCCGCGCTGTTCGACCAGAAGGTCGAGGGCGACGTGGTGTTGCGGCTGTTCGTGGACTCGACGGGCCACCTGCGGCCGGAGTCCACGAAGGTGGCCGAGTCGAGCGGCTATCCCGCCCTCGACTCCGCCGCGGTGGCAGGCGCCGCACAGCTCCACTTCGCGCCGGCGCGGCGCCGCGGGCTGCCCGTGTCGACGGGCTTCCTGCAGCCGATCGAGTTCCGCCATCCCCAGGGCCAGGTGCTCAAGGGCGGTCCCGCTGCCACCGCACACTAAGCCATACGACGACGTCCTCGCGACGATTGGCTGGACGCCGCTCATCCGCCTGAACCGGGTGACGCAGGGGATCCGCACGCCGGTCTACGCCAAAGCCGAGTTCTTCAACCCGGGCGGCTCGGTGAAGGACCGGATCGGCGTCGCGATGATCGAGGCGGCGGAGCGCGAGGGGCGGCTGCGGCCCGGCGGCGTGATCGTGGAGGCGACGTCGGGGAACACGGGCGTCGGTCTCGCGATCGCCGCGGCGGTCAAAGGCTACCGCTGCATCTTCACGATGCCGGACAAGATGTCGCAGGAGAAGGCCAGGCTGCTGCGGGCGCTGGGCGCGGAGGTCATCATCACCCCCACCGCCGTGCCGCCGGACCACCCCGATAACTACATTGTGAAGGGGCGCGCCATCGCGGCGGCGCACCAAAACGCCATCTTCGCCGACCAGCACTACAACCCCGTGAACCCCGAGGTCCACTACCGCACGACCGGCCCCGAGATCTGGGAGCAGACGGCGGGACGGGTGACGCACTTCGTGTGCGCCCCGGGGACCGGCGGCACGGTGAGCGGCGCCGGCCGCTACCTCAAGGAACGCAACCCCAAGATCCGGGTGATCGCGGGCGATCCGGTCGGCTCGATCTACACCCAGTACGCGAAGACGAAGCAGCAGACGGAAGGTTATCCGTACAAGGTGGAAGGGATCGGCGGCGACAAGATCCCCACGTCGTTGCACTGGGACGTGATCGACGAGTGGATCAGCGTCACGGACAAGGACGCGATACTGATGACGCGGCGCGTGGCCCGCGAGGAGGGTCTGTTCGTGGGCGGCTCGACCGGCGTCAACGTCGTCGCCGCGCTCGAGGTCGCCCGGCGCGCCGGTGGCACGGATGCGCTCGTCGTCACGGTGCTGTGCGACACCGGCGAGCGCTACCTCTCCAAGGTGTACAACGACGAGTGGCTGCGCGAGAACCAGATCCTGGAGACCGAGCGCGTGGCCGTGGCGCAGCTGCTCGCAGCGAAGAACGGTTCGGCCGCGCCGCCGCTCGTCTCCGTGGCCCCGAGCGCCACGGTGCGCCAGGCGCTCAACCTGATGAGCACCTACAACGTCTCCCAGCTGCCGGTGCTGGACAGCGGCGACGGGGTGGGCGCCGTGTTCGAGCAGCTGCTCATGGCCCGGGCGCTCGAGGATCCGGCCACCCTCGACCAGCCGGTCGAGGACGTGATGGATCCGCCGTTCCCGGTGGTCGACGCCGACCTCCCGGTGGACCGGCTGAGCGCCCTGCTGTCGCGCGAGACGCCGGCCGCTCTCGTGCGTCGCGACGGCAAGATCGCCGGCATCGTCACCCGCTACGACGTGCTGCACCAGCTCGCCGGGATCCGCTGATGCGCGTGACGGTGCTGACCGGGGGCGCGACCGCGGAGCGCGCAGTCGCCTTCGCCGGAGCCGCCCAGATCGTGACGGCCCTGCGCGGCCGGGGCCACGAGATCCAAGTGGTGGACACGGTGACCGGACTGCTCTCCCCCAGCGACGAGCAGCGCGTGCTCTCAGCGCAGGTGGGCCCAGAGCCCCCCGCGACCGCCGAACTCGACGAGCAGGAGCGTCATTTCCTCTCCGCCGAGCTGGCGGAGCTCGCGGCCGTCCGGCAGGCGGACGTCCTCTTGCTCTGCTTGCACGCGGGCCGCGGCGAAGGCGGCGCGCTGCAGGCGATCCTGGACGTGATCGGCGTGCCGTACACGGGGAGCGGCCCGCTGGGCAGCTCCCTCGCCATGGACAAGGACCTCGCGAAGCGGCTCTTCCGCGCCGCGGGGGTGCCGGTTCCCGCCTGGTTCATGGCGCCGGTCGCGCCCGAGGACGTGACCACCGCGCTCGGCTGGCCGGTGATCGTGAAGCCGTCCAAGATGGGCTCGTCCGTCGGCATGACGCTGGTCAAGACTGCCAAGGGGCTGGACGCCGCAGTGGAGCTCGCTCGCCGGTACGACGACGAAGTCATGGCGGAGCAATTCATCCCCGGTCGAGAACTCACCGTGGGGATATTGGGGGACGTTCCGTTGCCTGTAGGTGAGATCATCCCCAAACACGAGTTGTTCGACTACGAGTGCAAATACACGCCGGGGATGTCGCAAGAGGTCTTCCCCGCGAAGATCGACACGAAGCTCGCCCGGCAGCTTCAGGAGCTCGCGTTCATCGCGCACCGCGCCCTGAAGCTCGGAGGGTACTCGCGTGTGGACTTCCGGTTGAGCCCCGACGGCGACATTTTTTGTCTGGAGGCGAACACGCTTCCCGGGATGACCAGAACCAGCCTCGTCCCGCAAGCCGCGCACGCCGCCGGGATCGAGTTCCCCGAACTGTGCGAGCGGATTTGCCGGCTCGCGCGGGAGCAGGACGGCCGGCGTGGGGGATGACCTCGTGATGGGCCCGCAGCGGATGTTCGGGATGACGCCGTGGGTGCGACGGCTGCTCGTCGCCAATCTCCTCGTCTACCTGCTGCAGCGCACGCTGTTCGTGGATCCCCGCTTCCAGGCCGCTTTCGGGTTCACGCCCCTCTTGGCCCTGGCGCGCCCCTGGACGTTCCTCACCTACATGTTCCTGCACGCGGGGCTCCTGCACCTCGCGTTCAACCTGCTCGCGCTGTTCGTATTCGGTCCGCCGGTCGAGGAGCGCATGGGCAGCCGGGCGTTCCTCGGCTACTACCTGTTGTGCGGGTTGGGCGGCGCTGCACTGTCCTTCGCCCTAATGCTGCTGCGCCCGGTGGACCACATCGTCGGCGCCTCGGCCGGGGTCTATGGCGTGATGCTCGCCTTCGCGTGGTTCTGGCCCAATCAGCCGATCTACGTGTTCCCCTTCCCCGAGCCGGTCCCCATCAAATGGTTGGTGACCTTCGCGGTGGCGGTTTCCCTCATCCTGGGCCTGTTGCCGGGCAGCAACGGCGTGGCGCACCTCGCGCACCTGGGAGGCTTCGCCACCGGCTTCCTGTGCCTCAAGGCCGCCGACTGGCGGGTGGCGCGCGCGGAGCG
>QHUR01000116.1 GCA_003221995.1 Gemmatimonadota bacterium | reverse complement strand
CGATCTTCGCCGGCGGCTCCGGTCCCGCACGGCGGCTCCGCGCGCTGGTCGATCCCACGCGCCTGGTGCCGAGCGTCGAGCTCGAGACGGAGCGGCGCATCCGGCTCGTGCGCCGGGCGCTCATGCCGTGGCCTGAGGTCGAGTTCGTCGTCGACGTCGTCACGGTGCGCAGCACGGAGGCGGCCCCCGTGTTCCGGGAGCTGGCGCTCCGGCGCCTGCCCTGGGGGACGGTCGGCGTCGCGCGTCTGGGTACGGCGCTAGCGGATCGCCACGGTCTTCATCGGGTCGCGACGGACCGGCGCGCGCGCGCGGCCGAGCTGCTCGCTGCGCTCGAGACGGGAGCCCTCGCGCGCTCGGTGCAAGGCCAGCGCGAAGTGGCGATCATCGCCGTGGCCGACGGGCGGATGGCGTTCCGCCGCAAGGGCGACGGGCTACAGCTCCTCGTCGTCGAGGGCGGCGGCGAGGAGGGCTGCCGCCGTGCCATGCGCCAGCTGCTGGGCACGGCCGAGGGCCAGGTGCGCCTGCTCGGCACCGTGCCGGCTACGGAGCGGCGACCCGTGCTCGAAGTGTGGGTCGCGCGCCGGCTGCGGCGCGATCTCACGGCGGCGGGCCGCCCGCTGCAGTGGTTCACCCCGCGCGACATCGTCGGGCGCGTGGGCTCCCCGGTGCTGCGGGAGCCGAGGACACTGGCGGCGCTCGCCGTCGCCGCTCGCTCGCCGCTCGTCCCAGAGTGGTCGGGCTCGCTCGTCGGCGGCGCGGAGCGCGCGAGCGGCGCCCCGGCGGTGGAGCCGTTCCCCGAGGCGGACGAGGCGGACCGGATCAGCCACGTCACCCTCTCGGAGCTCCGCGTCCCGGTGCTCCCCGCCGCCGCGCTCGACGCGGAGCGGGGAGCACCCGAGCAGTTCCTCAACGCGCAGCTCAGCTGGCTCGAGTTCAACGCGCGCGTGCTCGCGCTCGCCGAAGACCCCGGGATCCCCCTCCGCGCCCGGCTGCGCTTCCTCGCGATCTTCAGCACGAACCTCGACCAATTCTTCATGGTCGAGGTGGCGAGCCTGAAGCACGCCGTGGCCGCGGGGCTGACGCCGCGCTCGGCCGACGGCCTCACGCCGCAGGAGGAGCTCGACGCGATCGCGATCCGGCTGCGCCCGCTCGTGGAGCGTCAGTATCGCTGCTTCCACGCGCTCCAGGCCGGAGCGCTCGCGGCCGCGGGCGTGCGCATCCGGCAATTCGGCGAGCTCGACGCCGCGGCGCAAGGGTTCCTGCGCCACTGGTTCGGCGAGCAGGTGCTCCCGCTCCTCACCCCCAAGGCCCTGACCCGCGCGCCGGGGCACCCTTTCCCGTTCATTGCCGACCGCCGCCTGTCGCTCGCCCTCGCCCTGCGCGACGCGCCGACGAGCCCCCGGCATTTCGTGCACCTCGAGGTGCCGACCTCGCTGCCACGCTTCGTCGCGCTGCCGCAGGACGAGGGCGTGGTGCCGCTGGAGGACGTGATCGGCGCCAACCTCGAGGCGCTGCTGCCCGGCCGTCAGGTCGTGGAGGTGCACCCGTTCCGCATCACCCGCAGCGGCGACATCCACCTCGACGAGACGGGCGCCGCGAACTTCGCGCAGGCGATGGAGGAGGAGATCCGCCGCCGGCCCTTCGGGCCCGTGGTGCGGGTGGAGATCGAGCGGGCCATGCCGCAGGCGATGCGCGACCTGCTGCAGCGCGAGTTCCGGTTCGAGGAGAGCGAGCAGCACAGCACGCTCAGCGCCGCGGACTTCTACGAGGCCGACGGGATGGTGGACTTGGGCGCCCTGGCGGAGCTCCCCCTGCCCCGCCCCACGTCCGACTACCACCCCGTCTCCCCCACCGACCCGTTTCCGCCCGGCGTCCCGGTGTGCGACGTGCTCGACCGCAAGGACGTGCTCGTGCACCACCCTTACGATTCGTTCACCGCGAGCTTCGAGCGCTGGCTCGACGAATCCGCCGACGACCCCGACGTGCTCGCGATCAAGCTCACCCTCTACCGTCCCGGTGGGCCCTCGCGCATCCTCGACGCCCTGCGTCGCGCCGCTGCGGCCGGCAAGGACGTCTCGGTGCTGGTGGAGCTGAAGGCGCGCTTCGACGAAGAGCAGAACATCGCCTGGGCGCGCAGCCTGGAGCAGCTCGGCATCCATGTCGTGACCGGCCTCGTGAACCTCAAGACGCACGCCAAGGTCGCGCTGGTGGTGCGCCGCCGCGGGGGCCGCATCCGCCGCTACGTGCACGTGGGCACGGGGAACTACAACCCCGACACGGCGCGGCTTTACAGCGACCTCGGCCTATTCACGGCGGACGAGGACCTGGGCGCGGATCTGAACGCGCTGTTCAACGAGCTCACCGGCTCGTCGCGACCGCCGCAGGCGGAGTTCCGCCGGCTGCTCGTGGCGCCGACCAACATGCTGCGGCGCTTCCTCGACCTGATCGAGCGCGAGGCCGAGCACGCCCGCGCCGGCCGCGGCGGCCGCATCCGCGTGAAGCTGAACGGGCTGGCCGACGGCCCGGTGATCGCCGCGCTGTACCGGGCCTCCCAGGCCGGTGTCAGCGTGGAGCTCGTCGTGCGCGGCATCTGCATGCTGCGCCCCGGCGTTCCCGGCCTGTCCGAGCGGATCCGGGTCACGAGCATCCTCGGCCGGTTCCTGGAGCATGCGCGCATCTATCACTTCGAGAACGGGGGCGCCGCCGAGTACTACATCGGGTCCGCGGACTGGCGGCCGCGCAACCTGCGCCGCCGGATCGAGGTGGTCGTCCCGATACGCGACGCCGCCGCGCGCGCGCGCCTCGATCGCATCCTCACCACCGAGCTCGCCGATCCGACCGCATGGGAGCTCGCCGCCGACGGCTCCTACACGAAGCGCCCCGAGCGGCCGGGCGACGGCGCGAGCGCGCAGCAGCGATTCCTCGAGATGACACCCGCCCCCGCCCCAGCCCCCGCCCCCTACTGACCGACCCCGGCCACGTCCCGCACCACCCGCGCCACACCCGCGACCACGCGGGCGAGCCGGGTGTAGTCCAGCTTGTCGGGCGTATCGAGCTCGCTGTGATAGTAGGGATACCGGAATGGCGCCGTGTCCGAGATCATGATCGCGCGCCATCCGTGCAGCCAGAAGGACGCGTGGTCGGACAGGCTAATTCCCGGAATCCACGCAGGCGCCGCCACTCCCTCCGAAGGAAAGGCTGTGGTCTCACGGAACACCCGCACGCTGCGCCGCACCAACGCTGCGGACTGTAGATTGCCGACGAAGCCGATGAAGTCGCCCCGGTCGGGATAGAAGGGCCCCAGAGGGAACGGATACTGCTGGGTCCCGGACCCGTCGGCGTAGAAGCCGATCGTCTCGAGCGCGAACATCGCGACGATGCGATCTCCCCGCCGCGCCGCCTGGGCCGCGTACACCTGGCTGCCCATCCCGCCACTCTCGAAGAAGGGCGGCTCCTCGTTTGCGAACAGCACGCACCGCACGGTGCGTGCTGGGCGGTCGTGCGCGAGGAGCCCCGCCAGCACCACCACCGCGGCGCTGCCGCTGCCGTTGTCGTCCGCTCCCGGTGACCCTTCCACCGTGTCGTAGTGACCGCCCACCACGACGATCTCGTCCGCGCGATTCCCGCCCGGGATCACGACCTCCAGATTGTGGAAGGTCTGCCCTCCCGCGGTGAAAGGCTGCACCGAGACCTCGTAGCCGAGCCGCGCCAGCGCGCCCTGCAAGTAGGCGACCGCGCGCGCCAACGCCTGTGGCCGGGCGTAGTGACGCTCGCCGATCGTCCCAGCGAGCGCCCGCACGTGCGTCTCCAGGTCGCCGCGCATGGCCGCTTCCTCGACCGTGAGCGGCGGCAGGGGACCGGCGTGCGAGCGCCCCGGCATGCGGATCATGAACGACCAGGCCCATACGGCGAGCGCCGGGACGGCCACCGCCGCGAACGGCCAGAGGCTCGCCCCGGCCCAGACGAGCGCCAAGGCGCGTGCCGTCATCCAAATGGGGAGCACGAGATCGAGGACCGGCAGCCACACGGCCGCCGCGACGCGCCGCCCTTCGACCGACACCGCCGGGAACACCACGGTGGCGAGATCGGCGCCGAGCGCCAGCGCGACCAGACGGCGGCGGGAAGCCACACCTCGCGCCGCCGCGCGCGCAGCCCGCGCCCGAACAGGACGAAGGCCGTTGCGAGGAACAGGGCGAGGAACGCCCACGTCCAGACGAGCAGCCGCGGGAAGCGAAGCGTCACATCCCACCAGTGAAACGAGGCTGCCAGCGCGAGCATCCAGGCGAGCGTGAGGCCGCGTCGCATCAGGTCTCCGCGACGCCGCGACTCAGTCCTGCTCCCGGTCCACCACGTAGACGTTCCGCTGCGCCGTCGGCACTATGACCAGGTCGACGATGTTCACGTGCTCCGGGAGGTTCACCACGTAAGCGATCGCATCGGCGACGTCGTCCGCCGTGAGCGGGCGGAAGCCCTGGTACACTCCCCGCGCGCGCTCCTTGTCGCCGTGGAACCGTACTTCGGAGAACTCGGTCTCCACGTACCCGGGGTCGACGCTCGAAACGCGGATCGGCGTCCCGGCCACGTCGAGATTCATCCCTTCGGTGAGGGCCCGCACGCCGAACTTGGTGGCGTTGTAGACGTTCCCCATGGGGTAGGTCATGTGGCCGGCCGTGCTCCCGATGTTCACGACGTGGCCGCGGCGCCGCGCCACCATGTGCGGCAGGATCGCGCGGGTGACGTTCAACAGTCCCTTCAGGTTGGTGTCGATCATCCGGTCCCAGTCGTCCGGGTCGCCCTCGTGGATCTTGGCGAGTCCGCTCGCGAGCCCGGCGTTGTTGAGCAGGACGTCGGGGACCTCTGCGGCGGCGACGAGCTCCGCGGTCGCGCGATTCACGGCAGCCCGATCGCGCACGTCCACCTGCGCCAGTCGCGCCGCGACGCCGTGCCCGCGCTCGAGCTCGACGCCGAGCTCCGCCAGCCGCTCACGCCGGCGCGCCCAGAGGACGAGGTTAGCGCCGTCAGCGGCGAAGCGCCGCGCGCAAGCGGCGCCGATCCCCGAGCTCGCGCCCGTGATGAGAATGAGCTTGCCTCGCACCCGGTTCATGCCACCATCGTGGAGCCGGCTGGGCGAGTTGACAAGAGCGGCCCGCGCCCGCGGCGCGGCGGCTCAGCGCATGTTGCCGGTATGGCCCAGCGAGTACCGCCCCGGTTGGGGCCATACGCACAGGCCGTGCGGCTCCCACCCCACCGCGATCCGGTGCGTCAGCCGCCCGGTCGCGGTATCGAACACGTAGACTTCCCCGTCGTACCGGCCCGACAGCCACAGCTCCGTGCCGTCCGCGGTGACGTTGCCCATGTCGGGGCTGCCGCCGCCCGGGACCGGCCAGGTCGCGACAATCGCCCGCGTGGCCGGATCGAGCACCGTGACGCTTCCCGGGCCGCGCCGCCCACCAGCGACCGTGCTCCACCCGCGGTTCGAGACATACAGCAGCCGCCCGTCGCGACTCGGATAGATCCCGTGCGTCCCCTTCCCCGTGGCGATGAAGCCGACGCGCCGGAACGCCACCGGGTCCACCAGGAAGACGCCGTTCGCCATCATGTCCGCCACGTAGAACACGCGCCCGTCCGGAGCGGCGCGGATGTCCTGCGGCATGGCCCGCGGGCCGAGCCCGTCCGGATCGAGTAGCAGGTACCCGACGATTTGCCGCGTGGCGAGGTCGAGCTTGAGGAGCTGCCCCGAGAACTCGCAGGTGGCGACGGCGGAGCGGCCGTCCGCGGTGAACTCCATGTGGTCCACGCCCCGGCACTGGACCGGCAGCGACGCCACGAGCGCCAGCGTGTGCGCGTCGCGGAAGTCGAGCCGCTGGCGTCGCTCGGCGATCACCACGGCGAAGCGGCCGTCGGGCGTGAAGTAGAGGTTGTAGGGATCGCTCACGGGCACGGTCCGGCCCTCCCGACCCGTGACCGGGTCGATGGGCGTGAGGCTGTTGCCCAGATTGTTCGCAACCCACAGAGTCGCGAGATCGTACGACGGCACCACGTGCTGCGGCAGCGCGCCGGTGGCGAACGTGCGCACCACGCGATAGGTCCGGGGGTCGATCACCGAGACGGTGCCGTCTTTGCTGTTCGGCACGTACACGAGCGGCCGGGCGCGTCGCGCGGCGGGGCTCAGCATGCCGGCGCCCGCGGCGGCGTAGATGTTCGGGGAGCGCGGCGCGGTGTCGGCGCGCGCCACCACCCGGATGACGGGCGCGCGCTCAGTCGGACTGCCGTGCGTCGGGCCCCGGCACGCGACGCCCAGGGCGACGAGCGCGCACAACGCCAGTCTGCCTGCCATCACGACCACAGATCCCGTGGACGAGGCAACAACGGTCTCGCATCGGGGGAGCTAATTCAAGGCCCTGGCCGGGCCCCATGAAGCGCGGTAGATCTGGGAGGCGAGCCCGGACCTCATCCGAGGAGGAGTACCCGATGCCACCGGTTTCGATCGAGCGGTTCCTGAAGGAGCTGGAGAAGCTGAAGCGGGACATGGACGCAGGGAAGCTCAAGTCGGGCGTCTACGATCAGCGGCTCGCCCGCGTCATTCAGGAGCTGCGGGAGCGCGGCGTGGATGCCGACCGGTCGCAGATCACCGCCGCGCTGGCCGACGCGCACCAGCGGGGCGTCATCACCGACTCCGTGAAGGCGCACCTCGAGAAGCGCCTGGGACTCGTCTGACCCGCCGCGCCGCCACCCTGGCAGGCGGGCGCGAGCCTGTGGCGTCCCCTGGGGGACTTGTCTGGTGGGGCCGTGTCTTATATTGGAGCCGACCCGCCACGACGGAGGACCAATGGCGAGGACCTTGCTGAGTGCACTTGCGGTGATTGCGCTCTTGGCCTGCGGCGGCGACGCAAAGAAGCACGCCTCCCACTCGCGGACCCCGGCGGCGAGAAGCCATTCAGCGACCACGCACAAGACCTCCTCTCGGTCCAAGTCCTCGGCGCGCAGGACGACCACGCGGGACACGACCCAGAAGAACCCACTGACGAATAGACCCTAGCTGGCGGCCGCGCGGCCGCCAGCGCACCAACGAGCCCCGCGACGATCGCGGGGCTCTGTCGTTTCTCAGCGTGGGGCCGTAGTTTGAACGCCCGATGCTCACCCGTCCCACCCGCCTGCTCCTGGCACTCGGCGCCTTCGCCGCAAGGTCCGGCGTCGCCCGAGCGCAGGCCCCAGGCACGCCGGCCGCGACCGACACGGCCGCCCTGCCGACACCCCCGATCGCGAAGGCGATCCCGAAGGTCGACACGACCCTCGGGGACATCCGGGTCGACAACTACTTCTGGCTCCGGGACGACAGCCGCAAGAGCCCGGACGTGATCGCCTACCTCGAGGCAGAGAACCGGTACGTCGCGGCGTGGCTCAAGCACACGGACGCGCTCCAAACGCGGCTGTTCAACGAGATGAAGGCGCGCATCAAGGAGACCGACCTCTCGGTCCCGCAGCGCGAGGGCCAGTACTACTACTACTCCCGGACGGTCGCCGGGCAGCAATACCCCATCCTCTGCCGCAAGCGCGGCTCGCTCACCGCCCCGGAGGAAGTGATGCTCGATGAGAACGCTCCCGGCGCGGGGGCGGGGCGGGCGTACTTCCGCGTCGGCGTGAGTCGCGTGAGCCCGGACGAGCGCATGCTGGCGTTCACGGTCGACACGACCGGAGCCGAGCGCTACCTGCTGGTGGTGAAGGACCTAGTGGGCGGCGCCATGCTCGCCGACAGCGTCGCGCAGGTCAACTACTCCCTGGAGTGGGCCGGCGACAACCGCACGCTCTTTTACGGCCGCGGCGACGCGGCGAACCGCCCGTACGAGGTCGTGCGACACACGCTGGGCAGCGCCAGCGGCACCGACTCGGTCGTGTTCCACGAGGCCGACGTGCTGTACAACGTGGACCTCGGGAGGACCAAGGACCACCGGTTCCTGTTGATCAGCGACCAGAGCTTCGACCAGTCGGACATCCGTTACCTGCCGGCGGACCACCCTACCGACGCATGGCGCCCGCTGGTGCCGCGAACGCCCGGCGTGCTCTACCCGGTTGCCGAGCACCGCGGGGATGACTTCCTGGTGCTCAGCAACGAGCACGCGCTCAACTTCAAGCTGCTGCGCTTGAGTGATCGCGACCCCGCGCGAGCCTCGGAGCTCGTGCCGGCAAGTGACTCGATCCTGCTCGACGGCATCGACGTGTTTCGCGACTATGTCGTGCTGTACGAGCGCGGCAACGCGACGCAGCGCATCCGCGTCCTCAGCCCCGAGCGGCACTCGGTCTACGCGATCGATTTTCCGGAGAAGATCTACAGCTACCGGACGGCCGAGAATCCCGAGTTCGACAGCGACCAGCTGCGCTTCACCTACGCCTCGTTCGTCACGCCGCCCTCCGTCTATGACTACGACCTGCGGCGCCGCACACGACAGCTGCGCAAGCGCACCGAGGTGTTGGGAGGGTACGACCCCTCGCACTACGGGATGGCGCGCGCGTGGGCCACGGCCAAGGACGGGGCGCGCATCCCGATTTCACTCGTGTATCGCAACCCGCTCGTGAAGGACGGCGCGCGGCCGCTACTGCTGTACGCGTACGGCTCCTACGGGATCAGCACCGACCCGACGTTCAGCTCGAACCTGGTGAGCCTGCTCGACCGGGGCGTCGTGTACGCCGTCGCGCACATCCGCGGCGGCCAGGAAATGGGGCGTCAGTGGTACGAGCAGGGGCGGCTGCTCAACAAGAAGAACACCTTCACCGACTTCATCGCCGCCGCCGAGCACCTGGTGGCGGAGCGCTACACGAGCACGGACCGACTGGCGATCCGCGGAGGGAGCGCCGGCGGGCTGCTGATGGGCGCGGTCCTCAACATGCGCCCCGACCTGTTCAAGGCGGCTGTGGCCGACGTCCCCTTCGTGGACGTGATCAACACGATGTCGGACTCGACGATCCCGCTCACCACCGAGGAGTGGCTGCAGTGGGGCGACCCGCGCAAGGCACCGTGGTACAGCTATATGAAGTCGTACTCGCCTTACGACAACGTCGCCCACCAGGCGTACCCGGCGATGCTTGTCACGGCGGGGTTGAACGATCCTCGGGTCGGCTACTGGGAGCCGGCCAAGTGGGTCGCCAAGCTGCGCGCCACCAAGACCGACGACCACGTGTTGCTGCTCCGGACCAACATGGGAGCCGGCCACGGCGGAGCGTCCGGTCGCTACGACGCGCTCCACGAGTGGGCGATCCGCTACGCCTTCATCCTCGATCAGATCCTGCCGCAGAGCACCGGGACCGCGATACCCTGAGGAGGGAGCGCTGGGCAGCGGTACGGGCCCTGCCTATGGGCCCGACGCCCGGTCTCGATCGATCAGTCGGTCAGCAGGAATCCGCCAAGTGCGGACGAGAGCCCACCATGAGTCGGGCCGAATGCGCACGTCGGCAACGCGCGAGTGCACGGCGGCCACGTTGTCGGGAGAGTACAGGAACACGGCGGGAGCGTCCCCGTTAAGGATTTCGATCGCGGCACGCCACGCGGCGCGGGCCGCGTCGCGGCCTCCCGCAGTGCTCGCCCGCTCCACCTGCCGCTCGAACTCGGGGTTCGCGTAGCGCAGCCAGTTGGACCCGCCGAACCCCGCGCGCGTCCAGGTCGACGCGATGCTGGCCGCCGGGCTCAAGTCGGGGTTCCAAGCTCCGAGGACGGCGTCGAACTTCGCGCCACGCGCCCGGTCCATGAGCACGCTGTTCTCGACCTCGTCGATGTCGACCTCCGCCCCGATTGCGCGGAGCTGCTCCTGGAGCAGGCGAGCGTACTGCCGGCGTGGCGAGCTCGTCGTGGGGACGAGCAGTCGGAAGGCGAGCTTCGTGCCGTGTCGGTCGCGGATCCCGTCACCGTCCGAGTCGCGCCAGCCCCGCGCCGCGAGCAGACGGGCGGCCTGCGCGGTGTCGTAGGGAAGCTGGCGCGTCTCGGGATCCCAGATCCACGACAGCTGGGGCATCGGACCCGGGGGGACCTTCCCGAGGTCTCCATACACGCTCTGTAACAGGTGAGCGCGGTCCACTGCCATCGCGAGGGCGCGGCGAACGTCGCGGTCGCCGAAGATCGGATGCGGCCGTGCGGTGTCGCCGTTCGCGACCAGGTTGAATCCGAGGTAGGCGTAGTTCGAGCCCTTGTACGGATAGAGGGTGAGCTGCGGCGCCGTCCGGACGCGTCTCACGTTGTCCGGGGGCCCGAGGAATTCGAGCGCGTCCGCCTGGTTGGCGATGAGCTGGCTGATCGCGACCTGGAGGTCCGGTGCCGAGCGCCAGATGAGCCGCCGGATGTGCGGTCGGCCGAGAAAAAACGTCGAGTCGGCGGCGAGCTCGATCGTCTCGCCCGCCTTCCAGGCGACGAGGCGGTACGGCCCGCTCCCGACCGGCGCGCGTCCGAACGGCGCGGTCCTCCACGCCTCGCCCGGCAGCGAGCGCAGCAGGTGTGCCGGCAGGATGCGCATGCGGCACGCGGCGTCGTAGAACATCTCCGGGTATCGCCGCCGGAACCGGAACACGGCGGTGAGGGAGTCGCGGGCCGTCACAGCGCTGATCCAGCGCAGATCATGCGCGGAGGGCGAGGCGACCTTCGGGTCCGTGTAGGCGTCGAACGTGAAGGCGACGTCTGCTGCGGTCACGGGCTGGCCGTCCTGCCAGTGGGCCCGCGGATTGAGATGGAATACGAGCGTCCGCGGGCCGTTCCACTCCCACCGCTGGGCGAGCAGCGGCTGGAAGTCCTCGTCGCCCACCGTGGTCATGGACATCCCGAGATCGGCCAGCTTGAGGAAGATCTGGTCGTGGATGTCCCGCCCCACGCTCGTCTGCGTCAACGGCGGTAGCAGAATGTCTGGCTCGGACCCAGTGACGAAGATCAGCGTGCCGCAGTAGTCGCCCGCGCAGCCGCCGCGGCCCGCGCAGCCCGACGGCCCGAGCACCGAGAGCGCGACCAAGAGGGCCACACGGCGGCATCGGGGACCGGCGGTCGGCATGACGCTTAAGATTCCACGACTCGGCGGGCGGCGCCAGGTGCCGCGCGCCGCGAGCTCTAGGCAGTTAGACGCAAGCGGACTGGGCGCGCCTCGTCCGTGGCGGCGCCCGTGTGCAGGGCGTGCGGTTGAGCGAGCGACGCGAGGAAGGCGGCGTAGACCGGCCTCGACCAGAGGCCGCTGGCGCTCTTGATCGTCACGAGCGCCGCCGCGTGCGAGAACGCCGGCCGGTAGGGCCGTGTGGTGGTGAGCGCGTCGTACATGTCCGCGATCCCCACGATTTGCGCGGACAGTGGAATCTCCTCTCCCCGCAGCCGATCCGGATATCCCGTGCCGTCGTAGCGCTCGTGGTGCCAGCGGATAACCGACTTGATGTCCCAGGGGAACTCGACGCCGGCGAGGAGCTCGATCCCCCAGATCGGGTGCATCTGCACCACCTCGAACTCGTCGCGCGTGAGCGGGCCCGGCTTGCTCAGGATCTCGTGCGGGACGCGCACCTTCCCCAAATCGTGGAGGTACGCGCCGATTCGGACCGTCGTTTGAGCGTGCTCGTCCATCCCGAGGGCCCGTGCGACGGCCACGGCGTGGCGCGCCACGCGCTCGCAGTGGCCGAACGTGTAGGCGTCGGCGGACTCGATGGACTGGCCCCACTCGCGCGCCACCGCGAGGTAGGTGGCCTCGAGCTCGGCCATCTTACCGTCGACGTGGACCAGGTTGGCGCGCGCGTCGAGCCGCCCGAAGAGGCGGTGCGCGGCGTTCAGCAGGGCGAGCGCGTCCTGGTTCCGGCCCATCGTTTGATAGAGGAGGGCCAGCTCGCGCGACGCCTCCGCCTCGTTCAGCACGGCGCCCGCACTGACCGCCAGCTCGATCGCCGACCGGAAGCGTCCCTCGGCGAGCGCGGGCCGGCCGGTCTCGCGGTACACCATGCCGAGGACCCGATAGGCATCGGCCTTGGCGCTCTCCACGCCGACCTGATCGAAGACGGCCAGGGCAGCCTCGGCGTCGAACCGCGCGTCGTCGCACTGCCCCCGGGCAAGGTGCACCTTCGCGCGGTTCGCGAGGCACAGGCCCTGAAGGTAGGCGTCACCTGCGCGCTCGGCGATCTCGTAGCTCTGCCGGAAGAAGCGCTCCGCTTCATCGAACTGCTGGCGGTCCGCGCTCGCCATCCCGAGGTTGTGGTAGGCGATGGCGCAACCGTGCTCGTCGTTGGACGCGCGGTAGGCCTCGAGGGACCGCCCATAGCGCGCCAGCGCTTCGTCCACGTCGCCTTGGATGTTCGCGAGGACGCCGAGATTCTGCTCGACGCGTGCGCGCAGCTCGCGGCTCTGCCCGCCCAGCTCCAGGGCGCGGAGGAAATGCTGGCGGGCCTGGGCGACGGCATCCGTCTCCAGGTCGATCCCGCCGAGCGTGTTGAGGGCCTCCCCCGCGAGCACGCCATTGCCGGCGCGGCGCGCGACGGCGTGGCTGCGGCGGCACAGTTCCCGCGCCTCGGCCGATTCGCCCCGGTGGTGGCGCACGACGGCGAGACGGCGGAGCGCCTCGGCCAACACCGCCTGCTCCTCCGCGAGCTCCGCTGCGGCGATGGCCGCCTCGTACGACGC
>QHUR01000196.1 GCA_003221995.1 Gemmatimonadota bacterium | reverse complement strand
GAACACGACTTTCTCATGCAGCACCTTGTTGTGGGCCAGATTGTGCACGAGCGCCGGGGGCGTGCCATCGGTGGTGCCGTACATGAACATGGCCGTGCCGGGCACGCGGATCGGCGGCTCCGCGGCTAGATCAGCGAGCAGCATCTTGAGCGGAACCGTCTTCTCCAGCATGCGCTTGGCGAGGATCTCGCGACCCCGCTTCCACGTCGTCATCAGCGTGTACACGCCGAGCGCGATGACCAGGGGGACCCAGCCGCCGTAACGAATCTTCAGCGCGTTAGCTCCAAAGAACGGGACATCCATGAGGAGAAACAGCCCGGCGACGAGCGCCGCTCGCGGGATGCTCCAGCGCCACACTTCGCGGCTCATGACGTAGAACATGAGCGTCGTGATGAGCATCAGCGTCGCCAGGGCCACGCCGTATGCGCCGGCGATGTTGCTCGACGAGCCGAAGCCCAATACCAACGCGCAGGTCAGCAGCATGAGGCCCCAGTTGACCGCGGGGACGTAGATCTGGCCAATCTCGCGCGAGGACGTATGCTCGATGCGGAGCCGCGGGCTGTAGCCCAGCTGCACCGCCTGGCGTGTCAAAGAGAAGGCGCCGGAAATCACGGCCTGCGAGGCAATGATCGTCGCCGCCGTGGCGAGCGCGATCAGGGGGTACAGGCCCCAGCTCGGGGCGAGATGATAGAAGGGGTTCTCCGCCGCGGCCGGGTCCCGCAGCAGCAGCGCCCCCTGCCCGAAGTAGTTGAGCAAGAGACAGGGGAAGGTGATGCTGAACCACGCGATCTGGATCGCGCGGTGACCGAAGTGGCCGAGGTCGGCGTACAGCGCCTCGCCGCCCGTGACGACGAGGAAGACGGCGCCCAGCACCACGAAGCCCCGGCCCACGTCCTCAGCGAAGAAGCGCACGGCGTGAGACGGCGAGACCGCAGTCAGCACCGCCGGCTGGCGGACGATCTCGCTCAGACCCAGTGCCCCGATGGTTCCAAACCAGAGGAGCATCACCGGGCCGAAGAGCGCGCCGATGCGCGCGGTGCCGCGGCTCTGCAGGACAAACAGGCCAACCAGGATCCCGAGCGTCAGTGGGATTATCCAAGGCGCGAGTGCCGGCGTCGCGAGCTCGAGCCCCTCGACCGCGCTCAGCACGGAGATCGCCGGGGTGAGGGCCCCGTCCGCGTACAGGAGCGCCGAGCCGAAGATGCCGAGCACGATCATGATGCGGCGGGGCGAAAGGCCCCGGGCCACGCGGCTGCCGTTGACAAGGGCCATCAGGGCGAGCACGCCCCCCTCTCCCTTGTTGTCCGCGCGGATTATCACGACGTGGTACTTGATCGTGACCACGAGGACCAGCGACCAAAACACGAGGGAGAGGACTCCCAGCACGTTGCCCGGGCTGACGGGGATCCCGTGGGTCCCGTGGAAGGACTCGCGGAGCGCATACAGCGGGCTCGTCCCGATGTCGCCATAGACGACGCCCAGCACCGAGAGGGCGAGCGCGGCGAGGTAGCGGCCGCGCGGGGCCTCCCCAGATTCCGAAGGGCGGGGCATGGCGATCAATATTAGCCGGTCGGTGCGGTCGGCAGCGCCGCGTCGTTACACGCTGCGACGCACCGCGGAGAGGGCCACGAGCCAGACCGCCGTGACGATCACCGCCGAGCCGACGCACCAGCGGCAGAGCGCGTGGATGACGAACAGCTCGAGATAGGTCAGATACAACGTGAAGAGCAATCCCACCGAGGAGAGCAGCGCGAGCGCGAGCGTGACCCGGCGCTCCGCCAAGAACCGGGGCCGAAGCCCGAGCAGGGCAACCGCGAGGAGCGCGGCGTACCCGACCACGCCGTAGAAGGCAACCGGCACCCCGAGCAGCTCCGCGTAGCGGCTGGCCTGCACCTGCTCGCACGCCCCGATGCCGCACTGCAGCGTGCCGATGATCCCGATCTTGTACAGCCATAGGTACAGGGCGACGACAGCCCGACCAGAGCCAGCAGCGCGATCGCCTGCCGCTGCCGCATTACTTGCGGGACTTTGTGATGCTGTCGACGGCGGCCTTGAAGGCGTCCGAGGTGGAACGCCCCGCGTAGCGGCGGCTGTTGATGAAGAACGTGGGCGTAGCGTTGACGCCCAGCGTGGTGCCTTCCTCCACGCTCGCCTGGATGCGGCCGGCGTAGCGCTGCGCGTCCACGCAGGCGTCGTACTTGGCGAGGTCGAGGCCCGCAGCCTTGGCGAAGTCGCGGAACAGGCCCCGCGGGTTCCTGCCGGTCAGCGCCCATTGGTGGTGGAAGAAGAGCTGGTCGTGCATCTCCCAGAACCTCCCTTGCTCGCCCGCGCACTGCGCCACGAGCGCGGCGTAGCGCGAGTACTGATGGCCCGGCAAGGGGAAGTCGCGGTAGCGCCACCGCACGCGGCCCGCGGCGATGAGCTGCTCGCGGATCACGGGCATCTGGACCGTGGCGAACTGGGCGCAGAACGGACACTCGAAGTCCGAGTACTCCGTCACCTCCACCCGCGCCGTGTCACTGCCGAGCGTAAAGCCGCGAAATCCGTCGGTCGCGGCCACGGGTGTGGGCGAGACGGGCGGAGCGGACCCGGCCGGCCGCTGCGCCCCGTACCACAGGGCCACGCCGCCGCCGATCGCCACCGCCCCCAAGACGTAGTAGAAGCCCTTCACTGGCCCAGCGGCCTCCGCCAGGGCTCGTCGCCGTCCGGCTCCTCCACGCCGTCCGCCAGCTCGGCCCCGCGCCGCTCGGCCTCCTCCACGATGCGCCGGCTCTCGGCGACCTCCGGCGTGTCGTAAGTGGACCGCACCTCGTAGTGAAACAGCTCGCTCCGCACGTTACCCAGCAGCCGCTGCAGATCGGCCGCGGCGTCGAGCAGCCGGCCAGCGCGGTCAAGCTCCTGAATGCGCTCCGCCAGCGCGCGCAACAGCGCCACCAGCCGCTCGGCGCGCTCCGGCCCGTACACTTGATCCTTATCGTCGCTCATGTTCCCGCCTTCCCATGTTCCGCCGCCGTCGGGGAACCCCCGACGGCGCCCGGCAGTTACTCCCCTGAAGCTAGACCCGGCTCCACCGCCCCGCGAGGCCAGCGATGGCCTCCGGGCTTTGCGTCGCGCCAGGTCCGCTGTTACATTGCGGCGCCGTTCTGACCCGGCCCCCCGACCGAAAGAGAGGAGCCCCTCGCGCATGGCCAAAAAGCGTTCGGAACCGAGAAGAGTTTCTACCCCCACGCAGTTCGAGCAGGCCCGTGACGAGCTGTTCTCCCATATCCTCCGCTGCGGCGTCCTGGAAGCGGCGCCCGAGCACCAGAAGGAGTGGTTTGACGATACCATGCTGTACCTCACCGACCGTTACCCGGAGCTGCGCGAACCGGAGATCGCCGAGCTGCGGGTCCTGGGCGAGCGATACTGCCGGCCCGTCGTCGCGAGGGCAGCCCCCGTCGGCGCCGGCGCCTGACGCGCGACGGAGCTTCCCTGGCGCCCCGACGGGCGCCCGTGTTGTCAGCGCCACCATGCCGGAAACCGACGCCACCGCCACCCCGCGACGGCCCGGACGCCGCC
>QHUR01000112.1 GCA_003221995.1 Gemmatimonadota bacterium | reverse complement strand
CCGTGATGAGCTCGAGCGTGCCGGTCTTGGCCTTCATGGAATGGACGGTGCCCTGGTAGGTGTAGAGCGCGGCGGGCTGGGGAGCCGCATGCTGGGCGGCACCTGCGAGCGAGCCGGCGAGCACGCCGGTGATTGCGAAAACGGCTCCGCGCTTCATGTCGCCTCCGATGCGATGCACGGGCTGCTCCCATTGTCGCTGGGACGACGCGGCCGAGTCAACCCCTAACGCGCGAGCGCGTCGGCAGCAGCGGTCGCCCGGTCGAGCAGCGCCGCCTCGGCGGTGAGCGTCTGCGCCACGCGGCCGATCTGGTCGTCCGCTTCTTTCCAGTTTTTCTGCTCGATGGCTTCGCGCACGCCCGGGATCGTCTTCACGCCGTAGCCCGTGTAGAAGCCAGGCGCGTACAGCTGGTGGCGGAACCAGGGGCGCCGCGGCAGGCCTTCGGCGCTCGTCAGCGTGCGCTCGCTCTGGATGAGCAGCGCGTTCAGCGCCTGCGCCTCGGGGC
>QHUR01000115.1 GCA_003221995.1 Gemmatimonadota bacterium | reverse complement strand
ATCGTAACGTTGGGGATCTGCAGGTTCCGCACATGCAGCGAATCGCCGATCTTGAGCGCGGTCACATCCAGCTCGACACGGTCCGGGATCTGCTCCGGCAACACCTCGATCTCGACCTCGCGCGTCACCTGGTCGAGCACGCCGCCGGCGTTGCGGACGCCGTCCGGCGCGCCCACGAGGTGCACGGGCACCTTGAGCTTCACCTTCTCGGCCGCGTGGATCTCGTAGAAGTCCACGTGGATGATGTCGGGCCGCACGGGGTGCCGCTGGATCTCGCGGATCAGGGTCCGCACCTTCTTCCCGTCCACCGCGAGCTCGATGATGGTGCTCGCGGGCTCGACTCCCGTGAGCGCCTTCTCGAGCGCCTTCGCCTCGACGGCGAGCGGCTGGGTGTCGCGGCCGCGACCGTAGATCACCGCCGGGATCTGGCCGCGGAACCGCGCCTGGCGCGCGGCGCCCTTGCCCGTGCTCTGGCGGGCGCTGGCGGTCAGGGAGACGATCTGTGCCATAACGCAGTCCTTGGCCGTTAGCCGTTAGCAACGCTCAGTCGAAGAGCGAGCTGACGGATTGGTTCGAATGTTCGTAGCCGATCGCCTTCGCCATCAGGTCGGCGATCGACAGCACCCGGAGCTTCTCGAAGCGCCGCTCGTCGGCGATGTGGATCGTGTTGGTCACCGCGACCTCGTCGATCGGCGCCGCACGCAACCGCTCCACCGCGGACCCCGACAGCAGCGCGTGGGACGCGAACGCGTAGATCTTGCGCGCCCCGAGGCGCTTCAGCGCCGCCGCCGCCTCCGTGACCGTGCCCGCCGTGTCGATCATGTCGTCGGGGATGAGGCAATCCTTGTCCGCCACCTCGCCGACGACGTTCACGACCTCGGCGACGTTCGCCGAGGGGCGCCGCTTGTCGATGATCGCGAGGGACGCGTTCAGCCGCTTTGCGAACCCGCGCGCCATCTTCGCCGACCCCACGTCGGGCGCCACCACGACCGGGTCGTGCAGCCGCTTCTGCCGGAAGTGGGCGACGAACACGGGCGCCGCGTACAGGTGGTCCACGGGGATGTCGAAGAACCCCTGCACCTGGTGGGAATGGAAGTCCATTCCCAGCACGCGATCGGCGCCGGCGTGCGTGATCAGGTTCGCCATGAGCTTCGCGCTGATCGCCACGCGCGGCTGGTCCTTGCGGTCTTGCCGCGCGTAGCCGAAATAGGGCAGCACCGCCGTGATCCGCGCCGCGCTCGCCCGCCGCGCCGCATCGACCATCAGCAGCAGCTCGACGAGATTCTCCGCCGGAGGATTCGTCGGCTGGATGATGAACACGTCCCGCCCGCGCACGTTCTCGTCGATCTTCACGAAGATCTCGCCGTCGGCGAAGCGGCGGATCGTCAGCGCGCACAGCGGCTGCCCCAAATGCCCGGCCATCTCCTCGGCGAGCGGCCGGTTGGCCGTCCCGGCGAGCAGCAACAGCTGGCTCCGCGACAGCGAGAGCTCCGCCATTCGGGCGGCTAAAAATAGACGGTAAGTCTCAGAAAATGAAGGGATTCACCTCTTCGGCGCGAGCGCCTGCCCGGCGGGCGTCAGCTGGTCCACGGTCCAGGGCTCGATGCGGTACACGGTCCCCGCGGGCCTGTCGGCGCGGTACACCCAGGTGCCGCCGGCGGTGGAATCGAACGCGAGGGCGACGAGCACGCGCCCGCTCGTGCCCCGCAGCGTCGCCCGCCGCGAGGGCCGTCGCGCCCTGAGCGAGTCGGCCTGCGGGGCCGTGGCGAAGCCCACCGCCGCGACCCTGCGATACTGCTCCAGCAGCCGCGTCACCGCAGCGGAGTCCGCGGGGCCCCGGCCCGCGATCGTCCAGCGCCGGTCCCGGCGCTCCAGGGCGTAACGCTCCTTCCCCCGCGCGATCTCGAAGGCCCGCACGGTGTCCGGCTCGACGCCGGCGATCCGCTTGTCGCGCCAGTCGTCCACGCGGCTGGTCGGCCCGGGGAGCGACCGTCCGCGCCACAGGAACACTCGGGTGTCGCCGGGCTTGCGCACGTAGACCGTGCCGAAAGCGGGCCCGTTCTGGCCCGTGATCAGGGTGACGAGCGTGCGGCCGCCACCCGCGACGCGGATCCAGCGGCCGCCCATGCTGTCCACGCCGAGCCGGGCGAATGAGCCCGGGCTCTCGGCCGCCAGCTCCGCCGGGGTCGAGTCGCGTAACGCAGCGAACAGATCGGTCACGGCCTGGCGCGACGCGGCGTACCCGTTCACGGTCCAGGCCGTGTCGGTCCCCTTCGCGAGGAGCGCGGTGTCCGCGCCGCGCGTGATGGTCACGCGGTCGGTGGTGGCCTCGGAGACGGGGGCGAGCGCGAGCGACGCCGTGATCCGGTCGCTGCGCTTCGAGAGCAGCTCGCTGGCGAACCACAACAGCAGCAGGGCCGCCAGCCCCAGCGCGACCGCCCGCAGCTGTCGCGGGCTCATGCCGTTCCCAGGCTAAAGCCTGGGCTCGGCCAGGCACTGTGCTTAAGCACTCACGCGACCTCGGGCGTCGGGCGTTGATACACCCTGCCCGTGGTCAGGCGCCGCCGCCACAACCGCGCCGCGCCCGCCGCCACGAGCAGCGCCGGAATCCCGATCATGTTGCCGTATTTGACCGCGTCGCGCGTGGTCCCGCTCGTGAACACGAGCGGGGGCGGTGCGCGGTTCTTCGAGCGGATCGCGATCAGCGCGTCATCCTGGGCGAGCCAGTCCACCGCGTTGAGGGCGAAGACGACATTCTCGGGCGAGTTGCCCGCATAGCGGTCGCTCGCGAAGTCCGCGCTGCCCACGACGACGAGCCGGCCGCGCAGCGGCGGGGCCGTGTCGCGGGCCAGCGGATTGACCTGCACCGCCAGGAGGCGCTGGGCCAGGCTGTCCCGAGGGAAGTCGCGGGCGGGCGTGAGGAACGCCGTCACCTGCTGCAGACCACCGGCGCGGCTCGTCGCGAGGAGCGGGGTGACGCTGCCGGGGGCGGCGCCCGTGGTGTCGATGGTGCTCGCCCACGGCAGCAGCACCGCGTTCAGCTGCAGGTTCACCGGCGAGGCCTTGGTGCTCAGGGCGCGCAGCCACAGCGGGTAGGACACGAGCACCTGGCCGAACTGCGCCGGCACGGCGATGCGCTCGTTCGACGCGAGGTCGTAGGCCATGTCGGAGCGGATCTGCACACCGTAAGGCTTGAGGACGCTGTTCCACGCGACCGGGCGCGCGAACGCCACCGGCGTGCCGGCGTTCAAGGCCATGCCGCTGGCCATGACGAGCGCGCCGCCGCCCCGGCGGAAAAACTGCTCGAGGCGCTCCCGCTGGCGCCCTCGCAGGGAGTCGGGCGCCCCGATGAGCACCAGCACCTTCACGTCCGCCGCGATGGCGCTGTCGCCCAGCGTGAGCCGGCGCGCGGTATAGGTGCGGCCGAGCTGTTCCTGCAGCGCCTCGAAGCTGCGGCGCGCCCGCACCGAAGTCGCGTCCGACGTTTCGCTCAGGCCGACCACGGGCCGCTCGCGCTGGGTAAGCGCGCGGATCTCGGACGTGAGCCGGTACTCCAGGTCACTCCCTTGCTGAACGAAGGGGATCGTCTTCACGCCCTCGGCGTACTGCACCGCCACGCCGAGGTAACCCTCCTTCACCTGCAGCTCGGACCGTCCCAGCACATTGAACTGCACGGCCGGGATGCCAAGCTGGCGGGCCTCGCGCAGCGCCGCGGTGTCAGCCGAGGGATCGCGCACGGCGACGCGCACCTTGCCGCGGCCCGCCGCACGGTAATCGCCGATCAGGTCGTCGACGTCGCGCTTGAGAAACGCCATCTCCGAAGGCAGCGAGGCCGAGGCGAACAGCTTGATCGTGACGAGATCGGGCAGCGAGCCGAGGACTTGTTTGGTCGCCCGCGAGAGCGTGAACGCGCCCCCGGGAGTCAGATCGAGCCGGCCGCCGATGTGACGCCCCAGCAGGTTCACCACGACGACGCCGACGGCGACGAGCGCCGTGCCGAGCCGGAGCCGCTGCAGTGTCGCGCCCCGGGGCGTGAGCTTGCCCCGCATCAGCGCGAAGTAGGCGAGCAAGAGGAACAGCGCGGCGAGGCTCAGGAAGTACGTGGCGTCGCGCAGGTCGATCACGCCGCGGGTGATGCCCGTGAAGTGGGGCAGCACGCCGAGCGCCCCCGCGACCTGGCCGAGCCGGGGCGGCAGGCCGACCAGCAGCGGGTCGAGCCCCACGAGCACGAGCAGGAACGTCACGCCGACGGCGAGGATGAAGGCCGTGACCTGGTTCTTGCTCACGCTCGAGGCCCACAGCCCGACGCCGGCGATGCCCGCGGTGAGCAGCGCCGAGCCCACGTACTGCGCGAACACGACCCCCGGCTGCAACGGCGCGCCCAGGGCGAGCCCGAGCGGGATGGGAAGGGTGAGCCCGAGCGCGATCCACAGGAACAGCAGCGCGCCGACGTACTTGCCGAGCACGAGCTCCAGCTCGGTGACGGGCTGGGCCAGCACGACCTCGAGCGTGCCCGAGCGCGCGTCCTCGGCGAGCGCGCGCATCGTCACGGCGGGAACGAGGAACAGGAGCAGCCAGGGGAGGAAATCGAGCATCGGTCGCAGCGTCGCCACGCCGTACAACTCGATCTGGCGGAAGCACAGGAAGTCGTTCACGGCGACGAACACGACGAGCAGGATGTAGCCCGTGGGCTGGTCGAACAGCGTCAGCAGCTCGCGCCGCGCCACCGTCCACGCCGTCCGCAGGCCGCGTTTCACGCGTCGCCGCCCGCGGTGAGCTGGCGGAACAGCTCCTCCAGACTCCCGGTCTCCTGGTGCAGCTCGTACAGCGTCCAGCCGCGGGCCTTCGCGAGCGCGAAGATCTCGGGCCGCAGGTCGGCACTGCGGTCGGCGGTGAGCGTGAGGGCGACGCGGCCGTCGCCGCCCGTGCGCGCCACGGCCACGTTGCGCGCGCCGGGAAGCCCGCGCAGCGCCTGCGCGATCCCGTCGCCCGCGGCCTCGACCGCGATCTCGACGGCACCCGACGCGCGCTCGATCAGGCGATCCACGGGGCCGTCGGCCACGATCTTGCCGCGGCTGATGATCAGGAGGCGCGAGCAGCTCTGCTGCACTTCCGAGAGCACGTGGGTCGAGAGCAGCACCGTGCGGTCGCGCCCCAGCGTGCCGATGAGCTGGCGGATCTCCACCCGCTGGTTCGGGTCGAGGCCCTCCGTCGGCTCGTCGAGGACGAGCAGGTCGGGGCGGTGCAGGATCGCCTGCGCCAGCCCGACGCGCTGGCGGTAGCCCTTCGACAGCTCGCCGATCGGCCGGTAGAACACGCCTTCGATCCCCGTCGCCGTGACGGCCTCGTCGAGCGACCGGGCGCGACTCGCGCCGGCGAGCTCACGCAGGTCGGCGATGAAGGCGAGGTAGTCCGCGACCAGCATTTCCCCGTACAACGGGTTGTTCTCGGCAAGGTAGCCGATGCGGCGTTTCGCCTCGCGCGCCGCCACGGCGAGTGCCACCCCATCCAGCGTGATGGCGCCCTCATCGGGCTCGTAGAACTGCGTGATCAGGCGCATCGTGGTCGTCTTCCCCGCACCGTTCGGCCCGAGGAAGCCGACCACCTGACCGCGGTCGACGGCGAACGACACCTGGTCGACGGCCGTCACACCGTCGAACCGCTTGGAGACTCTGTCGAGAGAAAGGAGAGGCATCGGCGCCGGCGCGTCAGGTTGGCGGCGGAGAGATGCTAATCACCCTCCGTGGGGGTGTTCAAGGCCCCGTTGCAAATGCTTACAGCGACTTGAGAAATGCGATCAAGGCCTGGCGCTCCCCGGCCGGCAGAGCCTTGAATCGGTCGCGCACGCCTGCCCCCTCGCCCCCGTGCGCCTCGATCGCCTGCTCGGGGGTCGCGGCGCGACCGTCGTGCAGGAACTTCTTGACGGATCGCAGCCCGACGAGCGGCTCCGTGCGGAACTCAGCGGGCGTGGCGAGCCCGAGGCAAATGTCGGCCAGGTCCGGGCCCATGTCGTGGAGCAAGAGGTCCGTGTAGGCCGCGAAGTACTTGAAACGCAGCGCCGCGACCGGACTGTCGCCCGTGCGGAGCGTGGGGACGTGGCACGCGGC
>QHUR01000114.1 GCA_003221995.1 Gemmatimonadota bacterium | reverse complement strand
GCGGGGCGAGGAAGCGCACGAAGTCGTTCGTGCGGTCGAGTTGGTCCTGGTTGATCTCCGGGTCGGCCACGGGATCGACGCCCGCGGGGATCGGCCTGCCGCCGATCGTCTCCTCGGTCGGGGCGGCGGGGTTCGTGACCCCCTGCTCGGCGACGAAGGCGCCGGCGTTGAACTCGCGCAGCGTGGGGACGAGGGCCTTACGGCCGAACCGGCCGATCCGCCCGTCCACGTTGCGGTTGGCGCGGCCCGAGATGCCGTCGTGGTTCCTGTCGTC
>QHUR01000113.1 GCA_003221995.1 Gemmatimonadota bacterium | reverse complement strand
CGGGCACGAGATCGAGGAGGCCGCGCCCGAAGATGACTGGTGTCGTGCGCATCGCGCGCGCCGTCGCCGACGGCGGGAACGGCTCCTCGTCGATCCCGAGTGCCTGCTTGAGGGCAGGGGTCGTGTGCTGTTGCACGACGGGCCCGCCTTCCTGCACCAAGGGGTCGCACACGCCTCCGCGGAACGCCGTCGCGTGCACCTCGACCTCGTCGCCGGTGCCACCACTCTTCGGATCCTCGTGACACTCGCCGCAGGCGGTCGAGTTGAAGAGCGGGCCCAGGCCGGTCTCGGGTGTGAAGACGCTGTCGAACACCGCACGTCCCCGCTGGAAGCGGTCGCGCTGGTCCCGCGTCAGCCCCAGCAGGGGATCTCCCGGCTTGACCACCCTGCAGCCAGCGAGGGCGAGGGCCGCGAGGCAGTAGGCCGCCGCGGCCCCGGGCCGGCTCACGGCGTGGGCTCCAGTTTCTCGACTTTATCGGCGACGAGACTCCCGCCAGCGCGGTGACACACGACGCGCACGACGTCGCCCGGCTTCACGCCGCTTACTGGCATCGAGGCAGCTCCCGTGGTCGTGCCGGCCACCCGCAAGCCGGTCGGGACGCGCATCTGCAC
>QHUR01000102.1 GCA_003221995.1 Gemmatimonadota bacterium | reverse complement strand
CGCCCACGCGCAGGCCACGGCCCGGGTGTCGCCCGAGCTCGACCGCTTGATCCGGGAGCGCCGCAAGGTGGACGCGATGATCCGGCGCGGCCTCACGCACGAGGCGGCGGCCCCGACGCCACCCGAGGACCTGCTGGTCGAGGTGTTCCCCCTCCTCGAGCGCATCGGCGAGGAGATCGAGAAGATGCTGGGCGGACGGGGACGGGCCGAGACGGACAGGGGCGGACAGGGTGAGCATGCGGCCGTAGCCGCCGGCCAGCCCCAGTCCGCCTCTGTCCGCCCCCGTCCGTCCCTGTCCGACCGTAGAAACGAGCTCGACCGCCTGCTCCGCCAGGAGCTGGAGCGGCAGGGCATCGTCGTCACCGGTAAGGACATCGCCCGGGTCGTGAGCACCGCCGTCGGGAAGGGACTCGAGTGGGCGGGATGACCCGATGGCGCCTCGTGGCGCTCATCGCCGCGGGCGCGGCGTGCCGGGAGCGGGCGCAGGAAGTCCGGAGCGAGGCGGAGCTCAAGCAGACGGTGGACCAGATGATGCCGGCGGTCGAGCGGGCCACCGGGCTCAAGTTTCGGCGCCATCCGCTCGTGTTGCGTCGCAGCCGCACGCAGGTGCGCGACTACGTCATCCACAAGTTCGACAACGACCTCCCGCCCGCCGAGCTCGCCGGCGCCCAGGCCGCCTACCGGCTGTTCGGCCTCATCCCGGATACGCTCGACCTGCGGCGCACAATGGTCGATCTGCTGACCGAGCAGATCGCCGGCTATTACGATCCCGACTCGAACGCGCTCTATCTCCCCGCCGACATTGATCCCGTGCAGGTCCGGCTCATCATCTCGCATGAGTTGGTGCATGCGCTCCAGGACCAGTATCTCGACCTCGATTCCCTCATCCAGCTCAAGCGCCAGAACGACCGCCGCACGGCGGCGCAGTCCGTCCTCGAGGGCCAGGCCACGCTGTCGCAGATCCTCGTCCTGATGCCGGAGCAGAAGCTCGAGAGCCTCCCCGATTTCTGGCAGCTGCGGCGGTCGCTCGGTCAGCAGCAGGAGCAGATGAAGATCTTCGCGCAGGCGCCGCTGTGGCTGCGTGAGAGCCTGCTGTTCCCCTATCTGGGCGGCGCCGAGTTCGTGCGCTGGTTCGAGCGGGAGCACCCGGGCGAGCAGCCCTACGGCAAGCGTATGCCGGCCTCGACCGAGCAAATCCTGCATCCGTCCCGCTACGCGAAGGGGGACGCACCCATCGAGCTGGCGTTCGCGGGGCCGCCGTCCGACACGGTCCGCTACGAGGACGACCTCGGCGAGTTCGAGACTCGGCTGCTCTTCACGCAGTTCCTGGGGGACGAGACGGAGGCGGGCCTGCTCGCCAGCGGCTGGGGTGGAGACCGCTATCGGGTGCTCGGGCGCGCGGCCGACGTCCTGGTGTGGTATACGGTGTGGGATGACCGGATCGCGGCCGACCGGTTCGCGAAGGGGCTCGAGCGGGCGTGGCGCAGGCGGACGGCCCCTAGAGGACTCCCTGACGGTCGCCCTAAAGGACTCCCTGACGGTCGCCCTAAAGGACTCCCTGACGGTCGCAGGCGGTCGGAAATCAAGCGGCTGGTGATCGACGGCCGGCCTGCGGTGCGGCTGGTGGATGCGCCGGCGGGGTGGCGCGGGTGGAAGAACCTGCCGCGGGTGGGGGTTACGGCCAGAACCGAGTGATCGCGTAGATCGCCAGGCCGACGAGGCCGCCCACAATCGTCCCGTTGATCCGCACGAACTGCAGGTCCCGTCCCACCGCCAGCTCGAACCTGCGCGACGTCGCCTCGGGGTCCCAGCCGGCCACCGTGTGCGCGATCAAGTCGCCGATCTCGTGCCGGTACTTCTCCACCACCGACGCAGTGAGGTCGATGACGAGGTCGTCCATCTCGGCGAGCAGGCCGGGGTTGGCGAGCAGCGCCTTGCCGAACTCGCTGAGGCCGCGCTCGAGCGGCCCGGGCGCGGCGGCGTCCGCCCGCGTCGCGTAGCTCACGATGGCGTGCCGGATGGTTTCCCACAGCCGCGCCGACAGCTCGGTGACCGAAGCGTCCGCGAGCCAGTCCTCCTTCATCGCCTCCGCCCGGGCAATGACCTCCGGCGAGTGCTGCAGGCGCTCGATGAAATCCCGGATGGCGTCGTCGAAGGCCGCGCGCAGGGGGTGCGTGGGATCGGTGCCCATGTCGCGCAGCAGGCGCTCGACGGCATCGATGATCCGCCGATAGATCTCGTCATCCACCACGCCCGGCACCCACCAGGGGCTCTCCGTCCGTACCCGCTCCCGGATCAGCTCGCGGTTGTCGAGGACGGCCTCGGCGGCGAACCGCGCGGCCACCTTCAGCAGCTCCTCCTGGCGGTTGCCGGCGAGCACCACCGCCAGGGTCTTGCCGAGCGCCGGCGCCACTCGCGTGGCGCGGAGCCGGGCGCTCACCACCTGGCGCACGAGCGCCTGCACGTCTTCGTCGGGCAGCGCCTCGAGCGTCTTCGCGAGCCCGCTCGCGACCTGTTGGGCGATCCGGCGGCTGTTGTCGGGATCGGCGAGCCAGCGGGCGGCGCGCTCGGCCGGGTGGACCGCGCGAAGATTCGCGGCGATCACGTCGCGAGACAGGAAGTGATTCTGGACGAAGTTGCCGAGGATGCGTCCGATCCGCTCCTTCCGGGTGGCGACGATCGCGGTGTGCGGGATCGGCAGGCCGAGGGGGTGCCGGAACAGCGCCGTGACGGCGAACCAGTCGGCGAGCCCCCCCACGAGAGACGCCTCGGCCGTCGCCCGCACCCAGCCGAGCCAGGGATACTGTGCTTCCAACACGCGGGCGGTCACGAACACGACGACCGCCAGCGCCAGGAGGCCCGTCGCCCGCCGCTTCATGGCCTCGAGCTGGGCTTGCCGGGAGGCGTCATCGGGCCGCGACCAGGCAGGGGTCACGGCGGCCGCGGCCCCCCCACCCCCGTTGGCCGTCGCCGGCGAGGCGGCGGGGTGAGCCGGCGGCGCGCTGGTTTGCTGTCCCATACAGCCAATGTAACCCCCACTGTGATTCGGGGGACTCGCTAACTACTTTTGTGGGCTTATCTTTCGCGGCGCCCTCGGCAAGTGCACGGGCTTCTTCCAACGGCTGTTAGGACACGACGCATGGCGACTCGCATCAGACTGCGGCGCGTGGGACGCAAGGGACAGGCCTATTTCCGTATCGTGGTGGCGGACTCGCGCTCGCCCCGGGACGGCCGCTTTGTCGCGACCCTCGGTCACTACAATCCACGCGCCAACCCGGCGCTGATCCAGGTGGATCGCGACAAGGCGCTGGCGTGGATGGCGAAGGGGGCGATGCCCACCGACACCGTCCGCTCGCTGCTCAAGCAGGCCGGAGTGCTCGGCAAACGCCCCGCATAGTCGGGCGGTTGCGCAAGCCGCACGGCGAGCGGGGAGAGGTGGCGGTGCAGCCCCTCGTCCAGAATCCAGGCGCCGTGTTCGCCCCGCAGGCCCTCCTGTACGTGGTGGACGAGGACCGGCGCGTGATCGCAGGGCCGCTCACCGTGGCGCGGCGGCGGGCCTACCACCGTGAGTGGCTGCTCGGCCTTGCAGGGGTCACTCGGGAGGCGGCGGAGGCCTGGCGCGGGCTGTGGGTGGCCGTGGAAGACGGCGATGCTGACGATTAACGTCGTGACGTTGTTTCCGGAGGTGTTCGGCGGGGCGCTCGGCGCGAGCATCCTCGGGCGAGCGGCGCAGCTGGGGCTCGCGCGCTACCGGGTCGTGCAGCTGCGGGATTACGCGCACGACCGGCACCGCACGGTGGACGACTCCCCCTACGGCGGCGGGGCGGGGATGGTCCTCAAGCCGGAGCCGTTCTTCGAGGCGGTGGACGACCTGCCGGCCGGGCCTCCCATCGTGCTGCTCTCGGCGCGCGGCCGCGCGTTCACGCACCACGACGCGGTGCGGTTCTCGCTGGGCAAAGAGCTCACGCTGCTGTGCGGCCACTACAAGGACGTGGACCAGCGGGTGGCGGACGGGCTCGGCGCGGAGGAGCTGTCACTTGGCGACTTCGTGCTGTCGGGCGGAGAACCGGCGGCGCTGTGCGTCATCGACGCGGTGGTGCGGCTCCTCCCCGGGGCCCTGGGTGACCACGAGTCGGCCGCGACCGACTCGCACTACGACGGGGTGCTGTCGCCGCCGAGCTACACCCGGCCGCCCAGCTATCGCGGATTGGATGTCCCGGCGGTATTGTTGAGCGGCGATCACGACAAGATTGCGGAGTGGCGCGCGGCGGAAGTCGAGCGGATCACGCGCGAGCGGCGGCCCGATCTCTGGGCCAAACGGCTGGAAGAATAGCGCGCACAGCACCCGACCCACAGAAGCACAGAGGGATTGAGGGAACAGGTTATGGATCGATTGCGGGCGGTCGAACGGGAAGGCCTGCGGACGGACCTCCCCGCGTTCGATCCGGGCGACACGGTGCGGGTCATGGTGCGCGTGCGCGAGGGTGACAAGGAGCGGCTGCAGGCGTTCGAGGGCGTATGCATCGGCCGCCGCGGCGCCGGCATCAACGCAACCTTCACCGTGCGGAAGATCTCGGCCGGGGTCGGGGTGGAGCGCATCTTCCCGCTCCACGCGCCGTCGATCGCGGCGATCGAGCTGATGCGCAAGGGGCGCGTGCGGCGCGCCAAGCTCTACTTCCTGCGGCGCCTCGCGGGCAAGTCGGCGCGCATCCGCGAGAAGCGCGCCGCGGTGGTCCCCGAGACGGGGCAGCAGGAAGCGTGAGCCCCCGCCGCCCCTCGCTTGAGCGCGAAGCCGCGCTCTGGCGCGAGGGGCGGGGACTCGTCGCCGGCGTCGACGAGGCAGGCCGCGGTCCCCTGGCAGGTCCGGTGGTGGCCGCGGCCGTCGTGTTTCCAGCTTTCGCCAAACCGATCCGCGGCCTGCGGGACTCGAAGCTCCTGTCGGCCGCCGCGCGCGAGCGGCTCGCCGCCCTCGTGCGGGTGCGCGCTCTGGCGGTCGCCGTGGGCGCCGCGAGCGTGCGCGAAATCGACCGCTTCAACATCCGCCGCGCCGCCGTGCTCGCGATGCGCCGCGCCCTCGCCCGCCTCACCGTCCGCCCCGACGTGGTGCTGGTCGACGGCCTGCCGTGCCCGGAGCTCGGCTGCCCCCACCAGGCGATCGTGGACGGCGACGCCCGCTGCCATTCGATCGCCGCCGCCTCGGTGATCGCGAAGACGGTGCGCGACCACCTGATGGCCCTGCTCGGAGGCCGGCACCCAGCCTACGCTTGGGCCAGCAACAAGGGCTACGGCACGCCGGACCACCTCGCGGCGCTCGCGACGCTGGGTTTCACACCGCATCACCGGAGGAGCTTCAGTCCGGTGGTGCAGCTGGAGTTGATTGGGCGGTAAGGGGCGGTAGGAGGCGGTAGGGGGCGGTAGGAGTACCGCCTCTTACCGCCTCTTACCGCCTCTTACCGCCTCCTACCGCCTCCTGCCGCCCTTTTCAACCCCCGCCGAAACTCATCCAGGGGACGAGTGTTGAGGACGTCCCCCGCCTCGAGCCCCGCCCGCCGCGCCAGGTCCACGGCGTAGCGCATGAACGCGAGATGCCCGGGCTGGTGGCTGTCCGTGGAGAGGACGAAGCGCACGCCGTGCCCCTTCGCCGCAGCGGCGAGTGTGTCCGGCAGATCCATGCGCTCCGGGTTGCCGTTCAGCTCGAGCAGGCACCCGGCCCCGGCCGCGGCGCGGCACAACGCGTCGAAGTCGAGCGGGTAAGGCTCCCGCTTCCCGAGCAGCCGCCCCGTGGGGTGGCCGATCGCATCCACCCATGGATGCTCTGCGGCGCCGACCAGCCGCTTCGTCAGCTGCCGCTCCGACTGGTTCAACCCGTAATGCATCGTTGCCACCACGTAGTCCGCTTCGGCGAGCACGTCGTCGGGGAGGTCCAGGGTCCCGTCCTCGAGGACGTCGAGCTCCACGCCCTTGAGGATCGTGAACCCGCGGGTCGCGGCGTTCCACGCGTCGATCTCCTTCCACTGCTCGCGCAGCCGACTCGGATCGAGCCCGCGCGCCATGGTGACGCGCTTGGAGTGGTCCGTGATGGCGATGTAGGCGTAGCCGCGTCCGCGCGCCGCCTCCGCCATGGCCTGAAACGTCGCCTGGCCGTCGCTCGCGGTCGTGTGCATCTGGAGGTCGCCGCGAATCGCGTCCGCTGAGACGAGCGTGGGGAGCCGGTGCTCGCGCGCCAGGGCGATCTCGCCGCGCGCCTCGCGCAGCTCCGGAGGGATCCAATCGAGGCCGAGCGCGCGGTAGATCTCCGCCTCGGTCGCCGCCGCCACGCGGCGTTGGCCGCGGTACAGTCCGTATTCGTTGAGCTTGAGCCCCTTCTCCTGTGCCAGCTGCCGCAGCTCGACGTTGTGCGCCTTGGAGCCGGTGAAATACAACAAGGCGGCGCCGTAGGCGTCCGGCTCGACGGCCCGCAAGTCAACCTGGAGTCCACCGCGCAGCCGGACCGTCGCGCGTGTCGGGCCCTGCGCCAGCACCGCTGCGACGTCCGGGTAAGCGGCGAAGCGGCTCATCACGGCCGTGCCATCCGCGCACGTGGCCAGGACGTCCAGATCGCCCACCGTCTCGCGGCGCCGCCGGTAGCTCCCTGCGACTTCGAGGTCGCGGATGCCGCCGCCGGCCTTGAGATAGGCCACGAGCGCCGTCGCCTGGGTCTCCGCTTCGTCGAGCAGCAGCCGCCGCTCGACCCGCTCGGCCTGACCCAGCCCGGTCCGGATCTTTTCGACCATCTTGGGGCCGAAGCCCTTCAGCTCCTCCACCCTGCCCGCCTCGACCGCCTGCGCCAGATCGGTCGCGGAAGTCACGTGCAGCTTGTCGTGCAGCTCTTTGACCCGCTTGGGGCCGAGGCCGGGGATGCGGAGCAGGTCGAGGAGGCCGGGGGGGAGCTGGGCGGCGAGCTCCTTGCGGAGGGGCAGCTCTCCCGTGGTCACGATCGCCGTGATCTTCTCGGCGAGGTCATCTCCGATGCCCGGGATCTCCGTAAGATCGCGCTCGCCCGAGCGTACGACGTCGTCCAGCGGGTCCGGGTAGTCTCGCACGACCCGCGCCGCGTTGCGATAGGCCCGCACGCGGAACGGGTTGGCACCCTGGATCTCCAGGAGATCGGCGACCTCGTCGAACAGGCGGGCGATGTCGGGGTTTTGCATGGGTAAAAGATGGGCGGTAATACCGCCCCTTGCCGCCTCTTCTTTCGGGTGCTAATTCTGGCTCGCCCTTGTAACCCCCTGCCGGTGTCGAGACCCGTAGTGCGAAGCAGGACTTCTTCCGGCACTCGCAAGCGAGGGAGGATCGTGTGAAGGCGACCAGTCTCGTGCTGTGCGCGTTCCTGTGCGTGCCGGCGATGCTGTTGGGGCAAGGCGTGACCACGGGGGCGATGAGCGGCACCGTCAGCGATCAGGACGGAGCCCCATTGCCCGAAGCGAACGTCGTTGCCGTGCACGTTCCGAGCAGCACCGCGTACCGGGCCGTCGCCCGAGCGGGCGGGGCGTACAACATCCCCAACATGAGGGTCGGCGGCCCGTATCGGGTCACGGCCAGCCGCATCGGCTACAAGGCCCACACCGAAGAGAATCTGTTCCTCACTCTGGGGCAGGATCTCAAGGTCGATTTCCGCCTTCAGGGCCAGGCGATCCAGCTGGAGGCCGTCGAGGCAGCGGCACAGAAGGACGAGGTGCTCAACGCGGGGCGCACCGGTGCCGCCACGTTCATCGATCCCCAGAAGGTGGCCTTGCTGCCGTCGGTCAAGCGCAGCACGCGCGACCTGATTCGGATCGATCCGCGGAGCGACGGCAACTACAGCTTCGCGGGGAGAAACTGGCTGTACAACAACATCTCGCTCGACGGGTCGTACTTCAACAACCCCTTCGGGCTGGACGACCCGGCGCCGGGCGGGCAGACCGCCGCCGAACCGGTGCCCTATGACGCGGTCGAGCAAGTGCAGGTCTCGGTGGCGCCGTTCGACGTGCGCCAGGGCGGGTTCACCGGTGCCAACGTCAACACGGTGACGAAG
>QHUR01000101.1 GCA_003221995.1 Gemmatimonadota bacterium | reverse complement strand
GTCCTTACCAGCTCGCTTCCGACGTGCTGCCCGGGACCGAGTATCTGCGCATCGAGACGCGGGATCTCCAGAACCCCGAGCGCGCCGTTGCGACGCAGGCCCTGATCCGGTTCGTGGACTACCAGATCGACTACGTGGGCGGTGTGGTCCTCTTCAAGCAGCCAATCCCGGCGGCCGACGCGAGCGGCAATCCGGTGTTCATCGTCGCCACGTTCGAAGCCGCCGCTGGGGGCGAACAGCGTCTCGTGGCGGGCGCCCGGGCCGCTCTGGACGTGACGCCGCTGGTCGGTCTGCGCGTGGACTCGCTTCGCATCGGCGTGACCGCCGTAAGTGCCGAGCAGGCGATCAACCGCTACCGCCTGGTCGGCGGCGACGTACGGCTGTTCCGGCTCGGCACGCTCGACGTCAGCGCCGAAGTCGCCTACGCCGAGCAGGGCGATTCCACGGGAATCGCCGCCTCGGGGAAGGCGAGCTACGGCTTGTTCGGCGGTGCGGTGACGGTCGGGGCCGCCTACATGCGGGTCGGCCGCGAGTTCACGAATCCGTCCAACGTGGCGCTGCAACCCGGCTTGACCGAGGAGAACCTGAAGGGTGCGTTCCGGCTGGGGGGGACCGAGTTGCGGGCGGAGCACGCCTATCAGGAGTTCGAGCTGCAGGGAGTCAGCCGCGAGCACACCCGCGTCGGCCTCGTGCAGACGGTGACTCCGGCTGTCCACTTGGACGCGGGCGTAACGAACGATCAGGTGGGCGGCGGCAGTGTGACGCCCAGCGAGGTCACGGCGAGCGAGCTGACCGCGAAGTGGCAGCCGTCCCCGAAGCTGCAGATCTGGGGCCAGGGCCGACGCCACCTCAGCCTCTCCGGCCCGGACGTGTCCCCGGAGCTCTGGGGGTTCGGTGCGACGTATCGGGTCGCGCCCGCCGTGGCGCTCGAGGCCAGTCAGCGCTACGTGTCGCGCCCTGACAGCCAGGGTGCCTACTCGGTCTCGAACCTCGGCGTGCGCGCGGACCTCGGGCGCGCGACCCAGGCGTGGGGCAGCTATCAGCTGAGCGGTGGCGTGAGCGGCGTCGGCAACGCGGCCATCGTCGGGCTCCGCAACCGGCTGCAGCTCTCGTCGGACCTCACCGTGAACGTGCTGTTCGAGCGCCGCGTGGGCCTGGGCGCCGCGTCCATCGCGGATCCGGTGCGGGCGCTCCCGTTCTTGCAGACCGAGGGCGACTACTGGTCCGCCGCCGCCGGTTTGGAGCTGCTGCCGAAGGCTGCACCGTACCGGTTGAGCGCCCGGGCTGAGTACAAGGACGGCACGCTCCAGTCCACCCGCCTCGCCAACCTCGCGGGCGACATCGCGTTCGGCGCCTCGCTCGCGGTGCTGTCGCGGCAGGAGTTTTCGCAGCGGGCCCAGCTCGGTGCGCCGCTCTCCCGCCGGCTGTCGAGCCTGTGGGGGCTCGCGTTCCGGCCGGCCTGGAGCGATCGGGTGAACATGCTCGCGAAGTTTCAGTGGACCGACGATCGCAATCCCTTCGGGGGCGGCGTGCTGGTCTCTCAGGGTGCGGAGCGCAAGCTGATCGGCGCCGCCGAAGTCATTTGGACGCCGCTGCCGTCCCTGGAGCTCGCCAGCCGCTACGCGGTGCGCCGGGCTCAGGCCGACCGCGTGTACGCCGACGGCACGCCCCAGACGCTGACCGCGTGGGCCGACTACATCGGCGGCCGGATGAATGTCGATGTGACCCCGTGGCTGAGCGTGCGCAGCGACGGCCGGCTGGTGGTGGAACGCACGACCGGCGCCACGGCGTGGGACGGATCGCCTTCCCTCGTGCTGCGTCCGGTCAACGGGCTGGAGGTCGCCACCGGCTACCGGTTCGGCAACCTGAACGATCCGGACTTCTCGGTGCGCGGCGGCCACGGGCTGTTCGTCACCCTGTCGGCGGCTCTGACGGAGAAGCTTTTCCCCACGGCAGCCGCGTTCTGGCGTCCGCGTTTCTGAAAGGGATGACCGTGATGCCGCTCCTCGTCATCGCCCTCGTCTGCTGCGTGGTGAGCGTGGTCTTCCTCGCCAGCGGCCTCACCATCCTGCGGCGGGGCCGGTGGCTCTCCGGCGTCACCACCGGGCTCCTCGGCTCGCTGTTCCTCGCCGCCGCCGCGCTCGCCGCCATGGTGACCGTGGGAGTCGAGGGCTACCGGGCGCTGACGCTGGAGACCGTGGCGGCGACGGTATCCACGGAGCCCGTCGCCGCGCAGCGGTTCCGGGCGACGATCCGCCTCCCCGACCAACGCCTCGCGATGTACGAGCTCGCGGGCGACGCGTTCTACGTCGACGCCCACATTCTCAAGTGGCACTCCCTGGCGAACCTGCTCGGCGTGCGCACGGCCTACGAGCTGGATCGCGTCGCCGGGCGATACAACGACGTGGCGCAGGAGCGCTCGCGGCCGCGCACCGTGTACTCGCTCGCGCACCCCAAGGCCATCGACATGTTCGACGTCGCCAGGCGGTTTCCGCTGCTCGCCCCGCTGGTGGACGCGGAGTACGGCTCCGCGACCTTCGTCGCCGCCGGGCGGCCGGCGCAGTTCGAGGTGCGGGTGTCGACGACGGGGCTGCTGATCCGGCCGACGGCGCGCTGATCGCGCGACGGCTGCGGCGGAAGCGGTGAGGGCACCGAAGGCCATAAGGGCCTGCGGTGCCCTCCATGCGGCTTTACGGGCAGGGCGCCTCGCCGTGCAGCTGGATATTGCCGCCGGCGAGGTTGCCCGAAGCAGTGTAGCCGTTCGAGAGCTTGAGTGAGAAGGTGTCGTTGCGCCCGGGCTCACCGTTGTCGGCGACATCCACCGCATAGGTGCCGCTCGCACCATCGATGTCCGCCGTGCCCTCGATGTGGCGCGAGGTCCCGGTGCCCCTATAGGCGGTCACGCCCGTGCCTTTGACCTTGGGTCCGCCGGCCCCATGGTCGATGTAGGTGAGGTGACCCCAGAGCCCGCCGTTCTTCATGCCGCCTGCCACAGCGAAGTTGGCCCGGCCCCCAGACGGCCCGGTGATCCAGCCGCCTCCGGTCACGAAATCCCCGACCGGGCTGGAGCACGCGGCGCATGCGATGTCGGCGTGCGAGGACGAGATCACCACGTCAGCGAGCTGACCGGTCAGCGGGTTGGAAACAGTGACATGTAGCGCGTTGACGGTGATGTCGGCCCCGTTGCCGCTCGTGGACCCAGACTGCTCGTTGATCACGACCTTGATGCCGTCGATCGTCTCGGTCTGGTTCGGGTCGCCGCTGACGGTGATTGCCCGGCCGTTGACGACGAGTCCGAGGATCTCCGAGCTGCCGCTCGCGCTCGCTCCACCGGTGCCGTCGCACCTCGCTTCGGCTCGGGACGACAGGACGTCAGCCTGGATTGTGTTGCCCGCCACGTTGAGGCTCGCGTCGGCCACGGAGGCCTCCGCGCGGCTGTGATTGCCCTGGCCTACCGTGGCGGCGTGGACCACGTCGGCGCTGAGGATGCCGCCGGTCTCGCCCGGGGAGATCGTGAGGAGTGAGAATTCCTTAGCGCCTCCCGATTCATCCAGCGGGCCAGCCTCGCCCACGATGATCGTCGGCAAGCCCAGCACCGTCGCCTGGATCACCCTTGCGTCTCCGCTGAACGTCGTGCGGCTCGAGGATGTGAGGTCGGCCGACGGTCCGTACGCAGTGGGGCCCGTAGGCTTCTCACAGCCGACTAGCAGGGACGCTGTGAGCGCCAGCAAGGCGATGCGTTTCATGATGCCCTCCCTGTGAGAGTGATGCTGAGGCCAAGCAGGGATCGGGCCGCGCTGTCGCGCTCGTGCAACGGCCACGAGTCGTGCGGCACTCCACCGCGACGGATGCTGGACGCGCACCAAGCTTCGACACGACGCCGGACGGCGTCGCACCCACTTGCCGCATCTGCCTGTCAGACTTGTCCGACGACTAGAGCCTCAGGCGGTGTTCCACCGCGTAGCGGATGATGGCTGCGTTGGTGGTGAGCCGGAGCTTGTACAGGATGCGACTGCGGTAAGTGCTGACGGTCTTGCGGCTGAGGCCGAGCTCCGCCGCGATCTCGCTGAAGGCGCGCCCTGAGCTGAACATGCAGAGCACCTGGTACTCCCGGTGCGACAACGTTTCGTAGCCGGGTCGCTCCGTGACGGCACGCTGCTGGAGGACGAACTTTCGCGCGAGCGTCAGACTCACGTACTCGGCGCCGCGCGCGACCTTGCGGATGGCCGCGACTAGCTCAGCGGGCGAGTGCTCCCTCGGCAGGTAGCCGGCGGCGCCCGTGCCTAACATCTGGGGCGCGTGCGGGTCTTGACCGTCCACGCTTAGCACCAGAACCCGCATCCCGGGTCGCTCCTGCTTGAGCTGCCGCAGCAGTTCGAACGTCCCCGGGCCCGCGACCGACATGTCCAAGAGCAACATGTCGCCCGCTACCGCACGGACCTTGGCGATGAGTTCCTCGCGCGTCGTCACGTCGCCCACCACACGGATGTCCGGGCATTGGGCGAGGATGCGCTTCCACCCCTCGAGCACAACGGGGCGGTCGTCGGCCAGGAATAGCCTGATCACTGAGGGTTGCAATGCCGCAGCTCCTGAAAACGAAAGGCCCCGTCGAGCCGAATTGGGGGCGCAACGGGGCCGGTCCCAGCCACTGGGACGTCTTGCGGTCCATGCTAGCGGCGCGGGGGTTCCAGAGTCAAGGCGGTGATCAAGAAAACCCTGACACATCACGATGGCCGGCGTAGGAGAATCCCCTACGCCGGAGCTCGCTACTCGACTCTCAGCAGCCCGGTGCGGAGCGCGAAGCGGACCACCTCGGATCGATGCTCGAAGCCCAGCTTCGCCATGATGCGTGAGCGGTAGGTCTCGACGGTCTTGGGGCTCACCTTGAGTTGCGCGCCGATCTCGGTGGAGGTATGGCCCGCGGCTGTAAGGGCGAGGACTTCCCGCTCGCGCGCGCTGAGACGTCCCAGGGCGGCACCCGCCTGCTGTCGGGGCGTCCGTCCAGAGCGCTGAACGAGAGCTTTCGTGACACCGCGATCGACAAACACTTCGTGTCGCACCACGCTGCGGATGGCACGAGCCAGGTCGCCGGAGCTGCTCATCTTGTTCACGTAGCCGCTGCCGCCTGCCTCGAGCACGTCGAGGAGCACTTGTTCTTTGGGCTTACCTGTGAGCACGAGGATCTTGGCGCTTCGCTCTTGCTTGGCGATGCGGCGCAGGGCTTCGAGCCCGCCCATTCCCGGCATCACGAGGTCCATGATTACGACGTCGGGCTGGAGGGCGCGGGCCTTCTCGACCGCCTCTTCACCCGTGGCGGCCTCGCCTATGACGTGCAGATCGGGCTCGGCGTCGAGCAGCTTGCGGAGCCCGGAGCGGAGCACCGCATGGTCGTCTGCCAGAAGGACCTGGATCGGGTGGGACGTGGGCGCCGCCGCCCGTGCATCGTGCTGTTTCACTGATCCTACCTCGCGGAGCAGTGACCCTCCGACCTGGGCGCCCAGGAGATCGGAGTCAAACGCCTACGGTCTAGGATAGCAATCTGCGGCCGGAGATCAAGGTGACAGCAGGTGTCCCACGTCACATCCGCGCGGGTCACACCCTTCCGCTCCTTCCTGTCGCCATGCAGCTTGTGCTTCTCTCGCAGTCGCCCACCGGGTCTCGTAACGGTCGCCCGTTCGGGCTCACTCTGAAACGGCGGAGTGATCCGTGTCGACCTCGATCAGCCGCAGAACGTTTGCCGAACAGCTTGCGCTCGCCGCCGCCGCGCCGTTCGTCGCCCTCGAACTGTCCCCTGCGAGGGGACCAAACCTGTCCCCGCCGCAAGGTGCGCAGGACACGGAGCCCTCTCCCCTCGCCAAGACACTCGCCGAGGCGGTGCGGCTGCGCTATGGCGACCGACTCTCGGACGACGACCTGAAAGTCATCACCCAAGCGATCCACTCGCGCCTGCAGAACGTGGATCAGCTGTACAAGGTGGCCCTGACCAATGCGGACGAGCCGGCGTTCGTGTTCGCGGCCTACCGGGGGGCCGAGCGGTGACCGTGGGGAGCGAGGATCTCGCGTTCCTCTCGGTCGCCGAGCTCGGCGCGTTGCTGCGCCGCCGGCGAGCCTCCGCGACTGAGCTGGCCGGCTACTTCCTCGACCGGCTCGAGCGGCTGGGGCCGAGCTACAACGCCATCACCTACGTGACGCGGGAGCGCGCCCTCGCCGAAGCGGCCCAGGCGGACCGGGAGATCCGCGCGGGGAGGTGGCGCGGCCCGCTGCACGGCATTCCCTACGGCGTGAAGGACCTCCTGGCGACGAAGGGGGACGAGACCACCTGGGGCGCGGAGCCCTACCGCGATCAGGTGTTCGATGCGGACGCCACCGTCGTCACGCGGCTGCGGAACGCCGGAGCGGTGCTCGTGGCGAAGCTCGCCATGGTGGAGCTCGCGGGTGGGATGGGGTACCGGCAGGCGAACGCGTCGTTCACGGGACCGGGTAAGACGCCGTGGAATCCCGACTATTGGAGCGGCGGGTCGTCGGCGGGACCGGGGGCGGCGGTGGCGGCGGGCCTCGTGCCCTTCGCCATCGGGTCCGAGACCTCGGGCTCGATCCTCACGCCGGCGGCGTACTGCGGCGTCACAGGCCTGCGGCCCACGTACGGGCTGGTGAGCCGGCATGGCGCCATGGCGCTCTCCTGGACGATGGACAAGCTCGGGCCCATGGCGCGCACGGCGCACGACTGCGGGCTCGTGCTCGCGGCCATCGCTGGGGGGGATCCGGCCGATCCGTCCTCGCTGGAGCGCGGCTTTCGCTATCCCGTCTCCGGGGGCCCCCGACGCCGCTGGCGCATCGCCGTGCCGCAGGGCGCGACGGACGGGATCCAGGCCGAGGTGGCGGCCAACTTCACCGCGGCGCTCGACCGGCTCCGCACGGCGGGCGTGGTCGTGACGGACGTCGCCGTCCCCGACCTGCCGTTCGGCGTGGTGGCGGGCATCATCATTGCCGCCGAGGGCGCGAGCGCGTTCGACGACCTGCTCGAGAGCGGTCGCGTCCGGGATCTCACGGCGCCGGAGGACCGGATCGGCGGCTACCCTGCACTCGCGATCCCGGCGCGCGACTATCTGCGTGCCATGCGTGTGCGGCGGCTGATGGCGCAGGCGTACGATGATTTTCTGAAGCCGTTCGACGCCATCGCGACGCCAACGCGCGCCACCGTGGCGAGCCCGCTCGACAAAGCCTTCCGCGACGCGTACCCGGACGTGAAGGGTGGGGTGTCGCTGATCGGCTCGAGCAACGTGGTCGGCGTGCCGGGGATCAGCGTGCCCAGCGGGTTCGGGCTGAACGGCCTGCCGACGGGGTTGAGCTTCGTCACACGGGCATTCGACGAGCTGAAGCTGGTCCGGCTCGGGCGGTTGTACCAGTCGCGCACGGACTGGCACACGCAGCGGCCCCCGGTGCCCTAAACCCTGCGCCTCCCTCGGGCATCTCAGTAGCGTGCCCTCGCCTGGCCTCCTCGTGACGGAGGTCGTCCGCCGTGCCCAGCAAGGCGACCAGTCCGCGTTCCACGAGCTGTATCGGGAGCACGTGGGGCGCACCTACGCGCTCTGCCTCAGGCTGACGGGGAGCGCCGCCGAGGCCGAGGAGCGGACGCAGGACGTGTTCGTGCAGGCGTGGCGCAAGCTCGCGTCGTTCCGCGGGGAGAGCGCGTTTTCCTCGTGGCTGCACCGGCTTGCCGTGAACCTGGTCCTGATGGAGCGGCGGTCGGCAGGGCGGCGCTGGGCGCGGGTCGCGGCCGTGGAGGATCCGGGAGCGCTCGAGCGGGGCGGGGAAGGGCCCTCCCCGGTCTGGGGGCTCGACCTGGAGCGCGCCGTCGCGGCGTTGCCCGAGGGCGCGCGCCAGGTCTTCGTGCTCCACGACGTGGAAGGGTACCGCCACCAAGAGATCGCTGAGCTCCTCGGGATCGCCGCCGGCACGTCGAAGGCGCAGTTGTTCCGCGCGCGCCGCCTGCTGCGGGAGATGCTGGACCTATGACTGAACGGGACGACGAGCGCGAGTTCCGCGACCTGCTGGCCGCGGTGGAGCGCCTGCCCAAGAGCGTCGAGCCGCCGCGGGATCTCTGGCCGGGGATAGAAGCCAGAATCTCGGGGAAGGGGCGCATCCTTGGTTTGCCTCGTCGCTGGATCCCGCTCGCGGCCGCGGCGGCTTTGGTGCTGCTCTGGCTCGGCCGGCGCGGCACGATTCAGCCGGCCGGCGCCTGGGAAGTAACGCGTCTGGCGGGCCGGCCGCTCGTCGGCGAGACGCTCCTCGGCGCCTCGGGAAGGCTGCGAGTCGGCCAGTGGCTCGAGACGGATGACTCCTCGCGCGCGGTGATCCTCGTGGGAGACATCGGGCACGTGGACGTGCAGCCCGGGACGCGGATCCGTCTGGTGCGCGCCCGGTCCACCGACCATCGGCTGGCGCTCGCGCGCGGCGCGATCTTCGCCAAGGTGGACGCCCCGCCGCGCCTCTTCTTCGTCGAGATGCCGGCGGGCGTCGCGGTGGACCTGGGTTGCGCCTACGCGCTGGAGGTGGACTCGAGCGGCGACGGCCTGATCCACGTGAGCGCCGGCTACGTCGAGCTTCAGTGGAGCGGGCGGCGCTCGATCGTGCCGCTCGGCTTCGCCGCGCGGACGCGTCCCGGTGCGGGGCCCGGCGTCCCGTTCGCGGCCGACGCGCCGGAGGCCCTGCGCCGGGCGCTCGAGGCATATGATTTCGGGAACGGCGGCGCGCCTGCCGTGCGTCGCGCCCTCACCGCCGCTCGGCCCGAGGACGCGGTCTCACTGTGGCACCTGCTCGCGCGCGTGGACCCGGCGCTGCGGAGCGCCGTGTACGGGGGGCTTGCGGCGCTGGTGCCCCCGCCGGCGGGAGTGACGCGCGACGGCGTGCTGCGGCTGGAGCAGCGGCAGCTCGACGCCTACTGGACCGCCATTCGTCGCATCGCCTGGCGCCGGATCATCCTGCAGGGCGTTCGTGACCTCGATCCCCGGACGGGCTTGGCCCGGTGACCAGAACCTCCACATCCCCACGCCTTCGTCGTAACATCCCAACCTTCCCCCGCGCGCCGGCATCTCATGGACAACCAGTTCCCAGGAGGCTTTCCGTGCTGACTCGCATGCGTTCCCTCGGTCTCGCGGCCGGCTGCGCCGCGCTGCTCGTCAGTCCCGCCCTCGCTAAAGGCCCGCCATGGATTTCGATCGAGCTGCCTGCCAACCCCTACGATCAGACGACGCGGGGAGCGTTCCTTCTGGTGCACGCATTCCATCACGGGACGCACATGGGCTACATCGTGACCGGCACCGCGGAGGGGATCGTGAACGGGGCGCGGCAGTCCGTGACGCTCCAGTTCACGGAGACGTCGCGCGAGGGCGTGCACGCGCTCAAGCGCACGTGGCCGCAGGAAGGCACGTGGACGCTCGTCATCAAGGCCAACCAGGGGCCGGACGACCTCGCCACGGCCGTGGTCGAGCTGGGGCCCGACGGTGAGGTCGCGGCTGTGAGGGTGCCCACGACGCAGCGGGCCGGCTGGACCGTCCCTGCGCCGGTTTCCATGGATCAGATCGACGCGGCGCTGCGGGCCCGCGCTCAGGCGCTGGCGACGAAAAGCTGAACCTGAGAAGCGTGGGGACGTGGGGATGTGGGGTAGTTGGCCCACTTCCCCACGCCCCCACGTCCCCACGCCCTTTCGCTTTCCCGACCATATTTCCCCCCGTGAACCGGGGCGTCGTCGTCACCGGAGCCTCGAGCGGCATCGGCGCTGCGATCGCGCGCGACCTCGCCGCGCGGGGCTTTCGGGTGTTCGGGACCGTGCGCCGGGAGCAGGACGGCACGCCGCTCGAGGCGGCGCACGTCGTGCCGGTGCTGATGGACGTCACGGACGCGGTGAGCATCGCCCGGGCGCGTGATGAGGTCAGCCGGGCGCTGGCCGGCGCGCCGCTCGCGGGGCTCGTCAACAACGCGGGCATCCCCTCCGCTGGTCCTCTCGAGCTCGTCCCCCTCGACCAGCTGCGCCACGTGCTGGAGGTGAACCTCGTCGGGGCGGTGGCCGTGACCCAGGCCTTCCTGCCCCTCCTCAAGGCCGCGCGCGGGCGCATCGTCAACATCAGCTCGGTGGCGGGGCGCGGGGCGCTGCCGTTCATGGGTCCCTACGCCGCCTCGAAGTTCGCCCTCGAGGGCGCTTCCGACAGCCTGCGGCGTGAGATGCTCCCGTTCGGCGTGCGGGTGATCGTGGTGGAGCCCGGCAGCGTGCAGAGCCGGATCTGGGAGAAGGTCGAGCGGTGGGACCTGAGCCGCTACCGCGGCACGCCCTACGAGCGGGTACTGCAGCGGTTCCGCGACCTCGCTTTGCGATCCGGGCAGCGGGGTCTCCCCGCCGCGCGCGTGGCGCGCGCCGTCGCGAAGGCGCTCACCGTCCGGCGGCCACCCCTGCGGATCCTCGTCGTCGAGTCGCAGCTGGGGTACCGGCTGATGGAATTGCTGCCGGACCGCCTCATGGACTGGCTCATCGAGCGGGTGCTCTGGAAGAAGGCCGGTAACGGTCGATGATGCCCGCCGCGATCCGCTCGCCCTGAGTCTCATTCCCCCTACGGCTTCCCGATGGGCACCCCGGGCGGCGGCTCCAGCGGTTCCGTGCGGCGCGTCGTCGCATCCCGGCGGTCGAGGAACCGTTCGATGTCGGCGGCAGCGAGCGCGCGGTGCGCCTGGGTCTCCGCGTCGACCCGCGCCGGCGCCCCGAGCAGCCGACCGATGCGCCGCAGGCCCCATTCAGCCCCGGCGCGCGCCTCCACGGTGGCGCTCGAGTCGCGGGCCAGCCGGATCAGCTCTTCCACCACGACGCGCTGGCTTACGCGCTGCAGCGCCGCGTGGTCCCGCGGCGCGGCCGCGCCCCAGGTCCGCTCGATGATCCGCCCGATCACCTCGGTCAGCGTGGGCGCCTGTGGGTTCCGGTCGGCGAACGCCGCCAGCCGGGCCGCACGCTCGGGGGTGAGAATGCCGCCCACGACCTGGGTGGCGAGCGTGCGCGCGATGCCGAGCTGGTCGAACGCCGGCGCGGCCCGCGACTGGAACGCCCGCTCGTCGCGGTCGTAGCCGAAGGGCGTGGGCGCGAGCAGCCGCAGCACGGCCTCCGGCACGACGAGCTCGGCCGGCTGGATGGCGTCGAGCAGCAGCTCGAGCGCGCGTCGCTGGCGCGCTGGAGGAACGATCTCGGTCGGCGGCAGGGGGTCACCGCGCACCGCGTAGCGGTACTCCATGCCGCCGACGGCCTTCACGGCCGCGCCGATCGTGAAGCGGTGATGCAGATACACGGGTACGAGCCGCTTGGTGAGAAGGTTGAGCGGCTCGCCCGGGTGGATCGCCCGCTCGTCGAACCGCGCGAGCAGCGTGCGCCGCACCGCCGCGACGCGCCCCAGCTCCGCCACGGCGTCGGCGCCGTTCACCCAGGTCGTGGCTTCGGGATAGGAGTTGGCGCCCCCCTCGTCCGGGTTCGTGATGAAGCGCAGGCCGCGGGCTACGCCCTCGGCGGCTATGCCCTCGAGCCCCGCCTCCTCCCGGTCGGGCGGGAACTCGGTGTAGTCGTAGCGGATCGCCAGCGTGTCGTAGGCGCCGGGGCCGTCGCGGTAGGCGTCCGACAGATCGATCTGGCCGTTCGCGAGCTTGATCAGCGGGGCGGGATAGGCCATCACCGACGCCCGGCCGTAACTGGACGCGATGAAGTTGTGCGCGAGGCCCAGGGTGTGGCCGACCTCGTGTGCCGCGTGCTGGCGCCGCCGCGCCATCGCGAAAGCCTCCGGGCTCACCGCCGGGTCGAGCGAGGCGAGCCACGCGTCGTCGACGTCGGGATCGAGCGTCGTGGGGAGCGTGCCCGCGTAGATGTCGTAATCGGTGAGCGAGCGGTGCGACTCCATCCGCACCGCCGCCTTGATGATCTCCCCGGTGCGCGGATCCACGAACGAAGGGCCGATCGAATAGCCCGCCTCGGTGCGATGGATCCACTGGATCACGTTGTAACGCGCGTCCATCGGATCCATGTCGGGCGGCATGTCGTCCACGCGAAACGCGTTCTTGAAGCCCGCGGCCTCGAACACACGGTTCCACCAGGCCGCCCCCTCTTTGAAGGCCGCGCGGTACGGCTCGGGCACGCCGGGGTCGAGGTAGTAGAT
>QHUR01000111.1 GCA_003221995.1 Gemmatimonadota bacterium | reverse complement strand
AACTCGAGCAGCAGCTCGTCCTCGCGCTCGGGGTTGACGCGCGAGCGCACGGTGAGGGTGCCGCGCGGGTCCATCGCGTCCATGGCGTTGAGCATGAGCGCCATGAAGCTCTGGATCAGCCGCTCCGCATCCGCCCGCACCGGCGGCAGGCCGGGCGTCAGCTTGCGCACCACGCCCACCCGCTTGAAGCGCGAATGGTGCTTCAGCAGGAACAGCGTCTGCTCGACGACCTCGTTCAGGTCGACGGGTCGCATTTGACCGCCCTTGGGACGCGAGAACTCGAGCAAGCTCTCCACGATACGCCGGCAGCGCTGTATTTCGGTGTCGATGATCTTGAGGTACTCCGCCATCTTCCCCCGCTCGGGGGGCGGCAGCGTCTCGGTCCGCAGGCCCAGGGCCTCCGTGCAGGCGAGGATCGTGGCGAGCGGGTTGTTGATCTCGTGCATCACGCCCGCCGCCAGCTGCCCGACCGCGGCGAGCTTCTCCGTCTCGGCGAGCCGCCGCTGCGCCCGGCGCCACTCGGTGACGTCCTCGCCGATCGTGATGACGTGGGAGATGTCGTCGGCGTCCTCCCGCATCGGGACCTTGGTGATGCGATAGTGCCGTGGCCCCCCGGGTGTCTGGGTCTCGACTTCGACCTCCTGGATCTCGCCCGTGTCGAACACCCGGTCGAACTCGCGTTTCAAGAGCTCGCGCGGCTGGCGGTCCAGCACCTCGAACACTTCGCGACCCACCGCGTCCTCGCGGGCCACGCCCTCGGTGCCAGTCTCCCGCTTGCGGTTCCAGGCGCGGATGTGGTACGAGCGGTCGATCACGTACAGCCCGACGGGCAGCGAGTCGATGATGCGGGCCGCGAAGTTGCGTTGCGCCTCGACCTCGCGAGTGCGCAGCGCCACCTCCGACGCCAGGTCCTGCGACAGCTCCATGCCCGCGATCATGGGCGCGAGGATCTTCGCCGCGACGACAATGACGTCGTGCGCCATGTGCTCGTAGCGCCCCTGGGGGATGAGCACTTCCAGGGCGCCGAGCGTTTCGTCCTCGTGACTGAGCGGCAGGTAGAGGATCGATCCGCCGGGGGTCGGCTCACGGTGCGGTCCGCCCCGCAGCCACGGGGCCGTCGCCGAAACGTAGCCCGGCAGCTCCGCGTCGTCGCCCGGCGTGGTGATGGCAGCGAAGCGCGTACCGTCAGGGCTGCGCACCCAGAGGCGGCAGCGGCGCAGGCCGAGCCCGCGCCGCAACACGCCCACCACCGAGCTGAGCGCCTCGTCGGAGGGAAAGCTGGCGGCCAGTACTTCGGCGACCTCGCCGAGGACCCTGAGGCCGGGATTATCGGAGTCGAGCGAAGGGGCGGCCATCGGCCGCTAACCTAGGGATAGCGCTCCCGGCGCGCCAGCGGCGTCACGAAGCGCAGCGAGCAGCGTGGACAAAGCGATGGCCAAAATCGACATTGAGGCCATGGACCGACGCACGTTCGTTCTCCTCACCGGAGCCGCCTCGGGAGCCCTCATCCGTCCGCCTGTCCGCCTGTCCGCCCCACCGCTGGTGCGTGGGGCGTTGGGCGTGGGGCGCTTGCGGTTCGAGCTCGACGAGCGACACCGCTGGTCCCTGTGGTACTCCGGGGACGCCCGCCCGGTCCCGCTCGTCCGGGACGCCGAGCTCGGCGCCTGGATCGGAGGCGCGTTTGTGACGCTCGCCGATCTGCAGGATAGTACCGTCGGAAGCCGGCGGCCGCCGGGCGGTGAGGCGATTGTCGTGCGGGGCCGCGCGGCGGGCGTCGTGCTCGAAGCCGAATTCGTGTCGCTGGGAGACGCCGACGCTCCCCAGGCGGCCGTCACCCTGACCCTCTATCCCGACCGCGTGCTGCCCACCGTGAGGGGCGTGCGATTCTTCCACTCCACAGAGCCGGATCTCGTGCCGGGCGGCGGCGCGCTGCTCGCGCTCGTCAACGGCGCCGATTCCTGGGCTGCGACGAGCGTCGAGACAGTCTCCGCGCGCGCCGCCGGAAGCCAGTCTGAGAGCTACGGCGCGATTGGCCTCACGCGTGGCTCCCACAGCCTCGCGCTCGCCTTCGACCCGGCGGAGCCCGGTCAGGGGAAGGTCGAGGTGTCGCGCACGGAGCTCGAGGCCGTGAGCGAGTGGCTCCCCGCGCGGCCGCTGCGCCCCGAGGGCGACGCCTCCACGCTGCGGCTCTGCTACCAGCCCAGGGGCGACGGGCTGGAGGCGCTCGACCTCTTGTTCGCGCCCATCTCTCCAGTGGACCGCGAGCGCCTGGCCACGGCGGCCGTGCCGACGGGGTGGTGCTCGTGGTACGAGCTGTCTGGAGGAGTGACCGAGGCGGACATGATCGCCAACCTCGAGTTCTGTGCCGCCCACTTCGACCGGCGCTTCTTCGGCTACGTGCAGCTCGACGACGGCTATCAGCGGGCGACCGGCGACTGGCAGACGAATGACAAGTTCCCGCACGGCCACCGCTGGCTCAGCGACCAGATCCATGGCCGCGGATTCAAGGCGGGACTGTGGCTGGCGCCCTTCGCCGTCGCCGAGCGGTCGGGCGTGCCCGCCCAGCACCCCGACTGGCTCCTCAAGAATGCCGACGGGGCGATCGTGTGGGACACGCGGGACGATTGGGGCGGCAAGGTCCATTCGCTCGACGGCGCCCATCCCGAGGTCCGGCAGTGGCTGTACGACTTGGGACGTCGCGTCGTGCGCGACTGGGGCTACGACTACGTGAAGATCGACTTCCTGCTGTGGGCGACCGCCGGCGCCGCGCACTACGGCGGGCTCACGCACGCCGAGGCCTATCGCAAGGGCCTCGCCGCGATCCGCGACGGGCTGGGTCCGGAGGTGTTCGTGGTCGGGTGCGGTGCGCCGCTCCAGCACGCGCCTGGATTCCTGAACGGCATGCGCATCGGCGGGGACGTCGACGCCTCCTGGGGCGGCATTCAGGGCCCGGCGCGGGCCGCGGCCCTCCGCAGCTTCTATCACCGCACCGTCTGGGTCAACGACCCCGACTGCCTGGTAGTGCGTCCGCCGCTGACCGAGCGCGAAGCACAGGTCTGGGCCTCCGTCGTCGCCGTGACGGGAGGCGCAACGCTCTTCTCGGACAACCTGCCCAAGCTCCCTCCGGAGCGGGTCGCGATCCTGCAGCGCACGATCCCGGTATCCCCTGTGGCGGGGCGGCCCGTAGGCGCGATCGCCCCCGAGCAGGCGGTCGCGCCCGCGCTCGTCAGCGGCGCCGACGCGTTCCCCATCGGGGGGCCGTGGAGGTTCCGCACCGGCGATGACGCACGCTACGGCGCTCGGGAGTACGACGAAGAGGCCTGGGAGACGATCGCCGTGCCCGAACGGTGGGAGCGCGCCGGGCATCCGGGGTACGACGGCTTCGCGTGGTACCGCTGCCGTTTTTCCCTGCCCGTCGCTCCCGCCGGGCGGACGGCGTACTTGGAGCTGGGAAAGGTTGACGACGTCGACGAGACCTTCGTGAACGGCGTGAAGGTCGGGCAGACGGGCGCCTTCCCGCCCGCCTATCACAGCGAGTGGCGGGCCTTCCGCCGCTACCGCGTCCCCGCCGACGCCCTCAACTGGGGCGGCGACAACGTGCTGGCGGTGCGGGTCTACGACGGTGGTGGCGATGGGGGTCTCTGGAGCGTGCGCCGCGAGCGGCCGCCCCGCAGCTGGATCATCGAGGGACTGCCGCGCTGGTGGACGGTTGTCCTAGTGAACTGGGAGGACGAGGCGCAGGACGTCGCGGTGGCGCTCGCGGAGCTCGGGATCGGCGGCTCGAGGTTCGCGGCCTACGACGTGTGGCAAAACACGCCGCTCCCGGACCTGGGCGACGAGCTGATCGCCCGGCTCGAGCCGCATAGCGTCCTCGTCGCCGCGGTGCGCCCGGCCGCCGCACACCCGCAGCTCATCGGGACCACCCGCCACGTGGTCCAAGGCGTGGTGGACGTCGCGGAGGAGAGCTGGGATCAGGGGAGCCGCAGGCTGCGGGCTCGCTCGACGAACCTCGACGCCCGGCCATACGCCGTCACTGTCGCGGTGCCGCGAGGCTTGCGCGCCTCGGCATGCAAGGCCGACCTGCCCTGCACGATGAAGAGCCTGCCGTCCGGGCACGTCAGGGTGGAGTGGAAGGAAAACGCGGAGGGCCGGGACATTCGCTGGGAGATCACGTTCAGACGACCGCCGGCACGGTAGCGGCTTGGAGGGCGTCAGGTCACCCCGGTCATCTGAATCCCCCGAATGAAGTACCGCTGCGCGACGAGGTACAGCAGCAAGAGTGGCACGGTCGCCGTCACCGCGGCCGCCATCTGGTACGGCCAGTTGGCGTAGTACAACCCGTGGAGGTTCGCCAGGCCGACTTCCACGACCTGCATTTCCGTGGAGCGGGCGATGACGAGCGGCCAGAGGAAGCTCTTCCACTGGTCCACGAAGGAGAGCACGGCGAGCGTGGCGAGCGCCGGCTTGGAAAGCGGCAAGACGACGCGCCGGAAGATCGTCCATTCCCCCGCGCCATCGAGCCGCGCTGCGTCTTCGAGCTCGCGCGGGATCGTGCGGAAGAACTGGCGCAACAGAAAGATCCCCCACACCGATACCAGCTCGGTCGAGATCAAGCCGGCGTAGGTATCCACCCACCCCAGCGCGTTCACGATGAGGAACCGCGGGACGAGCAGCACGAGCGCCGGCACCAGCAGCACGGACAGGAAGCCGAGGAACAGCCGGTCGCGTCCCGGGAAGCGCAGCCGCGCGAACGCGTAAGCGGCCATGGCGCTCGTGAACAGCTGGCCCACGACCACGCAGGTAGCGACGATCGCCGAGTTGAGGAAGAACCGATCGAACGGCAGCGCCGTGAGCGCGGCGGGGAAGTTCTCGAAGTGGGCGCGGCCCCGAATGAGCGCGGGTGGGTAGCGGAACGCCTCCCACTGGCCCGTCAGAGCGGTGGCGAGCATATAAAGGAAGGGCAGCACCGTCGCGAGCGCCGCGAGCAGCACGAGCCCCAGCGCGAACCGTTCCCCGGCCTTAGTCATACTGCACCCGTCGCTCGAGCAGCCGGAGCTGCCCCCACGTCGCACCGAACAACACGACGAACAAGAGCAGCGACAGGGCGCTCGCCGAGCCGAACTGCAAGAACGCCCAGGCGGCCTGATACAGCCGGTAGGCGACGACATCGGTCGCGTGCCCCGGACCGCCGCCCGTGAGGACGTAGACGTACGTGAAGACCTGGAAGGCGCTGATGATGCCGGTGACGAACACGAACAGGGTCACCGGCTTGAGCAACGGCAAGGTGATCGTCCGGAGCCGCCGCCACGCGCCGGCCCCGTCCACGCGCGCCGCGTCGAGATAGTCACGCGGAATCGCCTGCAGCCCGGCAAGGAACACGGTCATCTGATAGCCGGCCTGCACCCACAGCGAGACGATCATCAGCGCGACCAGGGCCGTGTTCGGGCTCCCGAGCCAGTCCACGGGCCCCACGCCGACGAGCGACAGGACCCAGTTGATCGCGCCGAAATCCGCGTGGTACATCCACTGCCACACCAGCGCGACCGCGACGACCGATGACGCGTACGGCAGGAAGACCGCCGTGCGCGCCAGGCGCGCGGTCCACGTGCGGCGGCCCAGCGCGAGGGCCGCCCCGAGGGCCAGCACCATGGTGACGGGGACCGTCAGCGTGTAAAGCGCCGTGTTGCGAAGCGCGATCCACACGGCCGGGTCGCGCACGAGTTGGTCGAAGTTGGCGAGCCCCACGAACGGCCGCTCCTGCTCGACCAGGCTCCAGCGGTGCAGCGACACGTATACCGCGAGGAGGATCGGGGCGAAGGAGAAGATGGCGAGGTGGAGCGTGGCGGGCGCGAGGAACCCCCAGGCTGCGGCCGTCTCGCGCAGGCGCTGGGGACGCGCGGCCTCGCGCTCAGCCCACACCGCCCCCCAGGCCGCGAGCGGCCCGATCAGGGCGAGCGGGAGGAGCAACGCCAGCCAGGGGAGCGCCCCGGCCTCCGCCGGCGCCGTGCGCAGCTCGACCCAACGCCGCGAGCTGAGGCGCACCTCCACCACCGCGCTGGGCACTCCCCCCACCTGCTGCCGAGTGGGGCGGGTGGTCGCGCTGTCGCCCGGCGCGACCTGCGCTCCGCCTGCGAGGGGAGCGAGATCCACCAGCGTGGGCCGGCCCTGGGGCAGGCGCGCGGACGCCTCCTGCATCAGGAGCCGCGCGTCCGCCAGCCACTGGTCGGTCGACGCCCGCGCCGCCTGCTGCACGTTGACGTAGGCCGCCGCGCCGAACAGCACCCCGGCGGCTCCGTAGGCCATGAGCGCCCGCCGCACGGCCTCCCATTCCCCGCCCAGGGTGCGAAGCGCGCCGAGCGCCGCCGCGGCGAGCAACGCGAGTGCAGGAAGCGTCCACCCTCCGAGCCACCCAGGCGCGATCCCCACCGGGCGGATCGCTACGGCGCCCACGACGTCCCACCGGTCCCGGTCGAACAGGGGAGCGAGGGCCACACCCCGGCGCCAACTCGCTCCCGCCTGGCCGCGCAACCGATCGAGTACGCCGGGCGTCAGCGGCGGTGCGCCGGCCTCGAGCAGCGGGGCGGTGCCGTGATAGACCTCGACGCGGGGCGTCCACCCGGGGAGCGCGTTGAGCGAGCGCGTCTGGATGAAGAGCTGCGGCAGGCTGTAGTCGGCGCCGACCGGGGCCGGCGGTGTCACGAGTGCGAGATACGCGGCGGTGGTCGCCGCGCTGCGCCGCGCGAATGCGGCCTCGTAGCGTCGCGCCGCCCAGCGCGCCAGGGCGAGCGTCAGGAGGGCGCTCCCGGCCGCTGCGAGCAGCGCCCCGGCGCGCCAGCGCGGCAGGGCCGTCATCGCGCGGCGCTCAGGAGCCCGTCGAGCTGCTGGGCCGCGTCGTGCACCGCGATCGCCGGATCCTCCTGCGCGACCACGATCCGGTCCAGCAGATCCGAGAAGGCGGCCTCGACCTCGCGCCACTGCTCGACGCGCGCGCTCCAGGGCACTCGCCCGTGCCGCGCCGCGCGCAGGAACGCGGCCTCCCAGCCCAGGGTGTCGCGAGCCGCCAGCGCCTCCGCGACGGGCGTCAGGGCCGGCACCTCGACCCCCGCTTCGCCGCGCAGCGCCTGCGCAAGTGTGTCCGCGAGATAAGCCGCGAGCTGCACCGCGAGCCGGCGGCGCGACACGGTCGCGGGGACGGCGTACGCCGACGCGTAGATCGCGGTCGCCGGCGCGGAGCCGATCCGATGCGGGATCGCGACGAAGCCGACCCGCAGCCGGCCCTGCGCGACGGCGGCCCGCAGGCCCGGAACCCAGGCGTGCCCCGCCGTCACCATCGCCAGCTTGCCCGTGTAGAACAGCCGCACGTCGTCGGCCCCCCCGCCCCCCTGCGCCCCCGGCGTGCCGGAGCTCGGGGGCCGCGGCGCGATGCTGTCGGTCGTGACCCAGCGCGTGTACCAGCGGATCGCCTCGATCGTCTTGGGGGCATCGAGGCATCCGGAAGCCCAGCGGCCCTCCGAACACAGCACGTCGCCGCCCCCCGACCAGATCCACGGCAGCGCCGCGAACACCCGCCGGTCGAAGTACGCCCCCCACTGGTCGATCCGGCCGTCGCCGTCCGTGTCCCGCGTGAGCCGGTGCGCGATCCGCTTGAAGTCGTCCCAGGTCCACCCATCCGCGGGATAAGCGATCCCGGCCCGGTCGAAAAGATCCTTGTTGTAGGCCACGACGATCGGCGTGTATCCGGTGGGCAGCGCCAGCACGGCGTCCCCGCGCGTGAAGATGCCCAGCGCCGTCTGGTTGAAGCAGTCGAGGTCCGCGCCCACGCGGTCGAGGTAGGGGGTGAGGTCGAGCGCCACGCGGCCGTTCGCGAGGGCCGGCACGTCGTCCTGGTCGAGCCGAAAGACGTCGGGTGGGCTGCCAGCCGCGAGGGACGCCAGGATGCGCTCTCGGTAGCCGGTCGGGAAGGTGCCGGCACCTCGCTCGACGATCCCAATCCCCGGGTTGGCCGCGAGGTAAGGCTCGAGCACGCGGCGCTCGATGCGCGTCTCGAGGTAGTCCGCGCCGGTCACGGCCTCGAGCCGGACCTGCCCGCGCCGATCCGCGGCGCCGGCCCAACCGCACGCGGCGAGGGCGGCGAGGGAGGCGAGGGCGCGTCTCATGCGAGTCGGGCGCCGGAGGCGTCGAAGAAGTGGAAGTGCCGTTTGTCGAGCTTGACGCCGACGCGGTCGCCCACGCGCACCTCGAGCAACCCCGGCAGGCGGGCGACGAGCGTCTGGCCGCCTGCGTCGAGGTGGACGAGCGTCTCCGGGCCATGCGGCTCGACGATCAGGATTTCGGCGCTCCCCAACCCTTTCTCCGGCGGACTCAGCGTCACGTGCTCGGGGCGCACGCCGAGCTCGATCTCGCCTTCGTAGTGCTCCAGCGCGACGGGCACCGTCAGGCTCCCGCACTCGATCACGCTGCCCCCTTCCTCCACCGGCCGCCCCCGGCCGTGCAGCACGTTCATCCCCGGGCTCCCGACGAAGCGCGCTACGAACACGTCCGCCGGTCGCGCATAAACCTCGGCCGGCGTGCCGACCTGGCGGAGCCGCCCCTCGTACAACACGGCGATCCGCTGCCCCATCGTCATGGCTTCGACCTGGTCGTGGGTGACGTAGATCATCGTGGCGCCGAGGGCCCGATGGAGCTTCAGGATCTCCGACCGGAGCTCGCTCCGCAGGGGCGCCTCGAGATTGGACAGCGGCTCGTCGAACAGGAACGCCTGGGGTGCGCGCACGATCGCGCGCCCCAACGCCACGCGCTGGCGCTGCCCGCCCGACAGCTGGGCGGGACGGCGCTCCAGCAGCTCGGCAAGCCCGAGCCGCTGCGCCGCCTCGCTCACGCGCCGAAGGATCTCCTTGCGGGGCACGCGTCGCACCTCCAGGGCGAATGCGATGTTCTCGCGCACCGTGAGGTGGGGATAGAGCGCGTAGTTCTGGAACACCATCGCCACGTCGCGCTCGGCGGGGGGGAGACGGGTGACGTCACGCTCGCCAATGTGGATCTCACCCTCGGTCGCTTCGTCGAGCCCGGCGATGCAGCGCAGCGCCGTTGTCTTGCCGCAGCCCGACGGCCCGAGCAACACGAGCAACTCCCCGTCCCGAACCTCCAGGGAGAGCTCCCGGAGGGCGGGCCGGGCCGCGCCGTCGAAGGTCTTCGTGAGATTGCGGAGGATGACCGAGGCCATGCCCTAAGATAGGCACGCTGCGCCCGCCGGGCGCCCTGGACCGTGAGACCCATCACTCCCTTCCGGGCCAGGGCGCTGCTGCGTTTTCGCGCGGGGGCGACGCCGGGTGGCTAGCCCACCAACCAGAAACGCACGAGTCCGTACACGATGGCCCAGACGACGAAGCCCGTCGTGATCACGCCGGAGATTTTCTCGATCGGCTTCGTCGTGAGACCGCTGGTTGCCGTGAGCGCGTTGAGCTCGACCAAGCCCGCGACGACGAGCAGGCCCACCCAGTAACTGTTGGGATGCGTGACCTGGCTCGGCGGCAGGTGGGTGGCCGCCCCCATGAAGAAGAGCATCGGCACGGAGAACACGACGTTGGTGCGCGACGCCAGGAAGGCCCGCCGCCCCGCGGCGGCCGCCGCCGGATTCGCCTGGCCGCCCCCCGCTGCCGCCACGGCCGAGGCGATCACGACCTGCTGCTTCGGCCAGATCACGAGCCAGACGTTTAAGAACATCAGCGTCCCGAACAGGGCGCCCGTGAAGATGGCCTCGCCCCAGGGGCTGGTCATGACGGAGGTGCCGGGCGGCGCCTGGAGCACCCGCTTGGTGATGATCGCCGCACCGGAGAGGAAGGTGAACATCGCCCCCCACCGGAACCACCACAGCGCGCGCGGCACGAGCTTCTGGGTGGCGGCGCTCTTCGTGGCCCCGTCCGCCTCGGCAAAGAAGGGCCCCTGGACGAAGTTGAAGTAATACAGCAGCCCGATCCACGTGATGCCCGCCAGGAAGTGCAGCCAGCGGAGCAGCAACTCCACGCCTGCATCGGAGAGCAGCGCCATCGAGGACCTCCGGGTGGTGGGAATTCGCGACTCGGCGAGTCAAGATAGCCAGGGGCGCCTCCGTTTCAAGGCTTCCCGATCGTCTCCTCCCCTCCCCTGAGCACGGCGAGCGCCGCGTCGTGCACGAGCCCGTTGGAGCTCACCAGCGTGCCGGCGTAGATCGAGCGCTCACCACCGAGCCCCGTGGCGCGCCCCCCTGCCTCCTCGACGATCACCTGGAGGGCGGCGATGTCCCATGGATGGACGACCCGGTCAATCGCGATCTCACCCGCGCCTTCGGCGACCAGCACGTGCTGGTAGAAGTCACCCAATCCTCTGGTGCGGTTCACGTGCCGCAGCAGCCGCATGATCCCGGGTGGCGGCCCCTCGCCGCCGGACCCGAGATCGCAGTGGAACAGCATCGCCTGACGGAGATCGCCGACCTCCGACACGCGAAGGCGGCGCGTTCCCGAGAACGCACCGGAGCCGCGGGCGGCGTGCCAGCGGGCGCCGAGCGCGGGCGCGCTCGCGACGCCCGCCACGACCTCGCCCTCCGCCTCGACGGCGAGGAGGGTTCCGAAGACCGGGATGCCGCGCACGAAGCTGACCGTGCCGTCGATGGGATCGACGATGAGCCGGGCGCCGGCGGTCCCAGGATCGTCCCCCTGCTCTTCCCCGAACACGCCCAGGCCGGGATGACGCTCGCGCGCGAGCTCGCGGGCCATCGCCTCGATGGCCTTGTCCACCTCGGAGACGGGGCTGTGGTCGGGCTTCTCCTCGACCTGAAGGCGGGGCGACCGGAAGCCGCGCAACGCGAGCTCGTCGGCCCGGTCGGCGATCTCGTGGAGCAGCGCGAGCCAGCGCTCGGGGCGCATGCCGGCGCGGGGTTTCCTAGACGGCCGGCGCCTGCGCCGTGTCGCGCTCCAGCCGCTCGCGCAACGCCGCCTGCAGCTGCCGGGCGACCGGTCCGGGGCGTCCGCTCCCCACGACACGCCCGTCGAGGCGCGCGACGGGCATGACGTCGTTGCTGGTGCTCGTCAGGAACAGCTCGGTCACGCGGGACAGGTCCGCGACCGCGACGGGCTGCTCGACGACGGAGAGCCCCTGCTCGTTGGCCAGCTCCAAGATGACCTCGCGGGTGATGCCCGGGAGGATGCGCTCCGTGGCGGGATGGGTGCGGAGCGCGCCACCGATCACCGCGAACAGGTTGGTGCTCGCCCCCTCCGTGAGGATCGCGTCCCGGACGAAGACGGCCTCGAAGGCGCCGGCCGCGACGGCCTGCTGCTTCGCCAGCACGTTGGGGAGCAGCTGCACGGTCTTCAGGTCGCAGCGTTGCCACCGCAGGTCCGGCGTCGTGATCGCCGTAGCGCCACGCGCGCGCACGTCGTCGGGCACGGCGAGGCGATTCGCCTGCAGGAACACGGTGGGAGGCGTGCCCGCTGGCGGGAAGTGGTGCGTGCGCTGCGCCGCCCCTCGGGTGATCTGGAGGTAGAGGAGCGCGTCCCCGCTCACGAGACCGCTGTCGCGGAGCAACCGGTCCGAGATCTCGGCCAACGCCCCCCCTTCCGGCTCGAACCCCGCGGGCGGCGCGATGCCAAGCGCCTCGAGGCCGCGCCCGAGCCGCCGCAGATGGCGACCCGGTTCGAACAGCCGTCCGTTCCGCGCCCGGGTGACCTCGTACACGCCGTCACCGAACAGAAAGCCGCGGTCGTCCACCGACACCGTGGCGCGGTCGTGGTCCAGGTACTCGCCGTTTAGGTACACGAGCATCGTCGCCGCTGCTCCAATGGACAGGGGAGTCCGACGTAACCAACGTTAGACTGACGATGGACCCTGCACCAGGCGTGCTCGACACGCAATCTCTGACCATGCTTCGCCGGGCCCTCGACCGGCTCGCAGCGGGGTTCGCGGGACTACCTCCATCGGGCACGCAGCTTGAGGATGCGGCGGGGCTGGAGCGCGTGCTCCTCGACGTCGCCGAGCGCCTCCAAGACAACTTCCCGTACTTCCACCCGCTCTACGCCGGGCAGATGCTCAAGCCACCGCACCCCGTGGCGCGGCTCGCGTATGCGCTCGCCCTGTGGCTCAATCCCAACAACCACGCCCGGGACGGCGGTCGCGCGAGCTCGGCGATGGAGCAAGAGGCGGTCGCCGACCTCGCCCGGCTGTTCGGGTGGGAGACGCACCTCGGTCACCTGTGCGGCGGCGGCACGATGGCGAACCTCGAGGCGCTGTGGGTGGCGGGGCAGCTCCGTCCCGGCGCTGCGGTCGTCGCATCGGAGCAGGCGCACTACACGCATCAGCGGATCAGCGCCGTGCTCGGCCTGCCGTTCGAGTCCGTGCGGTGCGATGGCCGTGGCCGGCTCGACGTGTCCGCGCTGGAGCATCGCTTACAGCGGGGCGGCGTGGGCACGGTCGTGGCCACGATCGGGACGACCGCCGTGGGATCGGTCGATCCCTTACCCGCGGTGCTCGCGCTGCGCGACCGGCACGGCTTCCGTCTGCACGCGGACGCAGCGTACGGCGGTTACTTCGGACTGGCGGACAATCTGTCGGCCGAGGCGCGGCGGACCTACGACCGGCTGGGCGAGGCGGACTCGATCGTGATCGACCCCCACAAGCACGGGCTGCAGCCCTACGGGTGCGGCTGCGTGCTGTTCCG
>QHUR01000110.1 GCA_003221995.1 Gemmatimonadota bacterium | reverse complement strand
CGCCGGGAAGCGCTCGGCGAGGTCCACCGGATCCCAACGCTCCGCCCCGGGCCAGCACCAGGCCTCGTAGTGCTGCGGCTCCCGGCAATCGAGCACGACGGCGCCGTCCGGGATGTCGGCCGCGAACAGGTACGGCTGGATGAGGTCGGTCGCGGTGAGCGCCCGCAGGTCGAGGCGCTTGCGCGCTGCCACGGCTTCGTCGAGCACGGCGAGGTCCACGCGCGACTCCTCGTCCGCCACGGCTTGCGGGCTCGCGTGCGTCACGGGGCGGGCCTGCTCGATCGCGCAATACTCGCGCACGTGGGCGCTCACCGCGGCGGTGCCGATGGTGCGGGCACGCGCGATGATCTCGATCTTGTCGAAGCCGATGAGCGGGCGGAGGACGGGCAGGGTCGTCGCCTCGCCGATCGCCCGGAGGTTGTCGAGCGTCTGCGAGGACACCTGGCCCACGGACTCTCCGGTGACGATCGCGGTAGCCCGCAGCTCGCGCGCCACCGCCTCGGCCGCGCGGTACATCAGCCGCTTCAGCACGACCTGCCGGTAGCGCGGCTCCACGGCGCGCCGCAGCTCCTCCAACGGCCGTGTGAAGTCGATCGCGTGGAGCACGGGCCGGTACCCGTGGCTCCAGCGGTCCGCCAGGATCTTCGCCACCGAAACGACCGACCGCTCGTACGCCTCACCGCCCAGGTTGCAGAAGACGTAGTCGAGCGCCACGCCGCGCTTGAGCAGCAGCCACGCGGCGACCGGCGAGTCGAACCCGCCCGAGAACAGGCAGACGGCCCGCCCCTCCGCACCGAGCGGCAGGCCGCCCGCGCCCGCCACGTGGTCGCTGAAGAACAGCGCCTCGCCATCCCGCGCCTCGACGAACACCGTGACGTCGGGGTGGTCGAGGTTCACGTCGCCGTAGCGGTCCAGCGCGGCGCCGAGCTGCACCATGACGTCGCGGGTACGGAACGCCTCGCGACCGCTGCGGCGCGCCCGCACCGCGAACGTCCGCCCGCGCACGCGCTCGGCGTACACCCGCTCGCCCACGCGCACGATGTCGTCGAGCGTCGCGGGGCAGCGCGCCTCCACCAGCGAGAGGGACGCCGCGCCGAAGACCGTGGCGATCACCCCGGCCGCCGACGCGTCGCCTGCCTCGACGAACAGGCGGCCCCAGCGGTCGTGCACGCTGGCGGCGTACCCCGCCGTCCGCAGCGCGTCCCGGAGGTTCTCCGTGAGGCACCGCTGGAAGCGGCGGCGCGTGCGGCGGGCCTTGGTCGCCACCTCGGGCGCCACCCGCACGAGCAGCAGCTGTCGGTCCTGCCCGGTTGCGCTCATACCGCATAAGAAACACCCGGGGCGCCCGTCACTCAACCTCGGGTCAGGCGCCAGGAAACGTCGGGCGGTCGGCGGGGTAGGAGAGCGGCTTCCCCCGGGCACGGCCCATCGACCGCGCCCGGCGCCGCGTGACGCCCGTCACGCCGGCCGTGGCAAGAGGCAAGAGAAAGGGGATCGACATGCTTCACACTAGCCGTTCCGCGGCGCGCCGGGCCTGGCTCCCGATCGCGCTCGTCGCCGCGGTCGCTTGCAAGCAGGGACCCACGCCCGAGGTCCAGGCCAGGCTCGACTCGCTGAACCTCGTCGCCCAGCAACGCGAGCGGATGGTCCAGGAGCTCGCCGACCAGTCGCGGTTCCTGAGCGAGATCAGCGCCGAGCTCGCGAAGGTGCGCGCGCCCATCAAGCAGCTGCGAGTGTCGCGCGAATCGCCGCTGCGCGCGTCGCGCGACAGCCTGATCCAGAGGGTCCGCTTCATCACCGAGAAGGTGAACGCGAGCGACGCCAAGCTGAAGGCGAGCGAGCAGCGGATCCGCGAGCTGAGCACGCTCTCGGACAGCCTGCGCACCACGCTCGGGGAGACGGTCACAAACTACCAGACGGTGATCGCGACGCAGAAGGCGACGATCGACGACCTGACGGAGCAGATCAACCAGTTCTCAGCCGACAAGGTCGCGCTGGTCGACTCGGTAAACCAGCTGCAGGAGAAGCTGAACACCGTCTACTACGTGATCGGCACCAAGGACGAGTTGCTGAAGAACGGCATCATCGTGAAGGAAGGTGGCAGCCGCTTCCTCTTCGTCCTGTGGAAGTCGGGCCAGACAATCCAGCCGGCGCGGGAGCTCGACCCCGCCGCATTCCACGCGATCGACAAGACCAAGGTGACCGAGATCCCGTTCCCCGACGACAAGCCGTACCGCATCGCGTCGCGGCAGGACGTGCGGGGCCTCGCCACCCCGCCCGGCGACCACGGCGAGATCGCGGGCGACCGCCTCAAGATCGCCGACCCCGACGAGTTCTGGAAAACATCGAAGTTCCTGATCCTCGTGGAGAGCTGAGGGCCGCCCGTCCGAGCGGCAAGCCCCACATCACCTCCGGTGGTGTGGGGCTTCGTATTCGCCGTTAGCTTATTCGCCATGAGCGGGAACCTGCGCAGCCGCACCATCACGGAAGGAGTGCAGCGCTCTCCCAACCGCGCGATGCTCCGCGCCGTGGGGTTCGGGGATCGCGACTTCGAGAAGCCCATCGTGGGCGTCGCCAACGCCTACAGCACCATCACGCCCTGCAACGTGGGGCTGGACGGGCTGGCCCGGCGCGCGGAGGCGGCGCTCAAGGCCGCCGGGGCGATGCCGCAAACCTTCGGTACGATCACCGTGAGCGACGGCATCTCGATGGGCACGGAGGGAATGAAGTATTCGCTCGTCTCGCGCGAGGTCATCGCCGACTCGATCGAGACCGCCTGCAACGCCCAGTGCATGGATGGTCTCCTCGCCGTGGGCGGGTGCGACAAGAACATGCCCGGCGCGATGATCGCGATGGCCCGCATGAACATCCCCGCCGTGTTCGTGTACGGCGGCACCATCAAGCCGGGCCATTACAAGGACCGCGACCTCACCGTCGTGAGCGTGTTCGAAGCGGTGGGCGAGTACAGCGCCCGGAAAATCGACGCCGCCGAGCTGCTCGAGGTCGAGCGGCGTGCCTGCCCGGGCGCCGGCTCGTGCGGAGGGATGTTCACGGCCAACACGATGTCCTCCGTCTTCGAGGCGATGGGGATGAGCCTCCCCTACTCCTCCACCATGGCGGCCGAGGACGCCGAAAAGGCCGATAGCGCCGCGCGCTCGGCCGAGGTCTTGGTCAGGGCCATCCACAACGACCTCCGGCCGCGGCACATCCTCACGCGTCACGCGTTCGAGAACGCAATCGCCGTGACACTGGCGATCGGCGGGTCGACCAACGCCGTGCTCCACCTGCTCGCCATCGCCCACGCCGCGCAGGTGCCGCTCGCCCTCGACGACTTCGAAGCGATGCGCGCCCGCGTGCCCGTGCTGTGCGACCTCAAGCCGTCGGGGCGTTTCGTCACCACGGACCTCCACCGGGCGGGGGGCGTTCCCCAGGTGATGAAGCTGCTGCTCACCCACGGCGTCTTGCACGGCGAGGCGCGCTCCATCACCGGCCAGACCATGGCGGAGATCCTGAAGGACGTTCCGGCGGAGCCGCGGCGGGACCAGGAGGCGATCCGCCCCTGGGACAGACCCGTCTATCCGCGGGGCCACCTCACGATCCTGCGCGGCAACCTCGCGACCGAGGGGGCGGTCGCGAAGGTGAGCGGCGCGAAGCGACTCGCGCTGACGGGCCCGGCGCGGGTGTTCGACTCGGAGGAAGCCTGCCTGGACGCCATCCTCGCGGGGAGGATCCGGGCGGGGGATGTGGTCGTGATTCGCTACGAGGGGCCGAAAGGCGGGCCCGGAATGCGGGAGATGCTGTCCCCGACCTCCGCGATCATCGGGGCCGGGCTCGGCGACGCGGTGGGTCTCGTCACCGACGGGCGGTTCTCGGGCGGCACCTATGGCCTGGTCGTGGGCCACGTCGCGCCCGAAGCCGCGACGGGCGGGACCCTGGCGCTGGTGGAAGAGGGCGACGCGATCACGATCGACGCCGAGCGGCGACTCCTCCGACTCGACGTGGCGGATGACGTGCTGGCGCGGCGCCGTGCCCGCTGGCAGCCCCCCGCGCCCAAGTACACGTCAGGGGTGCTCGCGAAGTACGCGCGCCTGGTCTCGAGCTCGAGCCTCGGAGCCGTGACGGATCTCTAGCGCCGCGCTCCCCACAAGGTCCACAATCCGATCTCCCATCGCGCGCGTGCCGAGCACCGGCTCGCCGGGCGCCGCGATGTCCTTGGTGCGCGCCCCTCCGGCGAGTGCCGCGCGCACGGCCGCCTCCACGGCGTCCGCCGGCTGCGCGAGCCCGAGCCCGTGGCGCAGCAGCATCGCCACCGACGCGATGGCGCCGATGGGGTTCGCCACGCCCTGCCCCGCGATCCCCGGCGCCGAGCCGTGGATCGGCTCGAACAGTCCGGGTCCCGCGCCGAGCGACGCCGACGGCAGGAGACCGAGCGCCCCCACGAGCACCGCCGCCTCGTCGCTCAGGATGTCGCCGAACGTGTTTTCGGTGAGCAGCACGTCGAACGAGGCCGGCTCCGCGACCAGGCGCATCGCGGCGTAGTCCACATACAGGTGCTCGAGGCGGACGTCGGGATACTCGTCCCGCCCGATGCGGGTGACCGTCTCCCGCCACAGCTGCGACACCTCGAGCACGTTCGCCTTGTCCACCGACGCCACGAGCCGGCGGCGGCCGCGCGCGGCCTGGAACGCGACGCGCGCCACGCGCTCGATCTCGGAGGTCGAGTAGGCGAGGGTGTTGAGTGCCTGAAGGGCGTTCTTCCCCCGCGGCTCCCCGTAGTACAGCCCGCCGGTGAGCTCGCGCACGATCAACAAGTCCACGTCGCGCAGGCGATCGGGCTTCACGGGAGAGCGGCCCGCGAGGGCCGGATGGATCGCCACGGGGCGGAGGTTCGCGTAGACGCCGAGCAGCGTGCGCAGCGCGAGCAAACCGGTCTCGGGCTTGAGGTGGCGGGGCGCGTGGTCGAACGCCGGATCGCCCACGGCGCCCAGCAGGACCGCGTCGGCCGCGGACGCGGCGGCGCGCGTCTCCTCGGGCAGCGGATCCCCCGCCGTCTCCACCCCGGCCGCGCCCACGGCGTAGCAGCCCGTCGCGAACCCCAGCCCGAAGCGCTCCGCCACCGCCTCCAGGACCCGCTCCGCCTCCGCCGTGACCTCGGGCCCGATCCCGTCGCCCGGCAGGACGGCGATGATCCATTCCTTCACGGGGCGGTCCCGGCGGCGCGGTGGCGCTCGTACTCGGCGATCCGCGGCTCCTCGAGCAGCGTGCGGCCGATCTCATCGAGCCCGCGGAGCAGCATCTCCCGCCGGTAAGGATCCATCGGGAAGGGCGCGCTGAAGCCCGCCCCGTCCTCCACGCGCTGTTGCTCCAGATCCACCGTCAGCCAGTACTCGCCCCCCGCGGCCCGGCAGCGACGCAGCAGCTCGTCCACCTCGCGCGCCAGCAGGCGCACCGGCAGGAGCCCGTTCTGGCAGCAGTTGGCGAAAAAGATGTCGGCGAACGACGGCGCCACGATGGCGCGGAACCCGTACTCGGCGAGGGCCCAGACGGCGTGCTCGCGCGACGACCCGCAGCCGAAGTTGGCCCCGGTGACGAGTACGGTGGCGCCGTGCGCCTCCGGCCGGTTCAGCTCGAAGTCGGGGTTCGGAGCGCCGTCGGGCCGGTAGCGCCAATCGTGGAACAGGGAGGGACCGAAGCCCGTGCGCTCCAGCCGCTTGAGGAACTGCTTCGGCACGATCTGGTCGGTGTCCACGTTGGCACGCGGCAGCGCCGCGGCTTTGCCCACGGACCGGACGAACGGCTCCATCAGGACGCGAGCTCCCACTCCCGCACGTCCACCAGCCTCCCCTCCACGGCGGCCGCCGCCGCCATCGCCGGGCTCATCAGGTGGGTCCGGCCGCCGCGCCCCTGCCGCCCTTCGAAGTTGCGGTTGGAGGTCGAGGCGCAGCGCTCACCGGGCTGCAGGATATCGGCGTTCATACCGAGGCACATCGAGCACCCCGAGTTGCGCCACTCGAAGCCCGCCTCCCGGAAGATGCGGTCCAGTCCCTCGCGCTCCGCCTGGGCCTTGACCTGCTGCGAGCCCGGAACCACCAGGGCCCGAACGTGGGGGGCTACCCGGTGCCCGCGCACCACTCGCGCCGCGACCCGCAGGTCCTCGATGCGGGCGTTGGTGCACGAGCCCAGGAACACCCGGTCGATCGGGAGGCCTTCGAGCGGCGTGCCCGGCGCGAGTCCCATGTACTCGAGCGCCCGCGCCGCCGCCCCCTGCTCCGCTTCGGTGGGAAAGTCCGACGGACGCGGAACCCGCCCGGTGATGTCCTTGACCATGCCGGGGCTCGTGCCCCACGTCACCTGCGGAGCGACGGTCGCGGCGTCGAGCGCGATACCGACGTCGTATTCCGCCCCCGGGTCGCTCGGGAGCCGCTTCCACTGCTCCACCGCCCGCGTCCAGGCCGCGCCGTGCGGGGCTCGCGGCCGACCGGCGAGATAGGCGAACGTGGTCTCGTCGGGCGCGATCAAGCCGGCCCGCGCCCCCGCCTCGATCGACATATTGCACACGGTCATCCGCTCTTCCATCGAGAGGGCGCGGATCGCCTCCCCGGTGTACTCGATCACGTGCCCCGTGGCACCCGCCGTGCCTATCTGCCCGATCAAGGCGAGGATCAGGTCCTTGGCGGCGACGCCCGTGCCGGGACGACCCAGGAAGTGCGCTTCGAGCGTGCGCGGCTCCGACGCAACGAGGCACTGGGTCGCGAGCACGTGCTCGACCTCGCTGGTGCCGATGCCGAACGCCAGGGCCCCGAAAGCGCCGTGCGTCGAGGTGTGCGAGTCGCCGCACACGATCACCATGCCCGGCTGCGTGAGACCGAGCTCGGGGCCGATGACGTGCACGATGCCCTGGTGGGGCGAGTGCAGGTCGAAGAGCTCGACGCCGCTCTCGCGGGCGTTCCGCTGCAGGGCCTCGAGCTGGCGCGCGGCCACCGCATCCGCGATCGGCGTCAGGCGATCGCCCGTCGGCACGTTGTGGTCCACGGTGGCTATCGTGAGGTCGGGACGGCGGACGCGCCGCCCGGTGAGGCGCAGCCCCTCGAACGCCTGCGGCGAGGTCACCTCGTGCACCAGGTGGAGATCGACGTAGATGAGCGCCGGCCCCTCCGGGAGCCGGTGCACCACATGCGCGTCCCAGATCTTCTGGAACAGCGTGCGGGGAATCATCCCGCGGCGGCGGCCCCGGCGCGCTCGCGGGCCGGCCCGCCGTCGCCCGCGGCGTGCGCCTTGCCCTCCTCAGACCACGGCATCATCGCCCGCAGCTTCGCGCCCACGCGCTCGATGAGGTGGTCGTTCTCCCGCACGCGCAGCGCCTGGAAGCGCTTCGCCCCGTTGCGGCACTCGTCGATCCACTCGCGCGCGAAGGTGCCGCTCCGGATCTCGGCCAGGATCTCCTGCATCTCTTCCCGCACCTCGTCCGTGATGATGCGCGGTCCCCGCGTGTAATCGCCGTACTCGGCCGTGTCGCTGATCGAGTAGCGCATGAACTTCAGGCCGCCGCGGTACATCAGGTCGACGATCAGCTTCAGCTCGTGCATGCACTCGAAGTACGCGAGGTCCGGCGAGTAGCCGGCCTGGACGAGGGTGTCGAACCCGGCCTTGACGAGCGCGGTCACGCCGCCGCACAGGACCGCCTGCTCGCCGAACAGGTCGGTCTCCGTTTCCTCGCGGAAGGTCGTTTCGATCACGCCCGCGCGCGTGCAGCCGATTCCGGACGCGTATGCGAGCGCGTCCTGGAGGGCGTGCCGGCTCGCGTCCTGATGGACGGCCACGAGCGCCGGGACGCCGCGCCCCGCCTGAAACTCGCTCCGCACCAGATGCCCGGGCGACTTCGGCGCGATCATCGAGACGTCCACGTTCGCGGGAGGGGTGATCTCCTGGAAGTGCACGTTGAAGCCGTGGGCGAACATCAGGGTCTTGCCGGGCGCGAGCGCCGGGGCGACGCCCGCCTCGTAGACGGCGCGGGCCGTCTGGTCGGGGACAAGCATCATGATGATGTCGGCGACGGCGGCCGCCTCGGCGACCGGCCGCAGGTCGAGCCCTTCCGCCGCCGCGCGCCGCCACGAGGCGCCGTCCGGCCGCAGGCCCACGGTGACGCGGGCGCCGCTCTCCCGCAGGTTCAGGGCGTGGGCGTGGCCCTGGCTGCCGTAGCCGATGATGGCGATGGTGCGGCCGTCCAAGCAGCGGCGGTCGGCGTGGCGGTCGTAGAAGATGTGCACACTGGGCGATTTCATAGCACGGTCTCCGCTGCGGACGTAGAGGGACGAGGGGCGGGCGCCGCGCCGCGCACGACCACGGCGCCGCTGCGCGCCACCTCGATGATGCCGAAGCGCTCGAGCGCCCGGATGAACGACAGGGTGAACCACGCCGCCCCGGTGACCTGGAGCACGAACACGTCCGGCCCCTCGTCGACCAGCTCGGCCTTGAACAGCTCCGCGATCTCCGTGAGCTCCTGGTGGACTTGAACCGGGGCGTGGACCCGGACGAGTGCCACCTCGCGGGCCACGGCGTCGGCGGCGCGCAGCAGCTCCGCCTCGCGCACGCCGTAGGTCTTCTGCAGCTGTTTCACCATGCGATCCGCACCGGCGTCGTCGGTCTGCATCATGACAGTCAGCCTCGAGGCTCCGGGAATGTGAGACGGGCCCACCGCGATGCTCGCGATGGGAAGGTTGCGGCGCCGCACGACGCCGACGGCCCGGTTGAGCGCGAACACGTCGTCGTCCAGCAGCACGGACAGCGCATGGGTCGGCTCCGCCACCGCGCCGCTCAGGTGGCCGCCGCGGCCGGGGCCGTCTCGATCGGCTCCGACAGCGAGCCCCCCGGCGGGATCATCGGGAACACGTTCGCCTCCTGCTCGATCACGAGCTCGACCAACGCCGGCCCACGCTCGGCGTTCGCCAGCGCGAGCACGTCCCCGAGCTCGTCGGCCCGCTCGACGCGCCATCCGGGAATCCCGTACGCCGCGGCGAGCTTCACGTAGTCGGGGCTCCAGATGGGCGTGC